>CAJWLW010000056.1 GCA_913042885.1 uncultured Lentisphaeria bacterium | reverse complement strand
GTTCAGAAATAGACGCCCTCATCAACGCCAAGATGAATCCATAGACGCAACGACAGCATTAATCTACAGAAAGCGCGGAGGCCTCGTCTCCGCGCTTTTTTTTTGTGTATCCGCCTACCGCCGGCCGGAGTGGTGGGATTAGGTGTTCGTCATTGGCAATCGCCGTGTCGAGGGCTATCCTTGGAGACAATCAACCCAGCCGAGGACGTTACAGCATGCATTTCCGGTACACCGCTATCCGTTCAATCACCTTTCCCGCTATTCTCGTTGCGGTTGTACTCTGCTCTGCCGACTGCGCAACCCAGGACGCAACAGCGCAAACCGGGTTGGGCCCGGCGATTCCGGCGCACAAGAAGCTGGTCGCCTTTGCCTGCAACACTGTCGAGCCGGCGTATCTCAGGGAACACATCGGGGAGATCGAGCAGGCTCTGCCGCTGGACGGTCTGGTGATCTTCGTCTACCCGAATGACTGGGGCCCCAGAAGATCGGGGCAGGAGGACATTTTCTTTGGCGGCAGGCGATTCACGCGGGAGGATTTCAGTCAGGCGCTGAACGACTTGAAAGCGGTCCCGTTCAAGAAGTTTACCGACAATTTCATCCAGTTTGCCCTTTCCGCGCGGGGATCCGCGGCTGCCGAGAACGACATCGGTCCAGACCTGATGACCAACGGCCAGTTCGACACCAATTTAGACGGCTGGGCTTCCATTACCCCCGGACTTGAAGACTGGGACGATACCGATGGCTATCCAAACCAGGGTTGTCTCATAATCAATTCGGCCGAGGACGCCGACAATGCGAACACAAACAGCACCCCGGGCGCCGGTGCTACCATCCCTGAAGCTGACGGGGTCACACAGTACAAGGTCTCCTGGTCCATCAAGCATGTTGGTGGCGGCACCGGGCTCCAGCACGTTCGCGTAGTCGACAACAACGGCGGTTGCGAACCCAATCCGGACCCAGCTGGAGAGGACCCATGCCTGCCCTTTAGTTTCAATACCCATGGCGTACCCGGACCGGAATGGGCGGAGCAAAGCATTAACTTTACACCTAACGAAGGGGCCACAGAAATCAATTTCATCACGTATGGCGGCGGCGGCGTAGCGGGCCGTAATCGTCTCGACAATTTTCGGGTCAGGAAGATTATTACTCCACCGGTCGAGCACGGCAACCTGGACTGGTTCGATCCGAACTGGTCGGGGATCGCTGAGAACGGCGCGGTGCTTGCGCAACTAGCCAGGGAAGCGGGCCTCAAAGGGTTCTGGCTGGATGTCGAGCACTACGCCGGGACCCTTGGTCAATGGGAGGAGATCTTCAATTACAGCGCCCGACCGGACCATGACAAGTACAGCCTGGCCGAGGTCGAGGCCCAGATCCAGCGTCGCGGCCGCGAGTGGATGCAGGCAGTCGCCGCGGCATATCCGGATATCACGATCGTTGTCATCCAGAATACCGGCTGGGGCCACCACAACATGGTGGAGTCTTTCGTCAAGGGCATGATGCAGAGCCGGGGCAACGCGACGATTGTCGACGGCGGCGAGGGCGGCTATTCAAAGATTGCGGGCCAAGAGTTTGCCGCGATGCGGTCGGGTGCCGAGAGCGTGCACCAGGCCGACCCGCTGCTTCAGCCAATCCAATACGGCTTTGGTCTCTGGGTGGATTATTCCCCCAACAACTATGGGGGCTGGCACACCGATCCGGCGGACTTTCACAAGAACTACCGCAGTCCCGCCGAGTTCGAGCAGACGTTGTACGGGGCATTGACGGCTGCGGATCGTTATGTGTGGCTTTTTGTCTGGCACCCGGACCTCTGGTTCAACCCGATCGTGCGGCCCCGTCCCTTGAACCACCAATGTGTACTATGTCCGCATGAGAAGGTGCCGGCGGCGTACATCGAGGCGTTGCGGAACTGTCGACAGCCGCACGATCCGGACTGGAGTCCGCCGCTGCAGACCGGACGCTTCGTATGGTTCGACGATACCGTGCTGGTGGAAGGCAGCACCATCGACGACAGCGCCCGAATTCTTCTCGAGAATCCGGGACTCGAGCAGTGGCGCCAGGGACCGGAGCCGACTCCCGATGCCTGGATCGTCGGCGGCGAGGGTCCGCAAATTCTCAGGGACGAATCCGTCGTCAAGGCCGGGAAATACTCGATCCGCGTGACCACCGAGCTTTCGCACGGCCACGTGATCATCGATCAGCACATTCCGGCAGCAGCCTGGGCCGGCAAGACGATTACGTTCGGCGCCTGGGCACGATCCGACATGAAGGGCGTCGGCGGCGTGGAGATCCTCGATTTCATCGGCAACTTGCACGAGGTGTCAAACATCGGCACTGGACACCCCGGCGACGGCGAATGGCACTTCGTGACCGCGACCAAGACAATCCGGCCGGAGGCCACGGAGCACGTGCGACTGCGCATCTCGGCGCACATCCCGTTTATCAAAGCAGCCGAGTGACGCTCAGACAGGAAAACGCACAGTGATCTTCCGGACAGTCGGAAACTATCCTGCGCGCAACGACTCCGCTTTCATTGCTCGAGCACCAGGACTTCCGGCCCGGGCCTCTGCTGCCGCAGTTCGTCCATCTCGATGATCGTGTGATGCATCATCGACAACTCCGCGCCCACACATACGGCAACAGCTTCGGCGCTTTCATGTACTGTCGCACTCGCCGTCTCGCAGCCCGAACTCACCGCC
Source organism: uncultured Lentisphaeria bacterium (assembly GCA_913042885.1). The sequence continues at coordinate 18,191 of CAJWLW010000056.1, read as the reverse complement.
CTGATCCAGTCCTGAACCAATGCCGCATCCGGCCCTCCGTGCGCACGCCGATGTGCCCCCAGCTGGTCAGGACCGAATTCCTCAACGCTAGATGGATGGAACAACACCAGTCTGACGTCGTCCGGGGTTGCATACAAAGTTCCGTGGCTGCCGGTAATTTGGAGGGGACGTCTGATATCGCCAAAACAGTTCAGCGTGAAGTCCACGGTGGTACCGTTCTCGTATTGAATGATGATCGTCTGATGATCCACCTGCTCACCGCCGGAATTCCACGCACACGCCTTGCCGCGGGCCACGCCGTCGGTCCCTTCAACCATCCCGAAGAAGGGGCAGTCAGCTGCTTCGGGACAGGCATCGGAGCAGGATTCAGGCAAATCGGGTCGTGGTTTGAAGTAGTCGGCGCCACCGAAACTGGCCACCGATTGCGCCCGAACCCCGCCCATCATCCAGTTAATGAGGTCGATATCATGGCTGGACTTGGCCAGTAAGGCCGTTGTGTTGCTTCGATACATATTCGACCCGCGCCGGTAATAGTCCACGGTGTGGTGATCGTCGACCTGTTCGATTGCGTGAATATGCAAAATCCTGCCCAGCACGCCCGAATCGACGAGCTCTTTGGCTTTTCGGTAGGAAGCGAGGTAGCGCAGCGAGTGAGGGACAACCAGGGGAACCGGATTTCGGTCAAATGCCTCACAAATACGATAGGCGTCACGTATACTTGTTGCCAACGGTTTCTCCAGGATCATCGGTATCCCACGTTCCAAAGCCGGAACAGCGAGTTGCGCATGGGTTTTCTCCTGGCTGATCACCCAGATTCCGTCCACCTCCAGACACTGGTCGAAGAAGTCCTCGCCGCGCTCCAGCGTCCGGCAGTCAGCGCCGAATATCTCAACAGCCTTTTGTCGCCGCTCAGGCCGTGGGTCGGCCACGCACACAACGCGAACCTGGCTGTCAGACTGTCTGTGTTCAGCCAGATCTTCTGCACGATCGCCGAAACCCAGGATCGCTATTTTCAGCGGCAGATTCCTTGTCACGTTCTCCACCTGCAACTCCTTTGTGTCATCGTTTTTCGCCATCAGTCCACTCGATACCGCTCCACTGCCTCGCGGTCGAGCGTCTCGCCCAGGCTGGGTTCGTCGGGGACGACAGCCGCGCAAAACTTGTCCTCTATACCTTCCGAATGCACCGTATCCGGCTTGATCGGCACGATAGCCTTGTGAATCTTGACATCGATCATCTTCATGGGGAACACTCAGGGTTCATTGCTTCATACTGGAGAACTGAGGTCTTTCACATCGTCCCAAAAACTTTCGATCAGTTCCTGGATCGATTCGACGGTGGTGCTCAGGATACGGTGACCTTTTTCGGCCGAGGCAAGTGAAGGTCTGCCGTAGACGCCATTGTGGGACAGCTTGTGGAACGGCTGGTAACTCGAGGCCACGCCGCTGTCGAATAAATCGTACCGCATGGATTCAACACGCGTAGGGATACCGCCGTCTTCGGCGAGGGACATGTCGCACAAATCCTCGGCGATGGCCAGCATGATACTGGCTTCGAATTCGCCTGCATGGCCGCATGAGAGGTGGCCGCCTTCGCTGATCGACCGCGTTTGCGGCGCGCCGATTGTACTCCAGCCACCAACCAGGCATTCGAGATCCCCGTACTGTTGGCCGATCTGCTGGTCGAGTACCGCATTGATAGCCTGGTTGCCGCCGTGGCCATTGAGGATCATCACGCGCGTAAATCCGTGGCGCTGCACCGAGTCGACATATTCCATCACCGTGCGGCGGTAGGTTTCGTGCGTCAGCGTCAATGAGCCTGGAAAGACCATGTGATGTTCCGAACAGCCGACTTGCACGGTGGGCATGATCAGAATCTTGCGGTCCATAGCCTGGTCCAGTCGATCGACAACGGCCCCGGTAATCATACAGTCGGTACCCAGCGGCAGGTGCTCGCCATGCTGTTCAACCGCCGCCGTCGGCAGGATCACCGGAGTGGACCGGTCAAAAGCATCAAGTTGACTGCGACGAAGTTGCATCCAGTACATAGTGACCTCATTTGTGTTCGTGCGCCGTGAATCCAGCTACAATTACCCGCCGAGAATCGGCGGCCGCGTCAAGTGCCAAGTGGTTTCTGCCTGGTACGCCGAGCCGACACGCAGCAGAAGCCCCTCCTCCCAGTGACGACCGTTCAGCAGCATGCCAATCGGCAATCCATCCGCGGTAAACCCGCAGGGAACCGACAGCCCCGGAAGCCCTGCCCAGGAAAGCGGGAAGGTAAAACGGGTCAAGTGATGCGTGGTCGACAGCATGTCGCTGCTTTCGGAAATCCGTGGTGCCGGCAGCGGCGTTGTCGGCGTCAGTATGACATCCACCTCGCCCAGGGCTCGTTGCACCACCCGGTTCCAGCGTTCCCGGCAACGCAGGGCAGCGGCATAGTCGCTCGCTGAAACATCACGACCCAGGAGAATTCGGTCGAGCACGTCAGTGCCGAACATTTCGGGTTGCTGCTCCACCCGCTCCTTGTGGAATTCGTAGCAGTCCGCCCAGACCATGGGCATGATTGCTTCCAGTGTATCCTCGGCACCCTCCAGCTCGATGTCGGAAAGGACCGCCCCGGCAGAAGCCAGTTTCTCGGCAGCCGCCCTGACCGCTTCATCAATGCCCGGGGCCAGGTCTTCGAAAAAGTAATTCTTCGGCAGACCAATCCGAACGCCCTCGACGCCGTCATTCAACCGGGGCATGTAGTCATCCCAGACATGCGCCACCGACGTCGGGTCATGGTCATCGTAGCAGGCCATGACCGCAAACATCCGGGCGATGATCTCCACGGTCGGCGCCATGGGACCCACCGTATCGATTGCCGGGCACAATTGCGTCATGCTGCCGCTCATGGGAATCGCACCGACTGTCGGCCTGAGCCCCGACACCCCGTTGACGGCAGCCGGTGTGCGAACCGACCCACCGGTATCCGAGGCAACCGCTCCGGCACACATCTCGAGCGCCACAGACACCGCAGCGCCACCGCTGGACCCGCTGGGTATCCTTTCCAAGTCCCACGGGTTCCGGGTCGGACCGTAGTGAGGATTCTGAGTCGTTGACCCATAGGCAAACTCGTGCAGATTTGTTTTTCCGACGATGATCGCCCCGGCGCGGCGCAGTTGTTTCACGACCAGCGCATCCTCAACAGGAACGTAGTTTTCGAAAAACCGGGTTCCGTTGGTGCACCGCACCTCGGCGACATCGATACAGTCCTTGACCGAAATCGGCATCCCATGTAGAAGGCCGCACGGCTCCCCCCGTTCAAAACCGGCGTCCGCTTCTCTCGCACCCGCCAGGGCTTCTTCTTCCATCACGGTGATAAAGGCATTCACCTTCGGGTCGTATTGGAAAATATTCGCAAGACACTGTTTCGTCTTTGCGACAACAGACAGGGTTTCGCTCATTCTCTGCCCCCCGGGTGCCGTACATCCCAGAGCCCCGACGGGGATTCCCCCGCGCACTCAAAAGCAGATGGCAGGCCGGTGTCCGTAGGCCGTCCGTACCCGGCATTGATCGGCCAGGACAGGCCGCCGGTGAACGCCAACTCTTCACCCAACCCGCAGAGCCAGTAAAACATCCGCGCGACGGGGATGCACTGATGCCATTTTTCGAGCATTGGATTGCCCGGCACGTCGCCCGGCAGGAAGTTGAGTTCCATCGCATCCACGTTGCCATCGGCGATCCAGTCGCGTCCGGGCAGTGCCGTGCGCCAGTAGTTGTACTTCAGCAGATTACGGACGCCGCTGGCCGTAGCGGCGGTCGCCCGGTGCCAGATCGAGTAGTGCGTGATGAAGATTGAGCCAGCCGGCGCGGCTGTCCACACGCCATAACGTATGTTCCCGTAATGCTCCATGAACCGGCGCCGGCCGCGGATGAAGTGGGAGCTCGGCAGCAGTTCGGTCGGCCCCAGCGCCTGCGGCGTGTCCTGCGGATAGTAGAAGACCTGCAAAAAATCGAGCCGAGGTGTGAAAATCGAGCCGCTGTCACGGTGCCAGCCGCAGTTGATCTGGCGCGGGCACTCGATGCGATGGTTGCTGAGAATCGTTGGCAGCAGGAAGCTCGCACCGAGCAGCGAACGCAGCACACCGGTCGCCGCGGGATTCTTGATGACAGCGTCAAAGAACCACGTCTCACCCAGAATCTCGTTCGGCTCCATACCCGGGTGCTCGTCAAGAAATGCGGTCGTACGGCGGTTCACCTCGTCGGGTACAACAGCCTCGAGAACGACAAACCCCTGTTTACAGAACTGGACGACGTCTTCGTCAGTCAGCGTGGGCTTGCACTGGTGGGTCTCTCCGCGCATCTGTCGCCTATTTCTCGAGGATGAACTCGCAGCCGAGCCCGTAGGTTGACTCCTCATCAGACATCATCAGCGCCATCTCCGGAAACTTGATGATTCGCCACTCGTCGAGCAGTGCTTCGTGTACCGTCTGGTACGGCCACTCAGCGGGATCGTCCGGGCCATCGTGTACGCCGTCGCGGTCCACGAAGGATATGCCGATCACCTTCGACGTGACCAGCGTGTTCTCGGCCTGCAGATAGAGCAGTCGCTGGGGCGCGGCCGTGCCGTCGACACCATACAGATGCTCCAGTACCTGCCGCAGGTCGTGCTCGGTCAGAGCTCCGACCCGGAGCTTTTCCACGCACGCTTCGAGTTGGCCCTTCACATCCGCCATCGCACCGGCTCCCTTGCCGAAGGAATTGGGGTTTCTTTTCATACAGGCACTGGCAAGGTTCACTCGCACAGCGAAGAATTCAAGCACTGTTGAATGCCCAACAACTTTTCAGCCGGGGAGGACCAATTTCAGAAGACTTCACCTGCAACGGTTGGGACTGGCGTCTTTTCGCCTCTGGGAAGAAGGCGTCTTTTCACGGTCAGGAAAACGCCGTGCGAAAACGCTCAATGCCCTGGCAATCATCGCCTTCGGAAAGGCTTCCATTCCCACGTGCCCGGCGTAGCTAAGGTGGCGCAATGCCTGTGCGATATGCGGCTATTTGATCTCGCCGGTGCCCGGTCGTGTCGGCCGGGAACGTCTGCTCAAGGACGCAGATTGGAAATCCCAACCGAAACACGGTTTTTGCCAGCAGCAGGCCACCCCTGCGGCGACGGGCCTGAGGCTAACGGAAAATATACAAAACTGCGGTTACACCCGTTGAATTTAGCGCCGGCAAACCGCTGCCGCAGATGGTTTGTCAGGCGTTGCTTGACCTCTTGCCGCCGGGAAGTATACTGGCGCATAAGCAAACAGCATTTCAATCAGTGATCATAAAATGGCCGGTGCAGAAGCAGTATTTTTTGTAGCAACGGACGGTGATGACCAGTGGTCAGGCCGGCAACCGGCACCTGCTGCCGACGGCACGGACGGACCTTTCGCGACATTGACCCGCGCCCGCAACGCCATCCGGGGGTTGAAGTGTGCCGACGGATTGCAGCAACCCGTTACGGTCCAGGTGCGCGGCGGCACATACCACCTGAGCGAACCACTGCGCCTGAGCGGCGGCGATTCGGGCACCGAGGCGTTCCCGGTCACCTACATGGCTTATCCCGGCGAGCGCCCCATCCTCAGCGGCGGCAGATGCGTAACCGACTGGCAACCGCACGAGGGCGAGATTGTATGCACTCACCTGTCGGAGGTCAGGGCCAGGCGCTGGTGGTTTCGGCAATTGTTCTTCAACGGCAAGCGTATGATCCGGGCGCGCCGCCCCAAGTACGATCACGCCAACCCGGTTCACGGTGGTTGGGCTTTTGTGAAAAGCCCGGTACTCGAGGGCAACCTGCTGGACAACGTCGACAAGATCGACCTCGACCTGGAGTGGCGGTTCAAAACCGACCCCGAAGAAACCGGTGTCGAGGAAGAATGGTTCGCCCCGGACGCAGCCGACAACAACTGGCTCCTGTTGCAAACCGATCAACTGTGGGACATGCAGGGGTTCAAGAATTACTACGGCGTCGGGTGGTACCGCACGCGGTTCAGGATGCCGGCGGACTTCGACCGGCGCGAGCACTTGTGGCTGCTCTTCGGCGCCGCCAGCAAGGAAGCATACGTGTACATCGACGGCCGCAAGGTGTTCGAACGCACCGCCGCCTCGACGGGGATCATCGCCGATGCGCTCTGGGACATGCCTTTCAAGTTCGACGTGCGACCGCTGCTCGAGCCGGGCCGTGAGCATTCGATCACTGTACGGCTCGAAAGCCGGGCCCATACCGGCGGCATCTGGCGACGCGTTTCGCTGGTAAGCGCCGATACCGACGTCCCATCCGACCTGCTCGCCGGCGTCGTCCCTGACGCGGTTGCGTTTCAATACGAGCCGGGCGTCTTCCCGCACCGGTGGGCAAAGCCCGGCCAGGCTGAGGTTTTCATGATTCCAGGCAAGAGCTGGATCAGCGATATCATCCCGATCAGCCACGTCAACGTCGAGCACAACAGGATTCATCTGACCCGGACGGTGCAACCGTCTGCCGGTTCCCTGTCAAAATGCATGGGGGTCGAGACCGGCAACCGGTTCTATGTCGAAAACGCGCTCGAGGATCTTGACCAGCCGGGTGAGTGGTGCCTCGACAGCGACACCGGCACCCTCTATTTCTGGCCGCCCGCCGGGAGCGATATGCGATCCGGCGCGGTCACTGCCCCGACGACAGCACGGTTGATCCAGATGATCGGCACCCCGGGCACAGCCGTCAGCCACATCAGGGTCGCGGGGTTCACCCTGACACAGACCCAGGCGCAGTTCCCGACACCGGAGACCCATTACAAGATCCCCAACTCCGGGCAGGCCATCTACATGGAAAACACGGCAGACTGCACCGTCGAAAACAATCGCTTCGAAGCGATCGGCGGCGATGCCATCCGCCTGCAGAACAGCAACGCCCGCAACCGGATCGTGGGCAACGAGATCACCGACGCCGGTGGTTACGGCATCTTCCTGGGAAGCGTGCAGCGCGGATTCTGCCGGGGCGACACGACTTCAGGCGATGTGCCAGGCCCTACCCCATGGCATAACTTCCGCGAAGACCGCGAGGTCGTCGTGAACGCCTGGCCCAAATCGCCAGGCCACCTGATCCACAACAACCACATCCACCACGTGGGCGTCTTCGAGAAACATGCCTGCGGTATCGCCTTCTTTGGGATCAGTGCCGTGGACGTGGTCGTCTCGAACAACCTGATCCACCACACACCACGGTTCGGTATCGGACTGATGAGCGGCTTTGGCCCGATCACCATCGAGCGCAACGAACTGCACCACCTGAGCATGGAGACCTGCGACACTGGCGGCATCTGCATGAACCGTTGGTACACCTACGACAAGGACCCGGATCTCGCCCGCGGCAACATCATCCGTTTCAACAAAATTCACGACGTAATCGGCTGCGGTGCCGGCAGTATCCGGATGGAACCCGGCAAGGGAGAACAAGCGGACGGCCGGATTTGGTCGCCGTATTACGGCTGGGCGATCTACTTCGACAACGGCCCGATGGACGTTTTGGTTTATGGCAACATCTGCGCCCGCAATGTGCTCGGCGGGATCATGCTCAGCCACTACGCACGCAATATCACGGTCGAAAATAATATCTTCGTCGACAGCGACAACTCGCAGGTATACCTGATGCTGGCCGGCGACACGAGCAACATCCGGTTCAGGAGAAACATCTTCTGCTATGCGAACGCCGACGCGGATTTCCTCAGGCTCAACATCGATCCCGGCCGTGAGCCGCCCGATGCCATCGCCGAGTTCGATAAAAACGTCTTTTCCCCCGCGCCGGGCGGGAAGATCACTTTCTGCGGCCTGCCGGGCGAAGCGGTGGTGCGGACTGGAATGACCACCCAGACGGATGGCGGTCATACGCTCGAGAGCTGGCGCGCGATGGGGTTCGATCGACAGTCTCTCGTCGCCGACCCGCTATTCGTCGATGCCGCAAATGACAACTATGACCTGGCGCCCAGTTCACCAGCGTTGAAACTCGGCTTCAAACCGATTGATACTGCGAAAATTGGCCTGGTTCCGGACGATGACTATTCCTGAGACTAGACTGCCCGGAGTGCTCATCTCACTTGTGTGCCTGATGCAAGTGGCCGGGTTCGTTGCGGCGACGCCGCCGGACCAGGAACGGATCGTCTTGCGGGCGTGGGGCGTACCGGCGGGCTTGAGCACCGACATCGACAGCAAGACCCGGCTGGCTATCCTCGACGCTTTTCAGAAGCGCTTTCCCTATGTACGGCCCGTTTCAACGACCGGCCTACAAATCCCGGGGCGGACGATGGACATCGTGCCGCTGATGCAGATCGCCGGCGATATTCCGCCCGACGTGATGTACGTCAACTTCCGCCAATCACACACGTACATCAGCAACAAGTTTCTCTATCCTTTAGATAAATACGTCGAGGAGACCGCGGGCGTGGACCTGCCTGACGGGCATCTGCTGGACCTGGACGAGTACCTGGCGCGTCTGCGCAAAGGCCCAAATTACCAGAGCGAGATGGCGGAGCGCGTGCCGCGACAGTGCTGGATGGTGATGCGACGGGCCTGTCCGTACAAAGAGGACTGTCCGCATCTTGACAAATGGGGCGCGGCACCGGTGCGCGATCATCAGCATGTCTGGTGCTTTCCCCAGGGGCCATTGGTCGGCGCGCTGTTTTATCGCCGAGACATGTTCGCGGAAGCCGGATTGCCTGACCGCGTGCCCGAGGATTGGGACGAGCTGCTGGAGTGGGCCCGGGTGTTGACCAACCCGCCTGAAAACCGGTATGGCTTCAGCATTTGGCTCGCCGAGATCAGTTATTCCACGATGAACTTTCTTTACTCCATGGGCGGCCGCATGGTCGATCAGGATGCGGACGGCAACTGGTATTGTGTATTCGACAGCGACGAGGCGGTCGATGCCTACCACTTCGTCGCCCGGTTGATCTTCGAGCCGTACGAGAATCAGCATGGCAAATTCAACGGTGTCGTATCGATGGGTGATGCCTCCGGCGGTACGATCGAGAAGGCGATGTATTTCAGCACCATCGATCAACGCTTCTTCTCACAAGTGGACCCGAATCTCATGGGGTTCGGACCGGTTCCGAAGGGGCCCACCGGCAAGCGCGGCGCCGAATTCAACAGCCGCATGGCCGGGATCTTTGCCGAGCTCGACGTGGACGATGCCAAGCGTGAGGCGGCCTGGGAATATATCCGCTTCTACGACGGCCCCGAGGCACGCCGGATCCGTGCCCGAGTATTCGTCGAGAACGGTCACGGCCGTTTCGTCCAGCCGTCGCTGTTGAAGGCGGCGGGATATGATGAATACGTCCGGCAGGTACCCAAACAATGGGAAACGGCCTTTGCCACGGCAGTGGAATCCGGCGTGCCCGAGCCCTATGGCAAGAACTGCCAGCTGGTCTACAAATACGTCAGTCAGGCGATCGACCAGATCCGGACCGACCCCGAGACAGAACGAGCCGTCAAAGCCGGCGATCACGAAGGGGCCAAGGCCCGCATCCGCGAGATCCTCAAGGACCGCGTCCGGCGCAGCAATGAAAAAATGCTCGACATCCTCGATCCCGTTGAACACCGCCGGCGAACATGGGTGGCAGCGGCGGTAGTCGCGGGGATTTTTATTGTCTTTGTCCTGCTGTTCCGGCGCGTCTTTCGAACCTTTATGTCCGCGAATCTCGAGAGCCCGGAACAAGCCGCCAGGGGATGGGAATTCAGCCGCTACAAGATGGCCTATATCCTCCTGGTTCCAGCTATCGGCTCGATTGCCTTGTGGAACTATTATCCGCTGATACGCGGCAGCGTGATGGCGTTTCAGGACTACAATGTCCGCGGATTCAGCCAATGGACCGGCATGGACAACTTCGCGAGCATTCTCTTCGACGTCGAGTTCTGGTACGCCCTGTGGGTCTCGATCAAATACGCCTTTCTGTTCATGATCTTCGGATTCGCGGCCCCCATCGCGCTGGCTTTCCTGCTCACCGAAGTGCCACGAGGAAAGCTCCTGTTCCGCACGATCTACTACCTGCCGGCAGTGCTGACCGGCGTCGTGGTTATTTTTCTGTGGAAAGGCTTCTACGGGGAATACGGAATGATCAACCAGGTGCTCAACTTTTTCGTCAGTTTCCTGAACCATTTGCCGGGCATCCAATTCGAGGAAGTCCGAATCCGGTGGCTGGAGTCGCCCCGATTCGCACTTTTTTTCTGCCTGCTGCCGACGATCTGGGCGGGCATGGGGCCCGGTTGCCTGATCTATCTTGCGGCGCTTAAGACGATTCCCGAGGAACTGTACGAGGCGGCCGATGTCGACGGCGCGGGTATCTGGCAAAAAACGTTTCACGTCGCGATTCCCAGCATCAAGGCCTTGATCATGATCAGCTTCATCGGCGCCATGATCGGCGCCGTCAAGAGCGGCAGCGAGTTTGTGCTGGCAATGACCGGCGGCGGACCCTACTCACCGTATGGCGAGACCGAGGTCATCGGCCTGCACATATTCTGGCAGGCGTTCGGCTATCTGCGGTTCGGCTCGGCGGTGGCGATGGCCTGGATATTGGGCACGCTGCTCATCGGCTTCACCGTCCTGCAACTCCAGCGGCTCAGCCGCATGGAGTTCCGCACCGCAGCTACGGACGAATAATGACGACAATTAACCCTTCCGCATAATGCCCATCATCAGCAAAATCGGTGCCCGTCACTGGAAGGTCCGCGTCGTGTACGCCACCATTTTTGGCATTCTGATTACGGGCGCCGTCACAATGATCTACCCCCTGCTGTTGATGCTTGCCGGCTCGGTGAAGAGCCAGACGGACTTCTATCACATTGCGCCGCTGCCACGATTCTGGAACAGCGACCGGGTGCTGTTTCAGAAATACGCGGAGTCGAAGTACGACGTCCGCATAGACCATCTCGAGATGGCCTGGTGGGAGGAAATCGGCAGTTGGCGCAAGATCGAACCAATCGTGGCGGCAGACGGGCAACTCGTAGAGGCCTTTCTCGACTGGCGCCGCGAAGTCGACCTGCCCCCGGACTGGTACGCCCTCGGCCATGCCGGCGGCGGCGGCATGCTGCCGATCAACGCGCGCCTGTTCCGACGGAAGATGTACAAGCAGTACGATGGCGACATCGACGCCTGCCGGCTCGCTATGGCTATCCCCTACAATAGCTGGGTCGCCGTGTCGCCGCCCACGGACAGCATGGGCTATTCCCGGCGCTACAATCCCCAGTTCGAGGGCATCGAACTGCCGTATCGCGAATTCAAGGAGTCGCGGCCTGTCCACGATCGAATGATCTTCAATATCGACGCGGTCTTTTGGCGCACCTACCTAAAGCCCAAGTACACCAGCGACATCAATGAATACAACCGCTTGCACAGCACAAACCACGACAGCTACCACGACGTGTTTCTCACCCACCGGGTGCCGGCCGACGGCCTCATCCGGCAGGATTGGGAGGCGTTCGTCCGCACAGAACTCAATCTCGCCTTCGTTCGACTTCAGCCGGAACTCGCGGCCCCCTACGGACAGCATATAGCCCTTAAATACGCCGACAGTATCGACGAGTTCAACAGAAGCTACGGTACCGCCTACCGATCACTCGCAGAGATTCCTTTTCCGCTTACTGTACCGACGTCGCCAATTGCGCGAGTGGACTGGAATGACTTCATCACCGACCCGCAGGCATGCCCTGTCGAGAGCATCACGGTCTACGGCCCGCGACAAGCTTTCGAGGAGTACGTGGCTCAGCGTCGGGACGTCTCGCCAGCCGCGATCTCGCCGCTGAAACTGCCCATCGCCGCGGTCGACTATCACGATGTCATGAGCCATCGATCCGCGTTGCGCTGGGAATTCACAACGCGCAACTACAAGCAGGTTCTTGCGTACATCCTGCTTCACGGCCGCGGGATCGTCAATACCCTGATCTACTGCTTCCTGGCGATCAGCACCGCATTGCTCGTCAATCCCCTGGCGGCCTACGCCCTCAGCCGCTACAAACTGCCGGCCACCTACGCGATCCTGCTCTTTTGCATGGCAACAATGGCCTTTCCCGGCGAGGTGACCATGATTCCGGGGTTCCTGCTGCTGAAGCGCTTTCCGCTCTGGCCCATTGTCGCCGGTGCCGCGACCTTCGTGATAGCACTCTGGGCGTTCGGGCGAATCATGCCCAACCGATCCGAAGTGCTGCGCATGACCCTGGCCCTGGGATTGGGCATCGTGGTCGGGGCCTGGGGTATCCCAGTCATCATGCAGCGGCCGAACATCACGTTGCTGAACACGTTTTGGGCACTGATCCTGCCGGGCATGGCCAACGGTTTTTTCATCTTTCTGCTCAAGGGTTTCTTCGACAGTCTGCCCCGCGAGCTTTATGAGGCGGCGGAGATCGACGGCGCTGGCGAGTGGACGAAATTCTGGACCATCACCATGAGTCTGTCGCAGCCGGTCCTCGCAGTCATCGCGCTGGGCGCGTTCACCGGCGCCTACAGTGCATTCATGATGGCGTTGATAATCATTCCGGACCAGGACATGTGGACACTGATGGTGTGGATCTTCCAACTGCAGAGCATCTCGCATCAGTCGGTCGTCTACGCCTCACTCGTCATTGCGGCAATGCCGACGTTTCTGGTATTTGTCTTTTGTCAGAACATCATCATCCGCGGTATCGTTGTGCCGGTGGAAAAATGAACCACTCGACACTGCAACCACGTGGCAATCGAAACCGCTGCAGCAGACGATCGCGGGTACGATTGCCAAGGGCAGCAGTATAGTAGTCCCGACGCGTTTTCCTGCCGCATGCCCTCGGCACACGGCACGGAGACAAATTGCAAAGGAGTACAGGCATGCGCTATCGGACCTTGGGAAAGTCCGGACTGAGGGTCGGCGAAGTCGGCATAGGCGGCATGGGCGCTGCCGGCAAGTACGGGCCTATCGTGCCGCCGGGGGCAAGCCCTGACATGCTTCAGCCCTATGACTACAATACCGTCAAGCTCTTTCAAGTGGTGCCGGCGACGTTTGCAGAAACGATGGCTTGCGCCTCTTCGGCAGGGATGAATTTCGTTGACACCGCCCCCTCGTACGGCGACAGCGAACTGGTCTTCGGGCAATACTTGAAGGACCATCGCGAGCAGTGGCTGGTGTGCAGCAAAATCGGGGTGTGCGGCAGTTGGGGCGACAGCCGGATGCCGACCCGCGACGAGATTTTTGAGCAGGTCCGCAACAGTCTGTCCCGGCTGCAAATAGATCGGCTGGACCTGGTCCTGATTCACAGCCTCGACCAGTACGGTGAGCGGGAAAACGCCGTGGACCGGGTCCGGTCGGAAGGCATGCTGGACGCAATGCACGAACTGCAGCAGGCGAATCTCGTCGGTCTTATTGGGGCCAGCGGCCAGTTGCCGGAGCTGGTCCCGGCGGTGCAATCGGGGGTATTTGATGTTGTGCTCACCTACAACTCCTTCAACCTGCTGGTCCAGGATGCAAAGGAAACACTGTTCCCGCTGGCCCGTCAGATGGGCGTTGGCGTCATCCTGGGCGGGGCTTTCTACCAGGGGTTGCTCACAGGCAATCCGGAACTTGTTCTGAAACGGAAGGAAGAGTTCTTTGAACCCAGCGATCCCGCCTATTATCAGACCCGGGAGCTGGTGACCAGGGTGGAAAGACTTGCGGCGTTTGTGGACAACGACGCGGCGTCCCTCAGGCGCCTCGCCCTGCGCTTCGCACTCTCCGAGCCGGCGGTCTCGGTGCTGGTTACCGGAATGTCCATGCCGCAGGAAGCAGTTGAAAACGCGGCTGCCGCCGAGCTCGATCCAATGACCGAAGCAGAGATCGAAACAGTAATGGAAGTAGCTGCTGGACAGTAGTACTGTGCGCCGTTACCGGTTACGACTTGGGGACTCACAAGACGAGACCAACCCGGGCACAAATGAAATGAGACCATCACGGAACGGACGACCAACATGACTGAGCAATCAGCAGAAGTTCTGACCATTGGCGACGGGCTCTGCCTGGATCACTAATCGCCACGGAACGCTACATCGCGATCGACAACGTCTGCGCCTGGCCGAATCTGACGAAGATGCCGGACGGCGCGATCGTTGCGACGATCTTCAACCAGCCCTGCCATGGAAAATGGCAAGGCGACGTGGAATGCTGGGCCAGCGAGGACGGTGGCCGGACCTGGCACCGGCGCGGCACCCCGGCGCCGCACGAACCGGGCACCAACCGCATGAACGTGGCCGCCGGCCTGGCAGCCAACGGGGACCTGGTGATACTCGCTTCCGGCTGGGGCCATCGACCACGCAAGGGCGAACGTCCAGCCGAACCGCCGGCTCGGACTCCCCCGCTGCCGCCGTGGGTGTGTCGTTCCAGCGACGGAGGCAAATCGTGGACGCAGTCCGCAATGTTGCAGCCACCGGAAGGGGAGTCGGATCATGTCATTCCCTTCGGCGACATCGTTCAGTTGCAAGACGGCGCTCTGGGCGTCTGCGTCTACAGCGAACACGACTGCTGCTTCTACACCAGCGCCGACGACGGTCGGTCCTGGCAGATCCGCGGGTGCATCCAGGAGAATGCGATCAATGAGACGGCCCCGCTGGTGCTCCCGGACGGTCAAGTGCTGGCCTGCGCCCGCACGCTGGGCGACGAGCACCTCGAACTCTTCCGCTCGGCCGACCACGGGCGGAAGTGGAGCCGTGAACAGGCAGTATCCGAGGGGGGCCAGCATCCGGCGCATCTGTTGAATCTGCCCGACGGTCGGGTGCTCCTTACCTATGGCGACCGCCGGGAAGGCCACCACGGTATCGAGGCACGCCTCAGCGATGATGCCGGACAGACGTGGCGTCCGCCGATGCGACTGGTGGCGCTCGAACCGTCTGACCTGGGCTATCCCTCGACCGTCGTGGACGCGGACGGCAAGCTGGTGACCGCCTGGTATTGCAGCGGCATCGCCGCGCACGAGCGCTACCACATGGGCGTGCTGCACTGGCATCCGGACGAATAGGCAACAAGTCCTGAATCGAGAGAACGACCATGCATCGTGAGAGATACCCCTGTTCCGCTCGCGCGGGGTCGCCGGCAACCACGAGCGCGTCGGCACCGCATCCACGAAACTCCTCCGCCACCCGGTCAGAATCTGCTTCGGTGCGGGCGCGGAATTGGTTGCGGCTCTGTCACGTTAGGATCCACGCAGAAATAATTTCACATTTTCATCAACTGCTGTCGCGCTATCTTCCGCCGCCGTCGCCGCGTCACCACGCTCCAAGGCCGATGCGAACTTGCTCAGCCAGGATCGTACCGACTCGGTCGATGATGTATCGTTCATTTTTGTGTTCTCCTCTTACTGTATTTTATATAACACCATCTCCGCCACATTGCGTAAACTTATTTAGTTTAGCTTCGTTAGCTTCGTGATTCGGCCGCCGACGATCCACTCTACAATGTAAATATTGCCCTCTGCATCAAAGCACTCGCCGCGGCCAACAGTCGTGATCATTGTGCCCCTTTCGCTGCCAGCGGTCGAACGGTGACGAGGGCTTCGCTGAACGGGCCTTGGGACTGACCATCGATCTTGATCTCGGCCGTCATCAAACGGCGAATGTTGTCGGGCGAATTGGGAGCAACAGCGGTGAGTTCCATTTCGCCGCGGGCGCCTGCATCCAGTTGTAAACCGCAAAATTCCGGGGAGACGCGCCAACCGTTTGGAGCGAGCAGCCGAGCTTCATAGCTGACGGGATGCTGAAAATTATTTCTTAATAATAGGCGGTACTCAAGCGTCTGGCCGGGCTCAACGACCGCCACGTACGGCAGCAGCCTGGCCCAAAACAGGTCGATGTAGTGATCCGCCGGTTCGCCGACCAGTTCGCCGAAGACGCGTTCCTTGCGGGCGATGAAGTCGCAGTACGCATCCAAATCCTGCTTCACACACGGCAACACGTCGTAATGTCCTGGACAGATCAACTCAGGATTGATCTTGCGCATGACCTCGGCACAGCGGCGGTGCATGCCAAGTTGGAAGCTGTTGCGCAGCACTGTGGTCTGGTAGGGCTTCATTTCGGCCTTGCCGCCGGCAAACACTTCCGCCAGGAAGTAGTTATCACCTGTGAAAGCGATCTTGCGGCCATCAATCATGCCGGCATACACAGAATGAAATTCAGTCTGTCCCGGTGCAAAGTGAATCTCGAACTCGAACTCCTCCCACTGGAACGTTTCGCCGTCTTTCAACCAACGGTCGATGCGGATGGGTTTGGAGAACGTGCAGGGTGTACTGGTCCAGGCGGCCGGGTCGGCCAGCACCTGCCCCACCTCGGCCAACGCCCAGCACGTGGTTCCGTGATGCCGTTGCAGGAACGGGATGCCGCACGTGTGGTCGTCGTGGATGTGGGTGGGCACGACCAGATCAAAGTCGGTGACGCCGTAATCGTCACGCAACTCGTCCAGATGGTGCTCGATGAACCGCATGGATTCCAGCCCGTCGTGGTCCGGACCGATATGCATGTGCGGCCAGAAGCTATGTCCATAGTCGACAAACATCGCCTTGCCGCTGTCGCTGAGAATCACATAAAAATTCGAGCAGGTCCAAACACCGCTCCACAACAGATGGCGTGAGAGCGGAACGAATTTTGATTCGGGCAGAAAGACCGATTCCGGAACACCCATGTCGCGGACGGACACGCGCATTCCACGGCTCAGGTTCACACACTCCATCAAACGCCGCTCGAGTTTGTCGATGTCACTCGCCACGTCGGCGATCTGATCGCCATGCGAAGGGCAGCAGGCATCGACGTTACGCTTGCGCAACGCCTGAATCGATTGCATCGTGAACAGGATACCTTCCATCGAGCCGTAGGTATATTCCATCGCATGAAGCTGATAGAGCTTGCCGCCGGCGTTCATCAAATCGCCGGTGAAAGCAATCGTCCGACCGTCGACTTGGACAATGAGAATGCTTGAACCCAGCGTGTGGCCTTTGGCGGGCAGGACAAAGAATTGGTATTCCCGCCATTGGAAAGTTTCGTAGTCTTCGAGAACCGCGTCGACCGAAATGTTTTCGGCGATTGAGAAAAACGTGTTGCGGTCGTTGTAGTTGTCAAAGGTGCGGCGCGCCTGCCAGAACAGTTCGACCTGTTCGAACAGATGACGTTCATACTCCGGCACAGCAACGCGCGCCCCGTGCTCGTGCAATAGAGGAGTCCCGGCACACTGGTCGCGATGATGGTGGGTGTGTAACACCCATTCCACTTGCCGCACGCCCGCCTCCTCGAGGTGCTCGAGAATCGCGCCCGAACCCGCGTCAATGACGAGACCGTCATCACCGTCGACAATCAAATAAACGTTGCAGGTGTCAGCAAAGTGAAACAGATTTTCAGAAAGTCTGGTCAGGTTGTCGCTCATTCGAATTCCTTGAGATACACTCGCCTACGTTCAGCTAAGGATCGGCGTGCTGCAGGTCGAACTCGCTCCGCTCCGGGAGCAACGCACGCAGACAAAGAACCGGCTGCAATTCACCTTCATGTATAGCACGCAACCGTTCACCGGGGGACTCTGCGACCGACCTCCTCGGCGGTGAAGGCGCGGGAGAAGAAGGTGACGCCATATACCTCTCCCTCCCAGGTCCGATCGCCTCCCGTCTCGTTGCCGACGAGGAGCGGCATGGCATGGTCCCACGTGCTGAGATCACCGGGGACGGTGAGTGACGCGACGGGGGTTCCGTCGACATAGAGCGTGTGCGTCTCTGCTTTCCGAACGAAAACAAGATGCTGCCGCTCGCCGGTCAGGACACCCGCCTTTGTATGAAGCGCGGGATTGGTCCCGTTGGGGCTCGTCTCGGTGGTCCGGAGGCGGACCACAAGCATGTCCTTTGACTGGCCCAGCATGAGGTTGCGGTTCGCTGAACCCTGGGAGATCGAGACAATCCGCGCCGGACCGGTCTGGGTCAGATTCGCTGGGCGCATCACGACCTCCAGGGTGAGGTCTCCCGCTTTAGAGAGCGCGGTGCTGAGGGCGGTGCACGGCCCATTGGTGGTGAGATACGCTCCTCCCGACAGGACGACTCCGCCCCCCCTTTCGAGCGTGAAAACGTTGCCTGCCTGTGCGGCCAGTGGGTGATACGCGTCTCCCTTCCAGGGAAGCGTGTACCCCTCCACGAGCGTATCCTCCAGGATCCCGGGAAACGTCTTCCAGGGCTTGGTCC
>CAJWLW010000055.1 GCA_913042885.1 uncultured Lentisphaeria bacterium | reverse complement strand
ATCTGCTGGTTCAAGCGGGGCGCAGCGCCTGAACGCGTTTCGAGCTTCGGTTCGTTGATGTATTTCCGGGAGGAAAATGCCCCGCCCGGCTCCGGGTCGCGGTGTCTGGCGGACTGTGAGATTGAAGCCAACTGTCACTACTCCGCCAGGAAAAACTTCATCGGCAACGATGTCTATGGGACGCATGTGTGGCGAGGGATTGAACATATTGCCGATCCAACCGATGAACAGAAAATTGAATATCTGAAAACGGACAGCCCCCACGGCCGATGTGTCTGGCGATGTGATAACGACGTGGTCGATCATCAATCGGTCATGATTGAATTTGATGACGGGGCTGTCGCGACACACGACATGATTGGTGGCACGGCGAAAGCCTGCCGAACCATTCATATCCGTGGTACGGAAGGAGAAATTCAAGGCACCATGGAGGATGGCTGTTTTGTAGTCAGACAACCGGATGCCGACCAGGGCAATGGGTACACCGAGCAAGCCATTGAGGTGGGAGTGAGTGAGGATATGCATGGCGGCGGCGACCTGCGGCTTGTCAAGGATTTCGTGCGGGTCGTTCGCGGTGAGCAACCGTCGGCTTCCACAACCGACCTGATGGATTCAATTCACGGACACGAGATCGCCTACGCCGCAGACCAGGCAATGCGCCAGGGCTGTGTGATCAACCTCAATCGGTGAGGTGTGGAGAATGTGTAATATGATATTAGGGAAACAAGCAGAATCGGCACGGTTGAAAGATGAGCCGCGATTCATCACGGTCGCCTGGTGGCTTGTTGTCCTGATCATGCCACTGCTGGCGATGACCAATGCTGCCGACGGGCGCGAGCTGCTCGCCCACGGCGATTTCGAGACGGGCGAATCAGGATGGGAGCCGTGGCATTGCAAGGGCGCCGGCGCCGTCGGGGTGGTCTACTCATCGAGCGACGACACGCGACCGGACTCAACCGGCAAACGATCGCTGCAAATCGACACCACCGATACGTTCACCTGCGCTAACTGGATAAAACGGCCGGTGTACGGCCTTCGCGGCGACGGGAAATACCGGTTCTCCATCTGGTACAAGATCGTCGCCGGCGGTAACCCCGACGGCCCGATCAGAAGCGTCATCGTCCGGAACATGAAAAACGATACCAATCAGGACCGCCTCGACCTGCATTTCGATATGACGGTCGACGGCCAGTGGAAATACGTCGCCGGTGAGTTCACTGCCGAAGCGACCACGACCCCTGAAGATTTCTACAGAATGATGGTGAACCCGTATGCGAGGGGCAAGGGCGGCAAAGGCGGCATCATTCGGCTCGACGACTTTTCACTGTGGGATCTCGACCCCCTGCCGGTCGCTCCCTTTCCGTACGCGCCGAGCTACGGCAATCCAGAGCTGGTGAGCAAACCGGTCCCTGCAGAACCGCCCGTTGTCATGAACCCGACAATGGCGGACAAGGCGCTGGCAAAGCTGATGAGCAAAGCGGCCGATGCAAAAGCAAAGCGCTCTGGGAAAGTCGAGGCAGGGATACTGGATGGATTCCCCTACCTGCGCAATGAACAGGTGATTTACTTGTGGTCGGGGACGGAAAACGGCGGGGGCATCCTGAGAATCCGTGATTTGAGATCAGGGAAACAACTCCTGAGGGTAGCGGCATCGGAGGCGACGCTGTGGAAGTTGGACCTGAAGAGAAGCGACGGAGAACGACTGTCCTATGAGAATGCGGGCATGCCGTGCAAGGTGAAGTTCGCGGCGCGGAAAGGGGAAGGGAAGCTCTCGTTCACCTGGCCTTTGGCGGACGTGCGGGTCAAGGTGGAAACGCGGCTGCGAAGCGGCGAGAGCCTGGCACGGTCGAGGATACAGGTCAAGGCGAGGAACAGGGGACCAGGGTTGATGACCGTGACGTTTCCTGTGCTGACAGGCATCCTGCCTTTCACGAAGGGCGGTGAGAGCGACCAGATACTCAGTACGAACGCCATGGGGGAAGTGAAGAAATCCCCGCTTGTTTCGGGCGAGACACTGAACTACAAATATCCGCTTGCAGCGATGCAGTTCACGGCGCTCATGGGTAATGGACAGGGACTCTACTGTGCCGAGGAAGACGGCCAGGCCAATCGCAAGTATTTCATCTGGACACCGGATGCAGAGAGCGGAAGGCTGGCCTTTTCCATTGCGCATCCGGTACTGAATTGGGGAGCAAAGGCGCTGGTGCGCGAGTATCGCAGCCCCGGTGATATCGTCGTGGGACCGTTCCAGGGCGACTGGTTTGACGCGGCGCGGATTTACCGGGAATGGGCTTTGACAGCCCCCTGGTGCAGGAAGGGACCGATTTATCAACGGGCGGATTATCCGCAGTGGCTTGTCAAGCTGGCGTATTGGACGAACAACCGCCTGAAGAACGGCGGAAATATCGAGGTCGAGGACTTGCATAGAAATTTCTTCGATGTGCCGGAGAGCGCCATCTGCCACGATTACGGCTGGATGTCAGACGTCTATGACCACGATACCAATCCCGATTATCTCCCCCCGAGAATCGGTTCGAAGCGGTATATACAGCTGGTGCAGGAACTGCAGGCGAAAAACATACGAGTCGTGCCCTACGTGATCGGGTGGCTGTGGAACACCGCTACCGAAAGCTATCGGATGGAAGATGCCGAGCACAAAGGGGGCCTGCTGATGGAACAGGGCATTGTACCAGTGACCTATGCAGGCAGTCATGATCTCTCCGCAGCAATGTGCCCAGCCACCAAGTTGTGGCGCCGGAAAATGGTTGAGCTGTCGAAGAAACTGGTGGGCAAGTACGGAGTTGACGGTGTCTATTTTGACTACTTCACCAACCACACGGAAGATTGTTTCAACACCGATCACGGGCACCCCATCGCCGGCGGTGACTACTGGTCGAAGGGCGTGCACGAGCTGTACGAAGAAGTGCGCAGAGAATGCAAGAAGCTGAATCCTGAGGTGATGCTCTGTGCCGAGGACACCGCGGAGTGGTGCATCGATGTGCTCGAAACGGTGCACACCGGAGGGGTGGACACAAACACCCCCGTTTACTTCGCAGTATACCATGACTACACGCAGGTGTTCGGCGGCGTAGCAAACTGCAGCACGCCGCAGACCATCGGACGGTGGTGGATGATGGGAACCCAGAATGGCAGAAACAATGTAATGCCGTGGCTGGCCGTCGGAGAGCATGGTGATATGGGGTTCTACTACCGGGACCTCTTGCGGTGTCACGACCAGTTCGCCAGGCCGTACCTGGGCTACGGCGAGATGCTCAGGCCCCCCAGGATTGAGGGCAACCTGCCGATACTGCCAGGCACTGCATGCGGGCAGTATGAGCCTGCTTTTCCGGTAAAGGCGGTTGAAGGCAGCGCCTGGCGGGCCCCCGACGGGACGGTCGGGCTGTTCTTTTTGAACTACGACAAGGCAACGGAACACGCCTTCACCTGGACCCAGGATCTCAATGAGATTGCGGAAATCGGCGCCGACAGAAAACTGAAGGTGACGCGCTGGACACCGGCAGGCGAGGAGGTGGTCGGCGAATGGGCAGGCGGCGTCCTGACACGGACTATGACAATCGAGCCATGGGGCCTGATCGCGCTTAAGCTGGAGGCGATGCCATGAGACATGTCATTGCAGCGATAGTGGTTGTTTCCTGCCTTGGAACAGCAGCCCGGGCACAGCAGTTGACGGTCCCCGCCGGGTACCACGCAGCGGCGGGAGCAACGGCATCATCATTCAAGAGTTTCGCCGATAAGATCATCCATGAGAAAACCGGCATGGAAATGATCCTGGTGCCGGCAGGCAGCTTCGCGATGGGGCCGGCCAAGAAGGTGCAAGTGACCATAGGCGAGCCTTTTTACATCGGCAAGACGGAGGTGACCAACGCCCAGTTTCGCAGGTTTGTCGAAGCGACCGGATACGACGGCAAAGGCGACATCGACCCGGATCCCGACTATGACCTGTATCTGCGGCACTGGCGTGGAAAGAGTATCATGTCGGACAAAGACGACTACCCCGTGGTATGGGTGAGCTGGAAAAACGCCAAGGCGTTTTGCAGATGGGCCGGACTGAACCTTCCCAGCGAAGCGCAATGGGAATACGCCTGCCGGGCAGGGACGACCACGCCCTATTACTTCGGCGAGGACCGGAAAGCATTTGACCAGTACGGATGGGCAATTACCAGTACAGAGTATCATACGCACCCGGTAACCGGCAAGCCGGCGAATCCGTGGGGGCTGTACGACATGCTGGGCAACGTCTGGGAATGGGCGGAAGACGACTACGCCAATAGGGAGTACTTCGAGCACAAGTACATCGACAGCCGCGGCGGCCCGCCGGCAGACGGATCAGCACGCCTTGCAGACGGAATGACGAAGGTACTCAAAGGTGGCAGTTGGGGCACCAGCGCTGTTGTCTGCAGAAGCGACTCGATTTACAACACCGCGCCGATCAACGCGAGTGCCGAGATCGGGTTCAGAGTGATCCTGCCGCTGAAAGGCATTTCGCTATCACCAAAAAAAATAACCCCGGGAGATGAATAGCCATGTCGGACAATGATCTGATTCGCCTTGCTGTTGTGCGTTGTGACTCACACGCCTACTGGTTCGCGCCCTATCTTGACGAAGTCGATCCCCTGGTCCTCGCAACCCATAGCGAAGACGCGCCCACTCGACAGGAAGTTCACCATCTCGGCTGCGCCCGGGGTAACTACAAGCAGATGGCGATTCAACGCATACCCGGATTCACCATTACCAAGGTGTTCGATCGTGTGGGGGACCGCAGCTTTTACAACACCGATCCTGAATTGTTGCAATATGGTAGTTACCCCGGGCGAGGGATTGCCTTTTGTGAGACCTTGTCAAATCGCCCCAAGCTGTGCGAGACCATCGAGGAGGCGACCGAAGATGTTGACGCCGCATTCATCTGCGACTCGTCAAGCCCAAAGGATGGAGGCGATCACCTCGAGCTGACCAGGCCGTTTCTTGAAAAAGGCATCCCCTGTTTCGTCGATAAACCGTTTGCGGCAACTTTGGCCGATGCGCAGGAGATGGTCAATCTCGCCAAGGCCAACAACACCGTGCTGATGAATGCGTCCATCCTGGCAAACACGGATGTCGGCGAAGGATTTCGACGGCGGTTTGCTGAGATCGGCGAGCCGGGATTACTTGTCGTCAAGGGGGTAGGCTATAGCAATGCAGGCGTTGGTCATGGTCTCGCTTTGGCGCTCAGTTTGTTCGGCTATGGCGTTGAATCGGTCGAATGCATGGGTTCACATCCCCGGCCTGATCCAAAGGACTGGACCCCCTCCTCTTCGATGTATCATCTTGAACACCTTTTGCTTCATTACCCGGACGGCAGACAAATAATTTTGATGAGTCCAGTACTAAGGACTGCCGATCACGATTTTTATGCTTCCGCCTACAGTAACCAAGGAGCCATTCACAGTCCGGGCATTGGCATTCTACGGTTCCCTCCAGGCAGCAGGAAGATTATCGAAATGTTCCTCAAGTTGGTTCAAACCGGCCAGCCACAAGTTCCGTATGAACATACTCTTGAACTGATCGCAATCCTCGAGGCGGGACGTATTGCTCAAACGGAAAAGCGTCGTGCTTCATTGGAGGAAGTATGGTCATCCCTGGAGAGCCAGTAATCCGCAACCGGCTCACCCGATCTTCGGGTTGTTCAACCGCAGTCCGGTGAAGCCGGTGTTGTCGAAGCGGTGGACGCAGAGGTTGTCCAGGGATGCCGCCAGCACGATGTCGCGATTCGGACCGCCGAACGAAACGTCGGTCGGACCGCGCAACTCTTCGCCTGTCCAGTCTTCGCAGAACAGTTCGAGATGCCGGCTGCCCAAGTCGTACCGATAGATGGCATCCGGGCGGTGACAGGCGATCCACAGGCCGCCGTCGGTGTCGAAAGCAATGCCGTCGGGGATGTGTCGCGGCATATGCACGACCCGCTCGAAGGCGCCGGCCGAGCCGTCGCCTTCGATCGCTACGCGGGCAATGCCGTTGCCGAAAGTCTCGACAAAATAGAGATGCGTTTCGTCGGCATCGAGCGCGATGGCATTAGGCGTGTCCACACATTCCGGGAACCACTGCCCGGCTTCTCCGCCGCCGGCCGGGATCTTGTACAGACGACCATTGATCTCGCCGGACCAGTCGCCGCTGTCAGAGAGATACATATCGCCGTGCCGGTCGAATGCCGGATAGTTCGGACACGCAAAATCGCTGCCGCCCGGGCCGGTCGCATAAATGCTGGAAGCACCGTCGGGTGTGACCCGGAGCACCGTCCCGCCCTGGGCATAGGCGACGTACAGATTGCCGTCGGCATCGACCGCCTGCCCAAGACAGCGCTTCTCGGTCGAACTGAATTGTTCACCGCTGTTGGTGTCCAGATTAATGCGATAAACCTGGCCGCCCGTACCGGTTGTATAGGCTTCGCCGTTCGGGCCGATGGCGATCGATTCGGGATGGTCAAGGCCGCCGATGTGGATGATCTTGTGTTTGTCGAACTGTTCGAGCATGGGTAGTTGGCTCTATGTTGGATTAGGTGTCAATGGCTGATCGGCCTGCAGCTCGGGAAGGGAGAAACTGGACTCGCCGATCCTTGTTTTTTAGCTTACATCCTCCTTCCGTCTCTTCCCACCATCGAAATGGATAAAGCCTAAAGGTCATGGACAAAAAGTTCCAGGAGAGGCATTGACCTATTGCCGTGGCTGCCGGTAAGGCTGACCAGCCTCAAACAGTGCCAGGCACAATTCGGTGAACTGGGCAAGTTGCGGTTGCTGCATCTCGTGCGCCGCCGCATTTCCATACTCAACGGACACACAATCGGCCATGACGTAGTGGCGGACAGAGCCCACCGCTACGGATACAGATTGTATTCTTCGGTCAAGCAGCAACATTGGTCGGCTACTCTTATGAAGCTACTCCGCTACATCCTTGCCTCGCTCTGTCTCACCCTCACAGCCGCTGCCGGCTGGATCGAGGACACCGAGGACGGTACGGTCATCCACGTCAAGGTGTTCGCCCTGCCGGACCCGGCCGCCAACGATTCGTACAGCCGCGCCCAGGGCCAGTCGATCAAGGAGTTTGTCCGCCGATTCCCCGAGTTGTTCGCCCAAAAGTACCGCGACACGTACAAGGCCGACCCGGCCACCTATGGCGACCACAACTGGGACAACGTCTCGATCGAAATGCATCGTTTTTCCGGCATCCAGGTCGAGGGTGTCGAGACCACCCTGCTGTCGATTGCCGGCGACATCGCCCCGGATGTCCTGTATGTGAATTTCCGGCAATCCTCCTCGTACATTGAGCAGGAATTCCTGTATCCGCTCGACGAGTATGTCGATCAGATGACCGAGGAGCAGAAGGATTTTCGCATCAACAAGAAAATCTGGCCGGTTATCAAACGTGTCGGCCCGGGCAGCAGCGAAGAGCAGGTATGGGCTGTCCCCTATGGGGGCGCGCTCGGCAAGGTCATCCTTTACAACCGGCAGCTGTTCGACGAAAGCAAAATCCCGTACCCGGACAACAACTGGACCTGGGAAGAATTATTCGACATCTGCAAGAAGCTGACCGACCCCGCCAACGGCGTCTACGGCATACAGCTGGGCAAGGGCATCCATGAATCCTGGTACTGGGTCACCTTCCTGTGGTCAGCTGGCGGCGACTGCATGACCTACGACCGCGAGACCGACGAATGGTCCTGTGTCTTCGACAGCGACGCAGCGGTGAAAGCACTCGACTTCTATACGCAACTGACGACCGAGCACTGGACCGACAAGCTAGGTAAGAAACGCTACGGCTACGCCTACAAAGAGGACGACGCCAGCGTCAAGTGGGACCGCGATCAGATCGGCATGCGGTTCTCATACATCGACGAGAAACTGCTGACCACAATCAACCCCGACAAAATCGGCCTGGTGCCGGTGCCCTTCGGCCCGGAACGCGATGTCGAAGTCGACGGCAAAATCGTCAAGCAACGCATGCGCGGAGCCGAACTGAACAGCCGGATGATGGGCCTGTACGCCGGAATCGAAGACAGGGTGATCCGCGACGCAGCGTGGGAGTACATGTTCTGGTACGACAGCAAAGACGCCATGGGAATCATGGTCAAGATTATGGTCGAAGGCGGGCTCGGGCGCTATATCAATCCGAAATATCTCAAGATGTTCGGGTACGACGCCATTCTGCGCCTGTCCAATCCTGCCTGGCTCGAAGCGTTCGAGATCGCCATCGAGACAGGTATGCCGGAGCCTTACGGCCGCAACAGCAATATCGCCTACGACCTGATGACGCATCCGATCCGGGAGGCGGAAGAGCTCGGGTTGAAGGGCAAGCTGCCGACAGACTCGGAAGAACGATACAACGTACTGAAGGGACTGCTGCAGAAAGCCGTCGCCCGCGCCAACCGCGACATGCTCGGCAAAATCCCGCCACAAGAGATGCAGAAGCGCCGGACGATCTCCGGCCTGGTCCTGGCGATGATTGTCATTACCTTCGTGATGGTCTTCTGGTGGATCAAACGTATTTTCACAGCGCCTGAGGTCGCCGGGGGAAAACAGGAGCGCTGGGGCTTCCGCCGCTATCGCATGGCCTACGTGATGCTCATACCCGCGGTCTTGACGATTTTCGTCTGGCAGTACTGGCCCCTGGCCCGCGGCTCGATCATGGCCTTCCAAGATTACAAGGTGACAGGCGGCTCCGAGTGGGTCGGGCTCGACAACTTCGCTGAAGTGCTGTGGTCGGTGGACTGGTGGAAGTCCGTGTGGAACGCAGCGCGCTACGGCTTCCTGATCATCGCCCTCACCTTTCTGCCGCCGATCATTCTGGCTATCCTGCTGCAGGAATCGCCGTACTTCAGCCTCATCTTCCGGACGATCTATTATCTGCCCGCGGTGATTACCAGCCTGGTTGTCATCCTGCTGTGGAAGCTGTTTTACGAGCCGAGCGAGAAAGGTGTGCTCAACCGCATCCTGATGTCGGTGCCCGCCTGGGGTTACATCCTGCTTGCCTTGATTCTGCTGGGCGTGGCATTGGCCTTCGCCCGACGGCTGATGTATCACGAGAGCTACAAACTGGCGACGGTTTACACCCTCGCCGGGCTCCTGCTGTTCTATTCGTGTTCGTCATTGGCCGGTCCGATCTTCGCGGTCGCAGACGCGACGTTCGTCGATTACATCAAAATGATCCTCAACGAGCCGGTCGCCTGGTTCTGGAAACTGGGCGCCACCCTCGAGGAACCGAACCGCTGGCTCAAGGACCGCGACACCGCAATGATCGCCTGCGTCATCCCGATGGTCTGGGCCGGCATGGGCCCCGGCTGCCTGATCTACCTGGCAGCGCTCAAGGGCATCTCCGATGATTTCTATGAATCCGGTGACATCGACGGCGCCACCTTCATCGACAAGATTCTGTTCATTGTCTTTCCGATTCTGCGGCCGCTGGTCATCATCAACTTCATCGGCGCCTTCATCGGCGCGTGGTATGGTGCCAGCGGCAACATCCTGGTGATGACGGCCGGCGGCGCAAACACCGAAGTAGCGGACCTGCATATCTTCTTCAAGGCATTTACCCACATGCGCTTCGGCCCGGCAACCGCCATGGCGTGGCTCCTGGGATTCATGCTCATCGGCTTCACCGTCTACAACCTGCGCATCCTCTCGCGACTGGAATTCAAAACCACCGGCGACAAGGGGTAAATCATGCCAATGATCTCCAAAATCGGCCGGCGCAGTTTCAGGACGCGATTCCTGCACGCAACGATACTGGTGCTGCTGGTCGCCGGCGGGGTGACGATGGTCTACCCGTTCCTGCTGATGTTTGCGGGCAGCACCAAGAGTGCCGTCGACAAGAACGAGATGTCGATCATCCCGACGTTTCTCAAGGATGAGACGGCGCTGTACCACAAGCACGTCGAGGGGGTCTTCAACGAGATCCTCGAACAGCTGCATATCGCCTACGGCAGCGAGGCCATCTCCTTCGAAGATGTGAAGCCTCCAAAGCAGGTCAACGAAGCGATGGTCGACGAATGGCGTGCCTTCGTGGCCGATGCCCGGCTGCCCGGCTACGCCTATACCTGCGGGTACGTCAGTGCACCGCGGTCGAATACCATGTGCAAAACCCTGCGGGCCTACAAGAAGCACGTCCGGGATACGCTCAGCAAGGACATCGCCGAAGCCAACGAAAAGCTCGGCACAGAGATTCACGATTGGAATTCATTCAATATATCACCAGCGCAATTCCAGAATCGGACAGTCATGCCCAACGAACAACCCATCATTCAGCACTATTGGGCATTCAAGGAGGATCAGCCGATCAGTGACAAGACCTGGTTCTCGGTCGACGGCTTCTTCAAGAAAATGTATCTCAAGTCGCACTACACCAAGGAAATCAAACAGTATAACGAGAAACACAACACAGATTTCGAGAAGTACGGCGACATTCGTCTGACCCGGACGGTGCCCAGTGAACCGAAACAGGCGGAGGACTGGGAAGAGTTCGTGCGCATGACGCTCAATCCCCTGTGGATTCGCGCCGACCAGGCAGCCGCCCCGCTGTACCGGGAATTCCTCGAAGCGAAGTACGGTGGCATCGAGACGCTGAACCGCAACTACGGCACCGATTACGCCTCGTACGCCAACGTCCCGCTGATGGCGGAGGTGCCGTTCGACGGTCTGCCGCTGGCGGACTGGATGACCCTTCTGTCCGGTTGGAAAGAACCGGTCGCACAGGAAGCCGCGGGCGACAAGACAGCCGGCAAGCTGCACAAGATTCCCGTCGAGCTGCTGCGTGTGCACAGTATCGACTTCATGTTCCGCGATTTTCTCGAGGCGAAGCACGGGTCGATCGAGAAAGTCAACACCCTGCTCGGCCTCGATGGCGACGAGGCTTACACCAGCTTCATCGATATTTTGCCGCCGCAAAAGCAACTGCACTACATGGAGTTCAAGAAGCGGACGAGAGCACTGCGCAAAGAATTCATCGTGCGCAATTATATCACGACGATCGAGTACATGCTGCTGCACGGCCGCGGCATCATCAACACGGTCATATACTGTTCGCTGACCGTGATCTTGGCACTGCTGGTCAACCCGCTGGCCGCCTACGCCCTGAGCCGCTACAAGTTGCCGTCGACTTACAAAATCCTGCTGTTCCTGATGCTGACCATGGCGTTCCCGCCGATGGTCACGCAGATCCCGGCGTTCATCATGCTGCGTGAATTCAACATGCTGAACACCTTCGCCGCCCTCATCCTGCCCGGCATCGCACACGGCTACTCGATCTTCCTGCTCAAAGGCTTTTTCGATTCACTGCCGCAGGAGCTGTACGAAAGCGCCTCGCTCGACGGCGCCGGCGAGTGGACGATGTTCTGGATGATCACCATGAGCCTGTCGAAACCAGTCCTGGCCGTGATCGGTCTGCAGGCCTTCACCGCCGCCTACAGCAATTTCATGTTCGCCCTGCTGATCTG
This sequence comes from uncultured Lentisphaeria bacterium, assembly GCA_913042885.1. The sequence continues at coordinate 9,445 of CAJWLW010000055.1, read as the reverse complement.
CCAGGACGAAAGCATGTGGACGCTGATGGTCTGGCTGTACCAGCTCACCACACGCAGCGGCGACGGCGTCATGTACGCCGCGCTGCTTATCGCCGCCATCCCGACCTTCCTGATCTTCGCCTTCTGCCAGAATATCATTATGCGCGGTATCGTCGTTCCCACTGAAAAGTAAGAAGAAGTGGCAAATCGCCAGTGGCGCTGGATTGCGTCTCCCCCTGTGCCACGGCTTTTTCCAACCCGTGAACGAGGCCGTTACACTCCCGCTGGAAGTTTACTGCCGATACGCTTCCGTATGTCCCTCACAAAGCCACAGCCAATAGCCGAAGCCTTCGCAGTGGCGACGGCACGCGGTGGCGCAGCGGTTCGGTAGCGCTGAAAAGGTGACGGCGGGTGCCGATGTTTACGACCTGGTCATAGACCTCGATAGCGGGCAGCCGAGCCGTTATCTGCGCGCCAGTTTCGCCGAGGGTGAGCGCGGCGAAAAACTGAGCCTGATCGAGGCGGAAATGCGGGGGGAGCGGCTGGAAGAGTGATTCAGGCCTGCCGCCTGACCTGACGCCAACATCGGGTTTCCAAACATGAGGCAGGCATTGCCCCCTACGGTGGCTGCTGCCGGAGAAAAGTCACCTCGTCGATATACCATTTGAATCCGAACTGGGAAAGCTCATATGGCTGAGGGCCCAGGACATGGCCGTCGGCGAAAACTATGTTGCCATGGCGCAGATGCCGAGTAATGAAGTGTGACGACCCGCTGCCGGCAGGATCGGAAACCCCGGCGGAGTGTTCCTGTCGGTCCACCACCGTTCCGGTCCCATGATCGTAACCGTTGGCATCCATGATGTAGGCAAATTCAGACGGGGTGCCATAATCATAGACCGGCGGCAGGCCTCTGGGACCCCAGGGCTCCAAAGGGAAGTTGTTTGTGATGCTGCCACCAAGGATTTTCCAACACCTTCGATTGTAGTCGCTGCGTTTGATTTCCCGTATGCCGTAGATCCGGTACTCCGGGTCACCGGCAGGCTGCTCGAGTGCATTGTCCCCGGTGAGGGCTCCCGGGCAGCGGAGAATGTTTGCGCCAATCGCTAAGGCATCTCCACAATAGCCGTTGTCCCAGAGATAATGCGCCCACAACCTGCCGTCATCCGAGTAGGTGTTGATAAACGGCCCCCAACTGTCCATGTCATCGGCATACATGGTTGTGAGCATTCCGCACTGCTTGAGGTTGGCCTTACAATTGGCGGATATGGCATATTCCTTGGCATTCGACAAGGCCGGCAGCAGCAATGACGCGAGGATCGCTATGATCGCGATGACCACGAGCAATTCGATCAGCGTGAAAGATTGCTTTTTATTCTCTGTGGCAGCGGCCATTTGAGATTTCCATGAAAAACAGTGTATTCGTGCACTTTTACGATGTGGCAATCATACATGTTTATTAGGCAAAAAAAAGTATCCACCCCCAAAAAAATGATCGGAAATTTTCGTAATGGCACCGGGGTGACGGGTCAGATGCCCCGGCCTGCTTTGTGTCATTCGAAGGGGGTCACTCCTTTGACGTGATCATGAACTCCCGCAATCCAACAACCCGACAACAAAACAGCCCGCACGTGATTCACGTGCGGGCTGTTCCAATCAGTAACGCTTGCTGCGGACTCTACGCAAACGCCAAATCCGTTTTACTTCGAGTCAACCAAGTCCTGCACATTGCCGAGAATGACCGACAGGCAGTCCGTCTCGTTGGGAGAGCAGACGTCGACGCCAACCAAGGCAAGCTGACCGATGACACCGATGCATTCGCTTATTTCCGACGAGTTGGTGATGGCGCCGTCGAAAATCTTGCAGACAGCGTCGAATATGATCTGTTGGAGCTCGGCGCATTCGACACAATCGGTGCTGGCATCCTGACCCGCCGGACCTTGCTTGCCCTGCGCACCCTGCGCACCCGCCGCACCCGCCGGACCCTGCGCACCCGCCGGACCCTGCGCGCCGTCGCTGGCCGCCTCCCATGACGCCAGGCCATCACCATCGGAGGTCAGGACTTTACCTGCGCCGGGGCTGCCGCCGGTAATTTTTACCTGCCCGGCAACTTCAAGCTTGGCACCCGCACCCAGAGCTTCCCCGTCTTCGAGCCCGATCCCGAGTGCACCGACCATACTACGGCCATGGACCTGTAAACGGATCGGATTCGCGTCAGTCGCTGCGCCGCTCGGCCCGACAACCACGCGCTCGTCATTAAAAATCTGCATGGGCAACGTGCCACCGACCTCGAAGCTCATTTTCCAGGATCTACCGCCGATCCGGGTACCCGTGCCGACCCAGTCGAGCTCGTAGTCATCCGCAAGCAGCAGACCGCCATCAGACCGGATGGTGCCGGCGGAATGAATCAGGGCACTGATAGGTTCCCCGTCTGCGATCCCGACGCCGAGCGCACCGAGCATACCGCGGCCATGGACCTGTAGACGGATCGGATTCGTGGCAGTCGCCGCGGTGCCGTCCCCGGCACCGACAATCACCCGGCCGTCGCTGTAAATCTGCAGGGGCAACGCGTTGCCAACGTTGAAGTTCATTACATGGGGCCGGCCGCCGATCTTCGTACCCGTACCAATCCAATCGATTTCGTAGTCATCCGCCAGCTGCAGACCGGCATCAGACCGGATAGTGCCGGTGGAATGCAGCTTGACTGCCGGAGCGGCGGTGCCGATACCGACATCGCCGTTACTGTTGAGGACGAACATATTGGCGCTGACGCTGTCGTTACCGATCCGATAAAGGTTGGCGCCACTCGCACGGACGGTCCACAGCGGCTGTCCACCGAGGCGGTACTGAAGCTCGCCGTCATACAGTTTCGTATCGCCGACTTGCAACAGGGAATCAGAATCGATCGTGCCGGAGGCGTGGATACCGCCGACGGCATCGAGCGTGGCTTCCGGATTGGTGGTGCCAATACCGACACGGCCGGCGTTGTTGAGCACGAGCAGGTTGGCTCCCGATTCCGTGCTGCCGATGCGGAAGAGACCGCCCTCGCCGCCGCGGATGGTCCAGGCCGATGCCGTCTGCGGATCAAACACCATCTCGGCGCCGCCTAAAGAGCCGTACAGGCGCATCGGACCCTTGACATCAAACTGCGTACTCGGGGTCCCGCCTAAACCAACTTGGCCGACAGAGTTGATGACGAAGGTATTGGCGCCGGCCGGTGAACCGGAGGTGCCAATACGGAACATGTTGGCACCGTTCGGCCGGAGCGTCCAATCCACCTGGCCAGGAGAGTTCCAGGCCATTTCTCCGTCATTGTAAATCTTTAGATTGGGAGAAGCCTCGGGGCCCATTGTGACATGGTTGTTCGGGACATTCAGATCGCCGTCGGGCACGAAAAGACCACCGCCGGTGACGGTGAGTTGGGCGCTGACTGTCGAACTGATCAGTACGATACCGACAAGGATCGTCAAGAGTTGGGTGAGATGTTTCACTTTTTACTTCTCCACTAACTGTGTGTGATTGTGCCATGACAAAGAGAACGGAAAAAAGAATTTTCCCGCATGGATATAAAGTGTGTTATAGCAAACAACGACCAATAATGCAAGCTTTTTTTTGCGAGCTATTACCCCTTTTTTTCTGGGTTACGGCCGACATCGTCCGTGATCGCATAAGTGCCGTCCAGTAATACTGATACAGCGGCAGATACGTAATTGTTTGAGCAGTGTGGAGGAGCGCGCTGTATGCCCCCACACACACACGGGATTTCATACTACAGACCGGACTGCACAACCGAACGCTGCCCAGGGGTCGGAAAAGTTCCGTTACCCGACAGAGACGGAAGAGAAAAGACTTCCGGCGATGTAGGTACCGTTGCTGTCTCGGTCAAGGATGACCCGCATTCCAGTAGAAGTACGAAGATGCTGGAAACAATCTCAACCAGCCGTACCGCTTGACTTCGCTTGCCTGAACGACACTCTCAAAGTATTGGTATCCCGGGCATAGCCCATCGTCCACTTCCTCTTTCGGCAATTTTGGGAACTGGCAAAAATTTATACAACTCAAAAAACAACTATGAACAAGATCACACTGACCGACGAACACATCGCCGCGGTCGAACGGCAGCGCCGCATCGTCGTCAATTTCGACGTCTCCTACACAACCAACACGTGCAGCCAGCACTATGACGATTTCGACGCGTACGTCGAAAGCCTGTTTACTTTCACCGACGCCGATGGATCGCAAATCGACAGCATCTGGTGGAACTGGTCCGAGGGCAATCAGGTACCCTACAAGAGCGAATTCCTGCCGCTGTTCGATGATCCTCGCTACCAGCAGTGGGTGGCGGACGGCATCGATATCGTCGACATCGTCCTGCAGGCAACCCACAAGCGGGGCAAGGAATCGTTCTATGCCCATCGGATAAACGGCCTCGACAACGACCTCGGCCGTTCGCGGTTATTCCAATCAAAGTCGAGCATCCTGAGTGGCAGTTCCGCGTGCCGTAGTCAACGCACGAACACAATGGCTGCTGGGATTTCGCGCTGCCCGAGGTCCACGACTATGTCTTGCGAAATCTCAAGGAAATCGCTGAACGCTGGCCGTTCGACGGGATCGAGCTCGACTTTGCCAGGGGCGTGGTCTTCCCGCCAAGCCAGGGTTGGGTCAACCGCGACCGGCTGACGGAGTTCATGCACCGCCTGCGGCAGTGCCTGCAGGAGATCGCCGCGGCACGCGGCCCGCGGACCACTGAACAGGAAGCCATGCAAATCGAAAAACTGGAACTGCACGTCAGATATCGCGCAGAGTGAGACGGCATGGCCGAAACAGAGTCCATGTGAGTCCTCGGTTTTACACAGATCCAGCGGCACCGCCTTGTGGGGCTGGCGCAACCAGCGAGATTCGCAAAAAAAAACGAGGGTTCGGCCATAACTTCTCGATTCGCCTTTTGATTTCGCCACATTCATCGTTAAAATCCATTGTTATGCAAAATCATCAAATCATTCGCGATTGCCTCGACCAATTCGACAAAGGTGCCCTGACCCGTGAGCAATTGTCTGAAGCCTTCGACCAGGTACTGTCCGGTAAACGCCAGGACCTGCTGTACGCGCAGGCCGTCGAGACCGGACTGGACAGTCGGTGGATCGGTATGTGCATGATGGTCGACGGCGAGCTCATAGAACCCGACGACGACGACTGGCCCTACAACTCGACGATCGATGCGATCAAGGACGGCTGGCGCGTCATCAGTTTCCCGAACATGTCCCTGTCGCTCAACGAAAACCGGACATACGGACTCGGCTTCGAGTTCATCCTGGAGAAATGGCGATGAGATTGATCACGAAGGAATGTGAGCCGACCCTGACCGATCAGCAAGTCATTCAATTCTGCCGCGACGGTTATATGGAATTACCGAGCGCGGTGTCAAAAGACATCACCGACCGGGCGCTCGACTACGTCGCAGAGAACCCCGATTACGCCGTGCAGCCGGTACCGTTGCTCAACGAATCGTGGTTCACCGATGGCCTGATCTTCGCTCCGGTCGTGGCCGGAGCCGTGCGGTCGCTGCTGGGTGCAGGCTTCGGCTTGCCATGGATGCTGGCAAACCACATTGGTAAATGTCCGGACTCGAAACCGCTGGGCTGGCATGTCGACGGCGGCAACATGCACACCTGGGCACTCAACTATCTGCAGGTCTTTTGCCTGATGCAGGACACAACCGAAGAGATGGGCCCGACAGAGGTGCTGCCCGGCAGCCATTTTATCCTCGGGCAGAGCGCCCTGGTCACGCATTACGGCGCAATCCGCGGCGCCAAGAAATGTGTCGGCCCGGTCGGCACAGTCTTCCTGACCTGCTACCCGATCTGGCACCGTCGTTCGAAGGCAACTGCGACAGGCACTACACGGCATCTGTTCAAGTACAACTACGTGCGCAACTCCCCGCCAACGCGCGACTGGATTATCGAGCCCGATTTCAATCCGGGCCGCGACACCAAGGCGTTCAGTCATCTGCAAACCGGTGCCACCATGTTGCGGCGCAATAAGCTCGACAACTACGATGCCGCACACATGTACCTGTGGCTGTGCGGGCGCCAGGAGGAAATGCGCTATGTCGGCGGCATGGCCTGGCCAATGCTCGACGATATGTTAGACGGACAGGCCGAAGAGGTCTATGGCGCGCCACCGTCGTTGAGCACAACCCCGGATGCCTGGCGTCCCGAAGCACCACTGATTTGAAGTCCGCCAATGCAAGTGTAAGTAACGGAGAATCCTCCACATGCGCCCCGATCTGTTCGAAAACATGACCATGGTCGACCTGTCTCTGCCGATCCACGACGACGCTCCGATCTGGAGCGCCGAGCCGCGCTGCATGGTGCACGACTGGATCGTCAAGGGCCGCAAGCACGGCAGCGTCGAACCGCTGAACATGAAGTACTACTGCATGTCCGGGCATCAGAGCACCCACACCGATGCGCCGTATCACATGCAGGACTTCGGCGACAAGGTCCATGAAATCCCGCTGCAGCGCTACATGGGCTGGTGTAAGGTGCTCGACTTCACCGAGAAAACGCTCGGCGATCACTACCAGCCCGAGGACTTCGAGAAACGCGGCGTCGAACCTGGCGACAGCATCCTCATCCATACCGGCTGGGACCGCTACATCAAGCCGCTCGACGAGACCTACTTCAACCTCGACCACCCGCATTTCTCCGAAGCCGCCATCGACTGGGCACTCAAAAACAAGCTCGAGCTGATCGGCATGGACACGCCGTCCACAGACCCATATCTCGAAGATCACCCAAAGATTTTCCGGGAAAAGGACAACTACCCGATCATCCTCGAGCTGATGACTAACCTGGATCAGATCGTCAACAAGGAAGTATATCTGCTGGCCTTGCCACTGAACGTCAGCGAAGCCGACGGTTCCTGGGTGCGCGCCGTGGCCTTCGTGCCGAATGACTGATCCAACCGACGACCTGGGAGATTTCCACGGCTCGGATTGACCCACGGCTGATACGGATTTCGTAATCAGATGTCACCATCTAACAGGAGAAAGTAAAATGAGCCGAGCAACCGATTGCCTCACACGCCTCAAGGGCGCTATCGTCCCCCTGAATCTGTGCTTCAACGACGACGGCACAGTCGACGACGATGCGGTCTGCAACTACGTCGACTGGCTGGCATCGGAGAAGACGCCGGTCATCCTGCTGACCTACGGCAGCAGTGAATTCGCCTGGCTCACCGAGGACGATCTGTGGCGGCTCACGGAGAAGGTCGCCAAGACCATCGACGGCCGCAGCCTCTGCGTCTCGTCCACCGGTTTCTGGGCGCCGCGCAAGTGTCGGGAATTTCTGCAGCACGCCGATGCCGTCGGCGTCGATGCCGTCAAGATCCAGATCAACACCTTCGAAAGACCGAATGGCGATGTCATTACCGGGTACTTCGACGAGCTCGAGGGGGCTTCCGACATCCCGCTGCTGATGTGGTGGAATCCTGCCGGCTGGTGCAACACAATGGCGGGCGACATACGGCAGGCATTTGCCGGAATCGGCAAGCGACCAAATGTTGTCGGGATCAAGAACGACGGCGACCAGTTCACCGATTACTACGCACACATCCGCGATCTGACCGGTCATAATTGTGCGGCAATCAGTGGCGGGCTGATGAGTAATTTCCTGTTCGGCCACGCACATGGATCGCCGGCGTACCTTTGCGGGGTCGCACCGTTTCGTCCGGACCTGGCCATCGAGTTCGGCAACCTCGTCGAGGCGGGAGACACCGCGGCCGCCAAGGACATTATCTATCGTTACGAAGAGCCGTTGATCGCCTTCGCAGGCACCGTCAACTGGCAGGTGTTCCTCAAGAGCTCCGTCATGATCCGCGGTTTCTACCCCAACAACCGTGTCGGCAATCCGACGAAAACCTGCGCCACCGGCGAAGAATTCGAGCGCATAAAAAAGTTCTTCGAAGATGTCTTCGAGCTCAAGCCTGTCGTCTGACCACGGGCGGGACCTGTCTTTTTACATGCGACGATCCCGCTCACCGATCCGTTACAAAACGTGTTAAGCAAGAGGACCAATGAAACTGGCAGCACTATTTAGCGACGGCATGGTTCTGCAGCAGAATCAGACGGTAAAAGTTTGGGGGTGGGACACGCCCGGCAACAACGTGACAGTCGCTTTGAACGGCTCTGCTGCCGATGCCGTGGCAGATGCAGAGGGCCGCTTCATCTGCGAACTGCCGGCAATGGACTATGGCGGGCCGTATGAAATGCGCGTCTGCGGCTCCGAAGAAATTGTCGTTGGTGACATCCTGGTCGGCGAGGTGTGGCTGTGTTCCGGCCAGTCGAACATGGAATGGACCTTGAAGGATTGTGCCAACGGCGATGCGGAGGTCGAGCTCGCCGATTATCCCCGGATACGCCTGTTCCAGATACCGATACTGACCGGGGCAGACGAACGTGTCGACCTCAAAGCAAACTGGCAAGCCTGCACACCGACCGCCGTGAGCGGTTTTTCGGGGGTCGGCTACTTCTTCGGCCGCGAACTGCATCGCACCCGGAACGTGTCGATCGGCCTGATCAATGCCTCGGTTGGCGGCACTCGTGCGGAGGCCTGGACCAGCCGGGAAAAGCTGCTGTCGATGCCGCACTATGCGGAAATGATCGCAGCGTATGAGGCAGGACTCGAGAACCTCGATGAGGCTATGGCAGCGTATGCGAAAGAGCAGACTGCCTGGGAGAAGGAGAACCTTCCCGCCGACCCCGGTAACAACGGCTTCGAGCTGGGCTATGCCGACACGGACTACGACGACTCGGCATGGCGCGAAATGGAACAGCCCGGCAGCTGGCAAAGTAACGGCGAAAACTACAGCGGCGTGTTCTGGTTCCGCCGCGAAATTGACATACCCCAAGACTGGGCCGGCAAGCAGCTCCTGCTGTCTCTCGGGGAACTGGACAAGTGGGATGAAACGTATTTCAATGGCGAAAAGGTCGGCGGGCTATCCAGAGGCGACGACCCCGCCGCCTGGATCGTCCCGCGCCGGTACACGGTGCCGGGCAATCTCGTCAAGCCGGGCCGCGCGATTGTCGCCACCCGAGTGTTTTCACATATGTACGCCGGCGGTTTTGTCGGCCAGCCGACCGAACTGTATCTGTCGCCGGCCGGCGACAACGAACAACGGTTGCCGCTGACCGGCGCATGGAACTTTCATGTCGAGCATGACTTCGGTTTTGTCGATCTCAGCGATCGAGGCCTGCCGGAAGAGCCGATGGGGCCGGGCAACCAAAACTCCCCCTCGGTATTGTTTCGCAACATGATCAATCCACTGGTTGGCTACGGCATTCGCGGCACCATCTGGTATCAGGGCGAATCGAACGCCTGGCAGGGTGTTGCCGCGAATTACCATCAACTGTTATCCGCGATGATTGCCGACTGGCGAGAACAGTGGGGCTATGACTTTCCCTTTTATT
>CAJWLW010000054.1 GCA_913042885.1 uncultured Lentisphaeria bacterium | reverse complement strand
GCTGGCGGTCGCCGACAGCGGCTGCGGCATGGACGAGACGATGATTGAGAACTTGTTCAGCCCGTTTTTCACAAGCCGGAAGACAGGCAGCGGCAGTGGTCTCGGCCTCAGTATCGTGCATCGCATCGTCGAAAATCACAACGGCGGCATCGAAGTACAAAGCAACACCGGCGACGGTACAACATTCTATATCTACCTGCCGGTCGTTGCGGAACCTGTGGCAGTATAGTTCAAGGCGGTTGTGGAAGTCGATCCGTGTGATGGTTTAGCTGAATGAAGCGGGCGGATCGGCCGACTACTGGTCAGCGATAAGTTCGATAACTAGCTCACCGTCCGGCACTTCCGATGCACATTCCGTTCGGCCGTACTTCCGCTTGGTATCGAATACCAGCGCCACACCAGGCGATGTCGCCGGGCTGCAACGCAGACGGACCCTCAACGTGCGTTCGTCCAGCATCAAGTAGTCAGCAGCCCGTAATGGGTAAGTCACCCAGCCGATTCCCTGCCCGTCCGGCACTGCTGTCAGTGTCTGACTATTGACGTTGATCGACGGCAACTTCCCACTGGGGGCGCTGGTCAGCCCAAGCGCCAGACGAACCCGCCAGGTCGCCGCGTCCACCGGCATTGCGGACAACGCAAACGTCTTCTCGACAGTCAACTCAGAGCGGATCGGGTACGGTGCCCAGCCGCCGAATAAAAACGGCCCGTGGTCCTTCACTATCACCCGATCCGTCAGCACCACTTCGACCCCGTTTGGCCGGGCTATGCGCAGGACCGTCGGCTCCCAACCGATCGAGTAGAGATCGAAGCCAGCGCAGACCAGCAGAAATGCCAGCGCCGTCACTCCGAGGCGGTACGCCAACGGTCGCCGATCAACCTTCTGCCGTTGCGGGCGCCGCCAGTATCCCCACAGCAGGCCGACCGGATAGCCGGCAAAGACACAAAGCACCGGCACCAGCGGCAAACGGAAGCGTGCCAGCACATAGAAAAGAACGATCGAGGCGCAATAGAGCATGACGAACCCGACGCCATACCACAGCAGCATGCGCCGGCGTCGGTTCATCAATGCCAGGATCATGCCGGCCACAGCCAGGCTCCCGAAAATTGCGAAGCCGAAGAATACCGGCGACTGCAGCAATCGATGCACCGGCGAAGGCCGGCCGGAAATGATCGACACATTGTTCGGCACCTCGATACGATTCCAGAACAGCAGAAACATGCGCCCCTTCAGTTCCAGATACGCCAGGGGCTCACGGCTGAACCAGCGCCAGGTGTTTTCAAACAGGGAGATGCCGCCCTCGCCTTCCGGCAGCTTGGCCTGACGATTCCATTCACCGTACGACAGCGGGTACTCCATCGGCCCCGCCAGCATCCACGGCTCGCGACCGCCCGGCGGCGATTCCGGTGTGTTGCCCAGTGCCAGCACCGACGCCGTAGCAGACGAGGCACCGACCCAGCCGCCGTGCGCCTGATAATTGACGATCGCAAACGGCAGTTGCGGCAAGTACGATGCGGCCGCCAGCACGGCGACCGCAGCAACCGCCAGCCTCTTGCGTCGACGATGAACCCACAGTGCGAGAAACCCGATCAGCGGTACGAAAAGAATCATGTTGCCGCGGGTAATGACCGAAAATCCCGCTACCACACCGACAACTGCCCAGTACCACCATTGGCGGCGACGGCATGCCGCAACAGAGGTGTAGAACAGCAGCATCACCCAGAAGCTCTGCACCACCGCCATCAGCATGTACGGCGTGTAGAAGATGTGCATGCGCGACAGCGCCAGGATCACCGCCGCGCAAATACCGGTGCGCTTGCCGAACAGCCGTGCCGCCGCCAGACCCGCCAGCCAGATGCATGCCGCTCCAAGCAGACTCTGGACAATAATGACACCGCTCGCGCCAACACCGAACACTTTGAAAACGGCAGGCAGGAACACGGCATAGTAGAACGGCTGATAGTAGAAGCCCTCGCTGTAATCGTAGGTACCTGCGAGCACGGCCCGCGCGTTCTCCAGGTACGTCGCCATGTCGGTCGTCGCCGCCGGCGACTTGACCAGTGGGTCGACCTGCATGAACTGCCAGCCGATGTACAGGCGCAGCAGCAAACCGACCAGTGTGATGCCGCCGAGAACATAAAGAAATCTTCGCTTATCCAGCCGCACTGCTGTCCATCGTAGCTGTTGTGATTCTCCAGACACCGACGCCCATGACGATCGCCGCAATCAGCAGGCGGCTGAAGGCCTGCTTGAACTTGTCGCTGTCCAGCTCGGCACGTTTCGTCTGCCTGACCGCCGAGTGCGCAAGCACAAGTACGACAAACATCGTGATCAGATGCTCCCAGGGCGCCCGTTGCGGCACATCCGCCAGCTGCTTCCAGATCCACAGCACCAGCCCCATCAGCAACTGCAGGTCGACCGCAATGACAAACGCCAGAGTCATCACGCGATCCGCCCGACGCCACGCCCGCGGTTTCAACGTGCCGCTCAGCAGATTGACCAGCGCAACCGCACATGCCGCGATCACCAGGTAGCGCCACCCTGAATGTGCGTGTAAGAGAGAATTCATAGTTGCTCCTCCAGTAAAAAACTTTCAAGTTCGTCCGGGATCGAATTGACTGTAGCCCTTTAACAGTGAAATTCGACGGCAGCGGGTTTGCTGTTCACAAAAATAATTTTATATTGACTTTACACCGTTGAGGGTGCTGAAATTAATATGCTTACCTTACGCATCGCCATCTTTGCAGTCACCGCGGTTCTCCTCGCTATCGTCATCCAAACCATCCGGATCAGCGCCGCCGAGAACCCTCAAGCGCAGCAGACTCAGCAAGTCGCGGCACTCGACCACGCGGAACAGGTCGCGCCAATACTGAAACAAGGCGCCGAATTCATGCTGACAGGCCAAGCCGACGACGGCGCCTGGGGCCGGCACCCTGCCCTCACGGGGTTGGCAATCATGGCGATTCACAACGTCGATGTTGCGGACATCGCCAAACGTGACGAGGCCATCGCCCGCGCCATGGACTACATGCTGTCCTTTATCCAGGACGACGGCGCAATCTTCCCGGCCGAACGCTCCCGCAAAGAGAGTGCTAACTACCCCAATTATACCACGGCCATTGCACTGATTACCATGGCGCTGGTGAACCGTCCCGGAGACGAAGCAAAGATGCGCGCGGCACGGCGTTATCTGCAGACCTCGCAGTTCAACGATCCGGACAAAGTCGACTTCGGCGGCATCGGCTACGGCAAAACCGGACGCGCTGATCTGTCGAATGGTTCGTGGGCCGCAGAGGCTCTGTACGTGACCGATTACCTGGACCGTGAACCCTTCAGCAGTGACACATCTGCGGCCGCCCGGATCGACAAAATGTGGCAGGACGTGACGGTCTTTCTGACGCAGTGCCAGAATCTGCCGGAGTTGAACATCCAGCCGTATGTCAGTCTGCAGGCATCCGATCGTGGCGGCTTCATTTACCGGCCGTTCGAGAGCAAAGCGGGCGATCACTCGGCAACCGACGGCGCCAAGTCCGAACTTATCAGTTCCGGCAGTATGACCTATGCCGGTCTCAAGACAATGATCTACGCCCGGCTCGATCGAAACGATGTCCGCGTCAAGGGCGCTATCGACTATCTGCGCCACAACTATACGCTGAAGGAAAATCCGGGCATGGGCCAGCAGGGCCGCTATTACTATCTGCACACCATGGCGAAAGCGTTGGACGCATACGGTGTCAACGTCCTGACCGATGCCGACGGCGTCCGACATCACTGGCGTAACGACATCATTGCCGAGCTGCGGTCGCTGCAGCACGACGACGGTTCATGGGCCAACACCGACGGACGTTTCTGGGAATCCGTACCGGAGCTTGCCACGCCGTACGCCATGATCTGCCTCAAAGTCAGCTCCGGTCAACTGAAGTTCGCGAGAGCCCCGCGCGGTTGAAATAGCACCACCAGTCTCCGCGCTCGTCCAACTCCCCAAAGGGCTGGATAATCGTCGCCTCCTCGAAGGCCTCACGCACTCGTGCCTCGGCCTCGTCGAGAAACAGCAGCTTGACGTTCGGTCCGGCATCGATCGTGCAGTATACCGGCACACCGTCCTCCCGCAGAGCCCAAACACGCTGCAGGACATCGATGGTCGCGCCGGTCCAGTACAACACCGGCGGCCACGAAGCCAGCATCAAAGCGTGCATGGCCATGGCATTTGACTCCGCCGTCGTCCCGAGCAATTCGAAGGCATGGTTGCCGATAGCCTCCCGCAACTGCTGCATGTCTGCATCGGCCACCGCTTCCCAGCGGTCGAAAAACGGGCTCGAAGCGACCGTACGCGCCATCGCCTCGCGCGAGCCGATCGGTTTTTCGGAGTCTGAAACGATGACCACGCCGACGCGCAGTTCCGGCCATTCGCCGGTGATCCGCTCGGCAACACTATCCATGCCGCCGTCGGAAGTACCGCAATGCCAGACGACGAAACCGTTGTACACCGAGCGAGCTGCGCTGCCGCTGCCGAGCCGAGCCAGGATCGAGAGCTGCTCGCGGTTCAATTGCCATTGGAACAGATCGTCCAGCGCCAGCACCAGCGCCGCATAACCGGAGGCCGATGACGCCAGTCCCGCCGCTGTCGGCACGGTGTTCTGCGTTTCGACGATGAAGCCAGTGTCGGCATCGGGCCGGAACAGATCGAGAAATGCGGACAGACGCGTACAGAACTTGTCGTCCGGCGACAGCTCCAGGCAATCGGACACGATGTGATCGGCACCTTGCCGGAGTCGCAGCTCGGTTGTCGTGCCGAGGCTGCCAAGCGAGATCGAGAGGCTCGAACTGACCGGCAGATTGAGATCGGCGTCGCGTTTGCCCCAGTACTTGCACAGCGCCACATTCGCCGGCGCAAATGCCTGGGCCTCGGTCTTCGGGCTGCCAGTGGTGTGTGCGGTCAGTTCACGAACGATTTCCTGTCTTCTCGTCATCCGGGCGTGCGCTCCTTTTGTGATTTGTTTCGACTAAAAGTAACGTAGTTCGATATTCATGAAGCACCGAAGCATGTTTGTATTCTAACAGCCAACCCGATAGTCCTTGCCTTCCGCGGGATTCACGCCTGTCTTGGCACCGTTCCGGCCGTAGACATCACGCCACCTCGACGCCCCGCCTGGTGATTTGCAGGCCCAGGCGCTCGTGTGCAAATCCGGCATTTTCGACGTGACCGATACCAACAATGCAGTCGCCCTTGCCGGCCCCGGAAAGTTTGGCACCGCTGATGCCGGGATCGGCCTGCAGATCATGGACCAGACTGTCGAGGTTCGTATCGCTCAAGCCGAGTTCTGTCATCAACTCGTGATTACGGTTGATAATCTCGCCGAACTTCTGCCAGTCTCCGGCAGCACCGGCGTTGACAGCCAGCCCGCAGCCTTCGTTCATGGCGTGAAAGATCGCGTCGATCTGGTGCGGATTCTCCCGACGCCGCGCCTCGAGTTCGGCGACGACTTCGGCTGTGTGGGCTTTGCGGCCGGAGTACAGCACTTCGATCGGTGGTATGTGCTTGACCTGGCGCTGACTGATCGGGTCGGCACAGTACTCGAGCAGGCCACCGAAGGTACTGGCGGCCGCATCGGCGCCGGCACCGGTGCCCTGCACGTCACGAATCACTGCCAGACTGGCGGCATGCAGAACATCGGCAGACCAGGAAAGATCACACCATACAAACGCTGCCGCGATAGCCGCGACCGTGACCGCGGCCGATGAACCGAGGCCGGAGACATTTGGGAAATCGCTCTCGATGACCAGGTCACAACCGCTCGGCAGGACATCGGAGTGGCGGCGCAATGCAGCCAGCACAAACCGGAAGCACTCGTCATCGGGCAACTCCGGCAAACGGCCTTCATACCGACCGAAACCGGCAGTGATCGTCACGATCGCATCCGGGCGTGGCCTCAACGTCACGGTTATGCGCCGGTCGATGGCACAGACCAGGCAATGACAGCCATGCAGTACGGCATGCTCACCGAGCAGCATCAGTTTACCCGGCGCTGAAGTCCGTATCGTGGACACCACGAGCTTCTCCTTCTAAATCCAACAGTTCGTATCCGTACGCGGCACACAGATCCACCGGTGCGGACTCCGCAAAAATCAGCACCATGCCGCCGGCATCGCCGCGAATAGAGCCGGCGCCGGTGATCTTGGCAGCACCGCCGGTTGCCGAAACTTCGTCGATAAAGCGCCCCACCCGCTCCGGCACGACACCGATGCGCCGCAGCAATTCATCGTTGCGGCGGACGCCGTCGTACAATGCCGCGGTGTCGTTGCCGTCGATAGCCGCATCGATTGCGTCGGTGACGGCTGTGAAGTCATCCCAGATATCGGTGTCGCCGAAACGATGGCCGACCTGCCGTACACACTCACCGGTTGTCGCGGCCCGCGTTCCCGAATTGGCAAGATACATGGGAAGCGGCTCTGTTGGCAAGGACTTTTCCACATTACCCTGGCAGAATCGCAGGCAGCCGCCGTGCAGGCACGTATAAGGATCGGCACCGCTCGGCCGGAGGTGTTGGAACCGCTCACAATGCACGGCCAGCTCGTACAACCGGTCGTCGCTGACGCGATGCCGAAAAAAATTCGCAGCCGTCGCCAGCACACCGACAATCACCGCCGATGAAGCGCCCATGCCGCAACCGATCGGGATGTCGGTGTCGACTGTCACCAGTACGCCATCGCCATCGACATCGGCATTGGACGGTCCTGAGCCAGTCGAGGCGGCGTCTCGGCGCATCGTTTCGTAGGCCAGCGGAATGAGCTCGGATGGGTGCACCAGGATGTCGCCTTGTTGAAACTCATCCCTGCTAAACGCCTCGCGCCGGGCCACCGATGTGTCATAAAGATCACTGAGCTCGTTCGCCTCAAATGCTGTTCGCTGATCAAAGTCGCGCAGGTTGAAATCGATGCCGACAGCACGTTTGCGGATTATCTCCACGCGAGCATAGCGGTTCACCGCGGTAACGAGTGCCGGGGCACCGTGGACAACAGCGTGCTCACCGCTGATGATGATCTTCCCGGGCGCCTGCATGGAAAATAGTTTTGCCATGATGCAACCGTCAGGGCGACGCGATGTCTTTCAGTGCCGGCATGTCGTCGTGCACCAGCGAGATCGACGGCATCCCCGATTCGACCGGCGACGCAGATTCCAATGCAGAGAAACTGGTGACGAAGTCGGTGGCCGAAACACCGACCGCTAACATGCTGTGAAAAAACAGGAACCTCATGATCCGTCAATCTGCCTGTTGAATGCAAAGATGCCACCAGCCTTGCATCGATTCACGCCGGGCTTTATCGTAACGACCGCAAAACATTTACCCTGCGAGCGCAGACATTTTGCCTGCACTCCCAGAGAACTCAAGCTCATGAAATTGTTTCCCGGCATCACATTTCAAGTCTGCCCCGACAACGCCGCAGCGACCGATGCGGCCGCCGCCCTCATTGGCGCCGCGGTGCGGCAGAAACCGGACCTCGTGCTCGGCCTGGCCACCGGTCGCACACCGATCGATGTCTACCGACGCCTGATCGGCATGCATCGCTCCGAGGGCCTGACATTCGCCGGCGTACGCTCGTTCAATCTCGATGAGTATTTCGATATCACACCGGACAACCCGGCCAGCTACAACTACTACATGCGCCGGCAACTCTTTGACCATATCGACATGCCCGCCGAGAACTGGCACATTCCCGTCGGTTATGTAAACGTCGACGAAGTCGAGGCTCGCTGCGATGATTATGAAACCGCTATCACCGCTGTCGGCGGCATTGATCTGCAACTGCTCGGTATCGGGCGCAACGGCCACATCGGTTTCAACGAACCGGGGTCGCCGCGCGATTCACGAACCCGCCTTGTTGAGCTCCAGGACGAAACCGTCAATGACAACAGTTTTGCGTTCCAACAGATCGAAGACCGGAAACGTTTCGCCGTCACAATGGGCCTTGGGACCATCCTCGAAGCCCGCTGTTGTCTCATG
Source organism: uncultured Lentisphaeria bacterium (assembly GCA_913042885.1). The sequence continues at coordinate 13,026 of CAJWLW010000054.1, read as the reverse complement.
GTCGTTACCGGTTCGGAGAAAGCCAACGCTCTGGCGGCCTGCTTCGATCCAGCCGGCCCCAGCAGCAGTTGTCCTGCATCGTTTCTCCAGCATCATCCGGATAGTATAATAATTGCTACAGAAGATGCTGCAAGAGAAATAGATACAGATATAATAAAAGCGCATTCGTAGCAGGGTCTTAGAACATTTTATGCGCTTTTGTCATCCCGCTATAGGGAACAGGTGACGATTGATTCCACTCCCAGTCGCCGGACTACTCGATTGCTTCGACAGTTGGCCCGGCCCGTGGAGGGGGCCAGCGACGCAGCAACTGCCTCGGAATCCGCGGCCGCGGCTCTGTCGGCATCGCGCAGGCATCGTAAGAATTCTCTATTGTGTATCTATTCTGGAGCGAAATAAGCCTCCAGCGCATTGACCAGACCTTCTGCGGTCGACACCTCCGCCACGACATGCACCGGCAACCCGAGCCCACGTACAGTCTCCGCTGTCTTTGAACCGATACACGCTACAATGAGATCCGGCATCGCTTGGCCCTCCAGCATGCCAACGAAGTTCAACGCCGTCGACGAGCTGGTGAAAGTAACCGCATCGGCCGCTGACAGCATGCCGAACAAATCTTCGGGGCGCTTGGCCGGGACGGTGCGATAGACAGTAATGACCTCGACAACTGCACCGGCAGCTTCCAGGCCGTCGGCCAGTGTATCACGGGCGATGTCCGCCGTCGGGATGAGAATGCGGCGCCCGTCGACCGCGCCTATTGCTTCCACCAAAGCCTCGGCGACATGCAACACAGGCATGAGATCGACGGTGCGGCCGCGCGCCTGCAGGGCCGCCGCGGTAGCCGGGCCGATCGCCGCTACCTTCACCAGTCCACCGTCGGGCGCGTGAATGTCCACGGACTCCGCAACGTCAAAGAAAAAACGCACGCCGTTGGTACTGGTGAAAACGATCCAGTCATACCCTGGACCGTCGGCCAGGGAACGGATCACGGCGGACGCGTCTTCTGCGGGCTCTGTGGCGATGGTCGGACATGCCACGGGGACCGCACCGCGGCTTTTGAACAGATCGATCAGCGACGCATTCTGTTCAATAGTGCGGGTAACCAGAACATTCCTGCCGGCAAGTGAACTCATGATATAGTTTATCATCGCGACGACTGAAACTGAAGCCGTTCTGCAGTGTTGTAATCGTTGGTAAATCCGGGGGTGCAACCTAATTTATGGCCGCGTTGCATGCCCCTTCAACTTGTACGGAGACCTTATGTCCAAGCTCTCAATCATCCTTCTGTTCGCCGCCGCATTCGCCGGTGCTGAAGACGTTTTTCCAAAGCCCGACTGGAAGCCGACGCGCGATCCCATCGCCAGCGAAGACGCCTATCCCGGCGGCACGATCAATATTTTTGCCAGCCAGTCGCCGAAAAGCTTCAACTACTATTTGGAGACCAGCTACACCGCGTCGCAGGTATGGGGGCTGATGTACGAAACGCTGCTGGACAGCAATTCCGTGACGCTCGCAGACGAGCCGAGCCTCGCGCGCAAGTGGGTAATCGCCGACGACAAGAAAACCTTCACGTTCCATCTGGACCCCACTGCGAGGTGGAGCGACGGCAAGCCGATCACGGCACATGACGTCAAGTGGACCTTCGACATCGTGATGGACCCGAAAAGTCTGACCGGACCGCACAAAACCGACCTTGAGCGGTTCGAATCACCAGAAGTGATCGACGATAACACAATCCGTTTCACGGCCAAAGAAGTCCACTGGAAGAATCTCAACGCCGCCGGCGGCTTCCATATTCTACCCAAGCACGTGATGGCGGAGAAGGATTTCAACAAGCTCAATTTCGACTTCCCGGTAATTTCCGGACCGTACAAGATCAAGGAACTGAAAGACGGCATCTACGTAATGATGGAACGTCGCGAGGATTGGTGGCTGCGCAATTCGGTACGTAGCGAAGGCGTCTACAACTTCGATGAGATCAAGTTCCGCTTTTACGCCGAACGCGACAACGCCTACGAAGCGTTCAAGAAAGGTGACATCGATGTCTTCCCGGTGTACACCGCACATCGCTGGGTGAGCCAGACTAAAGGCGAGAAGTTTGATCGCAACTGGATCGTCAAGCAGAAAATCTACAATCACAATCCGGTCGGTTACCAGGGCTTCGCGATGAATATGCGCCGGCCGCCGCTCGACGATGTGCGGGTGCGCAAGGCGATTGCCCATCTGATCGATCGCCCGAAAATGAACAGCACGTTGATGCACGACCAGTATTTCCTCCACAAGTCCTACTACGAAGACCTCTGGGGCCAGGCGCACCCGTGCCCGAACGACGCGGTGGCTTTCGAAAAGGCAGCTGCCCGAAAGCTGCTGACCGAAGCGGGCTGGATCGCCAATCCGGAAACTGGTATCCTCGAGAAGAACGGCAAGCAGTTTCATCTGCGGGTGCTGACACGCAGCGCCTCGGCCGATAAGTTCATTGCGATCATCAAGGAAGACTTCAAGGACGTCGGCATTGAACTGTCGGTCGACAAGAAGGACTGGGCCGCCTGGATCAAGGACATGGACGCCTTCAACTTCGACCTGACCTGGGCGGCGTGGGGCGCCGGCCCGCGCAAGGATCCCGAATCGATGTGGTATTCGAAGGAGGCCGACCGCAAGTCCGGCAACAACTACACCGGCTTCAAGAACGACCAAGTCGACAGGCTCATCGAGAAACAGCGCAGCATCTTCGACATCAACGAACGCCACGAGATCGTTCGCCAGGTCGACGACATCATCTTCAACGAGCACCCGTACGCGCTGTTGTGGAACATCAACTACACGCGACTGCTGTACTGGCAGAAATTCGGCATGCCCGACACCATCCTCTCGAAGTACGGCGAAGAGACTTCGGTAATCGGATACTGGTGGTACGACGAAGACACCGCAGACGACCTGGCTGCGGCGCGTGAGGACACGGTGACGATGCCACAGATGCCGACAACCATCAATTTCGACGATATCTTCGAAAACGATTAGTCCTATCCGCCGACCCGGGCGCACAATAGTCAACTACCGCCGGTTCAACGTCCATGGAACGACTGGATTATTTTCTCAAGCGATTCCTGCTGATCTTTCCAACCTTCATCTGCATCACCTTCATCTGTTTTGCCATCTGCCAGTTCGTGCCGGGCGGCCCAGTGGATCAAGCGATCATGCGGATGAAGGGCATGGGCGGGGACACCAATCCGAGCAGCAACAACAGCGGTATCTCGGAGGAACAGCGCAAAGCCTTGGAGGAACATTTCGGCTTTAACCAGCCGATCCACAAGCGCTACTGGAAATGGGCCTGGACCAATCGTATCGGCCTGCGCATGGAGTCGTACAAGTTCCCCAACAAGACCGCCTGGCAACTGGTCAAGGAACGCTTCGCCATCTCGCTGATTTTCGGCATCCCGGGCTTCTTCCTCACCTATCTTGTCTGCATCCCGCTGGGTATCGCCAAGGCGCTGCGCGACGGCAAAGCCTTTGATGTCGTCTCCAGCCTCATCGTCTTTGTGGGCTACGCCATTCCGGCATTCGCCTTCGGCATGATCCTCAAGATGCTGTTCTGCGGCACCGTCGATCAACTGTGGGACTGGTTCCCGGTCGCCGGCTTCGTCTCCGACAACTACGACAGCCTGACGAAAGTCGGCAAGATCAAGGATATGGCGCACCACATGTTCCTGCCGGTTCTCTGTTACATGATCGGCAACTTCGCAGTGCTGACGCTGCTGATGAAAAATTCACTGCTCGAGGAAATCAGCAAGGACTACGTGCGCACCGTACTGGCCAAGGGCGGCACCTACAGACGCGCTGTCTGGCTGCATGCCGTGCGCAATTCTCTCATCCCGATCGTCACCGGCATCGGCGGCATCATGACCATCATGTTTGCCGGTTCCGTGCTGATTGAGCAGGTCTTCGAAATTCCCGGCATGGGCCGGCTCAGCCTCGAAGCAATCACCAGCCGTGACTATCCGGTGTTCATGTGCATCCTCGCGGTCACCTCGGTCCTCGGGCTCGTCGGCAACATCGTTTCCGATCTGTCGTACGTCCTGATCGACCCGCGTATAAATTTCAGGAAATAGCGTCGATGGCCTTGTTTCGACTAAATCCGATCACCCGGAAACGCCTGCGCCGGTTTCGCCAATTCAAACGGGCCTACTGGTCGTTCTGGCTGCTCGTCGTAATCTATGGGCTCAGCCTGATTGGTGAGCTGCTGTGCAACAACACACCGGTCATCATGCGGTTCGAAGGCGAAACCTATTTCCCGATCATCCGTTTTTATCCCGACAATACATTCACCGGCAGCGGCCACGATACACGCCCGGACTATAAGGCCATCAACGCCAGCGAAGCATTCCAGACGGGCGGCGAAAACTGGATGTTGTTTCCGCCGCATCCGTTCGGCCCGTTTGAAAGCGCCCGCATCGAAGACCTGAAAGAAGGCAACAAGGTCTACATGATCGTGCAGCCGAATCCACGCATCGGCACCGTCAACATCACCTCGAAATATGAAATCAAGAAAACCGGTGCCGACGCCGATTTTTTCTTCGACCGGAACCAGAAATCACTGCGGAACCTGACATTGACCGACTACTGGGTCCTACCCCAGTCGATCAAGAACGGTGTCGCCGCCCGGTTCCAAAACGAAGAGGCGCCCACCGTCGATACGGTTTTGCGAAGTACGCAGGGGATCGAGGCGACAGTCGCGCTGTCACAGTACAAGCCGCGCAAGCGGCCACCGCGCACTGTGCGACTGACCTTTCGTGAAGTGCCGTCGGGCGAGTCAAACGAACACTACACAATCAACCGTCTGGGAAATATCGCCGAGAAACCAGGCCGCGTCTGGAGCCGGCTGAGCGAGGAAAAGCGTGGAGAACTGACTGCGATGGCTGAAAAACGGTTCAACACGGTGCTTGACCCAATCAACGTAAAAATCAACGACCTCGAATACCGGTTCGTGTTCGAAAAAGAGGACATCGCCTTCCCCTACCGCCCCGCCACCAACCACCCGATGGGCCTCGACAGCGCCGGACGCGATGTCCTGTCGCGCATTATCTACGGCCTGCGTATCGCCATGACCTTCGGACTGGCGCTGGTGCTGATATCGATGACTGTCGGCATCGCTGCCGGAGCGATCCAGGGATACTACGGCGGTCTCGTCGATATCTTCGGCCAGCGGTTCACGGAAGTCTGGGCTGCCCTGCCATTCCTCTATGTGATGATCCTCATGGCATCGGTCTTCGGACCTAGCTTCCTGCTACTGCTGTTCTGCTTCGCGATCTTCAACTGGATCGGCATTTCCTATTATATGCGCGCTGAATTTTTAAGGCTGCGACATCAGCCATTTGTCGAAGCTGCCAAATGCATGGGACTGCCAAGCATCAAGATCATTTTCCGTCATATCCTGCCAAACGGTCTGGTGCCGGTGATCACATTCTTCCCGTTTTCGCTGATTGGCGCGATCGGCGTGTTGACGGCCCTGGACTATCTCGGCTATGGTCTGCCGCCACCCACCCCGAGCTGGGGCGAACTGCTGTCGCAGGCACAGGAATTCAAATGGGCCTGGTGGCTCGTGCTCTATCCGTTCGTGGCCCTGTTCGTCGTCATGCTGTTGTTCGTATTCGTCGGTGAAGGCGTCCGCAGCGCTTTCGATCCGAAAGCGTTTCAAAAAATGGAGTAGGCTGTGAGCGACGCTCTGCTGGAAATCCGAAATTTATCCGTCTCCTTCGATACCGACGAAGGCCGCATCCGCGCGGTCGACGACGTGTCGCTGGAGATTCGCAAAGGCGAGGTGCTGGGACTGGTCGGCGAATCCGGCTGCGGCAAATCGGTCACAGCGATGAGTACGCTGAGACTGATCCCATCGCCGCCGGGAATCATCGAGGCCGGCCAGATCCTCTATAACGATGCGGACATGTTACAGATCCCGATCAAGGAACTGCGGAAATTGCGCGGCAACGATATCAGCATGATCTTTCAGGAGCCGATGACCGCACTGTCGCCGCTGCACCGGATCGGCCACCAATTGGTTGAAGCGCTGCGTGTCCATCGCGATCTGGACAAGAAAGAAGCCTGGCAGACCGGTACCGAATGGCTCGACAAGGTTGGCATTCCCGATGCCGACGAGCGCATGTACAATTATCCGTTTCAATTCTCCGGTGGCATGCGGCAGCGTGCGATGATCGCAATGGCGCTGATGCTCGAGCCGTCACTGATCATCGCCGACGAACCAACGACGGCTCTGGATGTGACGATCCAGGCGCAGATCTTTGATCTGATTCTGAACATGAAATCACGGGACACTTCGCTGCTGCTGATCACCCACGACATGGGCGTGATCTGGGAGATGTGTGACCGAGTGGTCGTGATGTACGCTGCAAAAGTGGTCGAGGAAGGCCCGATCCACAAAATTTTTCAGACACCAAAGCATCCGTACACTGAGAGCCTGCTCAAATCGGTGCCGCGTCTGCACCACAAGTGTGACCGCCTGGAAACAATCGAAGGCCAGGTGCCATCACCGGAAGAGTACCCGGTCGGCTGCCGCTTTCGCGACCGCTGCCCCTACGGCTGGGACCGCTGCGACAGCGCCTCGCCGCCGCTGTACCAACTCGATGCCGATCAACAGGCGGCATGCTGCCTGTATGAAGGCGGCGGCAACATGCCGGTACACCCGAAAAAGGGAACAGCTGAGAAAACGGAGGAACCGGAATCATGATGGAGACCGAAAAACCGTTGCTCGAGATCAAAAACCTCCATACCTGGTTCCCAATCCAGCGCGGAATCATGTCGCGCACGGTCGGGCATGTAAAGGCGGTGGATGGCGTCAGTCTGAAGGTGTTCCACGGCGAGACGCTCGGACTGGTCGGCGAATCCGGCTGCGGCAAAACTACGCTGGGCCGGACGATAGTCGGCCTGGAGAAGGCGACCCGCGGTTCCGTCACCTTCGACGGCCACGACCTGCTGGCAATGTCGGAGCGCGACTTCCGGCCGTTCCGCAAAAAACTGCAAATGATTTTCCAGGACCCGTTTTCGTCGTTGAATCCGCGCATGACCGTACAGGAAATAATTACCGAAGGGCTCGTACAGTTCAACATGCTCGAGGGCAACCCGGCAGAGGCTGCAGCAAGGCTACTTGGCGAGGTCGGACTCGACGACCAGTACATCCACCGGTATCCCCACGAATTCTCCGGCGGCCAGCGACAGCGGCTCAGCGTGGCACGGGCCATCTCGGTGCAGCCGGAGTTCATCGTCTGCGACGAAGCCGTCAGCGCTTTGGACGTGAGCGTGCAGGCACAGGTGGTGAATCTGCTTATGGAGCTGCGTGATCGTCATAAACTGTCGCTGTTGTTCATCTCACACGACCTCAGCGTGGTACGGCACATTTCCGACCGGATCGCAGTAATGTATCTTGGGCGTATCGTCGAGTACGGACACTCCGACGCCATCATTGAAGCGCCGCATCACCCCTATACCCAAGCACTTATATCGGCTGTGCCGGTACCGGGAGAGCCGAAAAAAGAGCGGATAGTTTTGCAGGGGGACGTACCGTCGCCGTCGGCACCGCCACCCGGCTGTCATTTTCATACGCGCTGCCCGTTCGCCCAGGACAAATGCCGCTCCCAGGCGCCGGTCCTCTCCGACGCACCCGAGACCAGCGACGGCCACCACCTCGTCGCCTGTCATTTCGCCGGCGATCTGCACAAAACCGACACCACCAACTAAACCCTGCCCCTTTACTTGCGTATAAACCGGTACAATGACGTATCTCATCACATCACATCACAATCACAAATCTCAACGTAAGGAGTCATCGATGAAATCGAACCGCTGGATAGTCGCCATCGTATTGGCCGCCGCCTGCACGTCCTTTGCCCAGGAAACTGAACTGCCGCCACCCGAAGCTGAACCGCCGCCACCGCGCTTCGACCGGGACGGCGCTCGTGAAGAATTCCGTCGGCAGAAAAAGGAAATCAAAAAGCGCGTCGACGAGGCGCTGATCGCGGCAAACGCCGAATTTAAGGCGTTGTTCGAGAAGGAAGACAAGACCAAGGAAGACAAACAGCGCATGCGCCAGTTGAAGCGCGAGTTCATGAAATCGGAAGCCGTCAGAGCAATTAAGCAAGATCACAAGGAGTTCGTGCGGGCGTTCGAGGCCAAGCATGGCCGCGTTCGAGGCGATAAACCGGAATCGGCAGAGGATCGCGAGAACATCGACGCTCATCACAAGACCGTGCGGGCCAAGCACAATCAGCTCAACGAATTACTCGTTGCCAGCAGCAAGCGCTACGCCGAACTGGTGGAACAGGAAAACAAAAACCCCGAGGAGTTTCGCGAGATGATGCGGTTGCGCCGTGAACTGATCTCCGACTCGGAACAGGCACAAACCATCCTCGACGATATCCGTGAAACCAACGAGGGGTTCCACAAGGACAACCCGAAATTCCGCAAACAACGCGGCCGCGACAGGGGTCAAGAAGTACGGCGCAATCAAGGCCACGTCCATCTGATGAAGGGTATGCATCGCGCCGTCGATCAAACTCTGGCAGAAGAAAATCCTGAGTATAGAGCGCTACTCAACAAGCCTGAACCAACCGCCGAAGATCGACTGGCGATCGCGAAAAAGCGGTTGCAGCTATTGGCCAACAGCAAGGACGGGAAGGCGCTGCAAGCCGGCCTCGAGGTACTGAAGAGACGGCTCGAAGAAAAGGGCATCGATGTCGAACAGCTCATGAAAAGCAAGCGGCAGCCCCAACGACACCACCACCGGCGTGACCACGACGGCGAGGATCGGAATCGGGACGAGCTCTAAAATCGGTACCGGAGCAGGCATGGTTCAATCGGCAGTGGAAGAGACGATTGATGTCGAACCGATGATTCGCCGCTATCTCGATGGTGACGACGCTGCATTCGACGAACTGGTCGAGCATACCAAGCGCGGGGCCTATGCACTGGCCTACCGCTGGACGCGGAATCAGGAGAACGCCTTCGACATCGTGCAGGAAGCTTACATCAAGTTGTTCAAGTTCCTGCCGAAATGGAACTATACATGCCGGGTGCAGACCTGGTTGTACCGGGTTGTCACCAACATCTGCATTGACAAACACCGGCGCCAGCGGCTGCAGCTCGTGCCGCTGGACGAAGCGCGGGAAACCAATGAGCTTGCGAACATCGAAAATGACAATCCGCGGCAGGCGCTGCAGACACGCGAATGGCGGACATTGCTGGAAGCGGGGATCCGCGAATTGCCGCGGCGCATGCAGGAAGCCGTACGGCTGAGATACGCCGGCGGCATGACAATCAAGGAAATTGCCGAAATCCAGAAATCGTCGGTCGGCACGATCAAGGCGACCCTGCATCAGGCAACACGAAAACTGCAGTCAAGACTGGGCAACCTATGAGGTAAAACCATGAAGGAACCGGATACAAACAATAAAGATACCGAGCTCGAGCAGGAAATGACGGCATCGATGCGCGTCGACAACGCGGATGTTCCGTACCCGGACACAGATGCCTGGCACAACCTCGGTCAGCAGACACGGGCCCGGGCAGCACAGCAGGGCATGCCGCGGCAAAGAATTCTGCGGGTGCTGATGTGGCCGGCCGCGGCCGCCGTGCTGGCGATCGTGCTGCGCTTTGGAAGCACCGACACACCACCGGTCGAACAAATAACGGAGAAGTCTTCGGAACGCACGCAGCAGATCATGATGGCTATCATCGATGATCCGATTGACAACGACAACGGGCTGGACACGCAGTTGCAGGCGCTCGAAATCCTCGAACTGCAGGCTGAGCTCGACGCCATGGCCATCGACTTCGATGCCGATGATGATACGCCCTACGACGCGGTGCTTAATGCCTACGGCATGGAGTCGGTGACAGTGCTGTACGAGTATTTCGACGCACTGTGATTCCGTGAGTCGGCAGTATAGCATGCCGCTTTGATTGGACAATACGCGCCAGACTGGGATAGAAGGCGTAGAGGCTCTGCATCGGTCACGGCCTGTCCAGCGCCCTGTGGCTTGTGAGACAGAATCGCCGGACAGATCGCTGCGCGGTGTCCCTGTGTTCGCGATGCAGCAGTACTGAATCGCGCCTCGCGTCGGTCATGGCGCAAATTATGCTGCTTGCGTATTACTTACCGGAAATGGCGCCGTGGTGACGGAACACACGGGTGATGGCAAACTCGCCAAGACGATGCCCGACCATGTTCTCGGTCACGAAGACCTGCTGGAAGCCGCGGCCGTTATGGACGCTAAACGTCAGACCTACCATCTCCGGCATGATCATCGAGCGACGCGACCAGGTCTTGATTGGACGCTTGTCACCGCTGCGCGCCTGGCGCAGAACTTTCTTCTCGAGATGATCGTCTACAAACGGACCTTTCTTGATTGAACGTGCCATAACTATTTCCTCCGCCGTTCGACGATGAATTTCCCAGAGTGCTTTTTCTTTCGGCGGGTGCGGTAACCCTTGGCTAACTGCCCCCACGGCGACATCGGATGACCACCGCCGCTGGAACGACCTTCGCCACCGCCCATCGGATGGTCGACGGGGTTCATGGAGACACCGCGATTGTGCGGCCGACGGCCAAGCCAACGCTTTTTACCGGCCTTACCGAGCTTCGTCTTCATATGTTCGAGATTACCGACCTGGCCGATTGTCGCCAGGCACTTGACGTGGATCATACGGATCTCACCGCTGGGCAGACGCACCTGTGCGTACTTGCCTTCCTTGGCCCGAATTATGCCGCTCATGCCGGCGGATCGCACCAGAGCCGCCCCCTTGCCGGGCACCATCTCGATATTGTGGACGGCCAGGCCGTCCGGGATATGTTCAAGTGCCATGGCGTTGCCCGGCTTGAACTCGGCATCCGGCCCGCTCATGATAGTCATCCCTTTCTCTAACCCGGTCGGGCATAGGATGTAGCGCTTTTCACCGTCAGCGTAATGCAGCAACGCGATGCGGGCAGTGCGATTGGGATCGTACTCGATCTCCGCCACTTTGGCAGGCACACCGTGCTTATTGCGCTTGAAGTCGATCTGGCGGTAGGCACGCTTGTGACCGCCGCCGCGGAATCGTGAGGTCACGCGACCTTTGTTGTTGCGGCCGCCCGTGCTCTTGGCGCCACGCGTCAACTTGCGTTCCGGTGCACCGCGCGTCAGTTCGACGAATTCGGAAACCGTCATGTGCCGGCGTGATTGCGTTGTCGGATTGTATGTTTTCATCAGTGTGTCCCTTCAGTCTCGCCAGCAGGAATTCCGCCGATCAAGTGAAAACTGTAATAGGCTCTTGGCCGTCTTTCAAGGTAACGATGGCGCGCTTCCAATCGGCGCGTTTGCCAACACCGTAGCGATTGCGCTTGGTCTTGCCGCGGCGGTTCATCACGTTGACAGCCTTGACCTTGCGTTCGAAAAGGTATTCAACGGCCCGCTTGATATCCATCTTGTTGGCCGCCGGATCCACGACGAATGAGTATTGATTGTGTTCGAGAAGGCTGTTACTCTTTTCGGTCAGAGCGATCGTCTTGATGATTTGATATGGGTTTTCCATCTTGATTGTCTCGGTTCTCTGTGAATGCCCGGCCTACAGCCGGGCCTCAACTAATGCGTGCCCCAAGTGTGGTGAAGGCATCCTTGGAAATGACTACACGATCGTAATGCAGCAGGTCGTAGACCGTCACAGCGCCCGAACGAACGATCAGTACGGCAGGCAGATTGCGGGCACCCATGAACAGATTATAGTTTTCGTCATCGACGATCACCAGGGCATGTTCGCCAGCCCCGATGCCGCGCAGCCAGGCCAATACCTTCTTCGTGCGCGGTTCGTCGATCGGGGCGTCTTCGACGACAATAACAGCTTCTTCATCTATCCGTCCGGCCAACACGCGGCGCAGCGCCAGATGCTTGACCTTACGATTGACCGTCTTGGCGTAGCTCCGAGACACCGGCCCGAATGCGACACCGCCGCCACGCCAGATCGGACTGCTGCTGCGGCCGGCACGGGCCCGACCAGTGCCTTTCTGCCGCCACGGCTTGGCGTTGCTGGCCGTTACCTGGCCGCGTGTCTTGGTACAGGCAGTACCGGCGCGACCGGCAGCCCGATAAGCAACCACGACATCATGCACGGCCTGCTCGCCCTTCTCGCGCTCCAGCCACGCATCGTCGACTTCGAAGTCGCCGACCGGTGAGCCGGAACCATCGATAACAGACAGGGTCGCCATCTGGCAGCCTCCAGTTTCCTGATCACCGCGGTAACCATTTACCGCAGTTCAAAAGTTATTTCTTCTTTGCTTTACGGACCATGACGAAGCGGCCGTTTGCACCGGGCACCGCGCCTTTGATCAGCAGCAGGTTCTCTTCTTGCCGCACCTGAACGATACGGAGATTCTGCGACGTGCGTTGGACGTTGCCCATCTGACCAGGCATCTTGCGTCCCTTGTAAACCTTGCCGGGATTGACGCACATGCCGATTGAACCGCCCCGCCGCGTCCAGTCGCCACCATGGCTGGCACGACCACCGCCAAACTTGTAACGCCTGACGACACCCTGGAAACCGCGGCCCTTGGTCACACCCGTGACATCGACAAACTCGTCGGCCTCAAAAATATCCGCCCCCAAAACGTCACCGACACTCTGCTCCGGGTCTTCGGCCAGCCGCAGCTCGCGGATGCGCTCCGGCACGTGCTCGGAATAACCCGCCGCGGCTACGTGTGTGCGCACCGCCTTGCTGACATTCTTCGGCTTGCGCGTACCGAAACCGATCTGTAGCGCGCTATAACCGTCACGATCCTTCGTGCGTACGCCAGTCACCCGACAGGGACCCGCCTGCACGACGGTGACCGGGATCATCAACCCCTGGTCGTCGTAAATGTGGGTCATGCCGATTTTCCTTCCAATCAGACCTTTCATGATCACCGGTTCCTCAGCTTCAAATCTTGATCTTGATGTCAACGCCCGCAGGCAGATTCAGCCGCTTGAGATCATCCACCGTCTTCGCTGTCGG
>CAJWLW010000053.1 GCA_913042885.1 uncultured Lentisphaeria bacterium | reverse complement strand
TGCCCGGGTTGCTGGACGATTGCATGGCTTCACTGCAGATGCTGCGCAGCTATCTGCCGGGTGATGGGTGAGCAGCCGACCGAAAACGTCGAGAACAAGGGCATCAACACCATGAGCAAAGTCATCAACGCCGCCTTCATCGGCGTCGGCGCTTTCATCGGCAGGGAGCATCTGCCGCACGCCTTCAAGAACCCGAAGTATCGCGTCCACACACTCTGCGACTTACGCGAAGATATTCTGAAGGAGCGCGCTGATCAGTACAATGCCCTGAAGACAACGACCGACTACCAGGACATCCTCAATGACCCCGAAGTCGACCTGGTGTTCGTTGGCACCAAGGGCGATCTGCACGCCCGGTTCGCCGCCGAAGCTGCAAACGCCGGCAAGCATGTTGTCGTCGAGAAGCCGATGACCCACACGCTGGAAGAGTCGGAGCGGGTCGTCAAAGCAGTCGTTGACAACAATGTCCGGCTATTGGTCGGCTACAACCGGCGCTGCTCCGATATAATGCTGGAGACGAAAAAGCTGTTTTCCGAAGTGCGCAAGGACACCGTCCGGATCTATTATCGGATGGTCACCGATGTCATGGACTACCTCGATTACTACATGTTCGACATGGAGCGGGGCGGTGGCCATTTGATCTCGGAAGGGGTTCACATCCTGGACATTATTACCTGGCTGGTCGAGTCCGAACCTGTACGCATTTACGCCCAGGGGGTGCCGGAATACGATGACAGCGTGATGATCACCTACGCCGACGGCACGGTGGCGACGTTCATCCTGTCGCGCAACGGCGGGCATTGTTACCCCAAGGAAGCGATGGAAATCTACACCGGCCGCAGCACCATCGTGATGGATCATTTCTGCGAGCTCCGCGCCGATGTTTTTCCCGATCGGTTCATCCGAAAGCACTTTCCCTTTCCGGACGACGAGGTCGATGAAGTGCCGGGCATTGTCGGCAAGGACGGCGGCATCGAACTTCACTATCAGAAATCGGCGATACTACGCAAGAACGACACGTACTGGGATCAGCCGCTCCAACCCGACAAGGGTCATTACGAGGCCCTCGACCGATTCGCCGACGCGGTGCTGAATGACACGCCTTCGCCGTGTGACGAAATCGATGGGGCCCGGGCGACATGCATGGCATTGAAAGCCCAGGAATCAATCCGTCGAAATCAACCGGTCGACATCTCGGGAGACGATTACTTCCTGCCGCTGCGCCGGGCGTGACTTGAGGCGCACCACGAGTCCGGAAACAAGTGTAACCGGTAATCATTACCCATGAAAATCACCACGACAGTCTCCTTCGACGAGGATCTCGGACAGAACCCCGGCACACTTTTTGAAGCCAGGGATTCGGATGGCCGCGTTGTCTTCGGCGCCGGGTTTGCCGGGCTGTACAACACCTTTTTTCGGATGGACCGGTGGACGCTGCAGTTCTTTGTCCGCGGCGGCGACAACAGCTGCACCTTCGAGAAACTGCCGCCGCCCTCGGATGACGGCGGCAACTACATGTTTGATTTCGACGGCCGAGTCTATCAATACTCGCCATACCAGGACTGCACGGCGCGGTGGTGGGATGACGCCGCCGGATCATGGCAGGTCGATGAGAGTTTCGGAATCGGCGAGACGATGCGCGGCGAGGGCAAGATGCGGGTTGCCGGGCGGATCCTCCAATTCAAGAACGGCGAAGTCCTGTATGACGGTGAAATAATCCTGTCTGCAGCAGCCGACGGGTTTTTTCACAATTTCTATTATGCGCACGGCTGCCTCTCGTTCTATCAGAACAACTCAGACGGTGATCCGCCATGGAGCAAGCTGCACGCCGTCACCTGGAAGCCGGGACAGCGTGCGATTGATATCGGCAGTGCGACGACGTTGGACCTGCGATATCCAGGCGAGAAATCGTTCGCTATCGGCCAACTTGGCAGCGAGGTCATTCACTCATCGAATCTCGGCGGCGTATACGTACTCGATGGCTTGGAGTGGCGGGTCCTGCGCCAATCCTCCAAGGGCGTCAGTCACCAGCTGTATTCGATGCTCAACTGGTACGATCGCATGTTGGTCGGCCATTATCCGACGGGCAACCTGTTCGAATACGACGGCGATGTGCTCCGGCAGCTCGAGAACTGGCCGCCGGTCATGCCCGGGGTTTCAACGGAAATCCGGGAAGCGCAGACCACCTGTTTGTATGGTGGTGACCTTTACGTCGGTGTCTGGCCGTGGGCCGAGCTTTCCCGCTACGACGCGTTTGAAGATCGGTGGCACTTTGTCCAATGCATGTTCGAGCACCCGGAGAAGACGGACCAGGTGGATCACCCGTGGGAAGATGTCATCAAAGCGTACAATGAGACACAGGACGACGACGTGATCTACAACGATTGGGGCCACCGCATCACGGGACTTTGCGCGATGGGCGATTCGCTGTACATCTCGGTGTCCCCCATGGGCTGTTATCTGCGGGACCTGCGCCTCGAGTTTCTGCACGACGACGACATCTGGAATGAATATCGAACGATCTACAGGATGCGCAAATCCGGCTGTGCTGCCGGCTCTGTTGCGTGGACCGATGGGCCGACACAGCTGGAATTCACTGCTGAGGGTGACCGTATCGAGGTCGCCCAGGATGGCATCGTGATTGCCGCTGCCGCCGTCGATCGCGATGCCGTAAAAAAGATGGAAACAGCCGCGATCGAGTGGGGAAACGGGATGTTCGGCCCGTTGTCGGGAGAGATCCGGGGTTAAAGCCTGACAGCTCAAAAACTGCTCCTGAAAGCACAGATTTTGAGCTATACCAAAGGCCGTGAAGGAGGTTTCAGAACTCACATGAAAATTATCAAGAAAATTGCGTCGATTGCCGCGCTGCTCCTCGTGTTCTCGCTCGTCCCGCAGACTGCCCGTGGCCAGGCAGCCCTCGATATGGCGGGGGTTCAGGCCGAAGCCGAAGGGTGGAAGCTGGAATTCGCCGACGTTTTCGACATGCACTCAAATGAAATGCGAAAGTTCGTGAGACAAAGTATTGCACTTCAGATTAGGATTTGTGAAAAGAGTTGACGATATTCGAGCATTCAAGGATGCAAGAAGTCGAATATGAGATTATCCGTAGGCACGCCATTAACTGGGGCCGCGAATCACAAGGGGACTGATGGGGACATATATACCGAACGCCTGGCCGTCTCTCGGACAGAGCTGGCATGTGGCACAGGGCGATGCCAACGCATCCGACGAGAATCCGGGCACGACCGAACTGCCGTTCAAGACTATCTCCGCCGGGGCGGCAGTGGCGTGTGAATACGACAGGGTCCTGATCGACGAAGGGATCTACCGCGAGCAGGTGCCGCTCCTGCGGCATGGCCACGCGTACTATCCCAGCAGCTGGATTGTCTTCGAGGCCGTGGCCGGGAAGGAAGTCTATGTCAAGGGGTCCGATGTTTTCGAAGCCGAGTGGACCGGACTCGGTGACGGTGTATATGCCGCGGATCTACCGCAAACGCTCTTCGATAGTGGCGCCTACAATCCTTATGAATTGCCATGTTCCCCTCGACCCGATCAGCACCGAGTGACCCGCGGCTCATACCCACTCAGCGAAAGCGAAGCGGCGGCGCGGGAGAAGGTGCGGCCGACGCAGGAGCAAAGGCTTCCCGAGACACTCGGCCAGATCTACGTGGATGGCGAGGCGCTTTCGCAGCTCGATAACATCCTGGATCTCCGGACATCGCCGAACGCGTTCGTCGTGTCGGCGGATGGCAAGCAGATTCTATGTCACTTTCCGGATAACCAGCCACCCGACGGCAGGTTGGTGGAGCTTGCCGTCCGGGAACGCTGTTTCAAGCTGACATTTCCCGTACCGCCGGGGGGACTGATGATTCGGACGCTCGGCATTCGTGCCGAACACGCGGCCGATCCCGGTCCGTTTTCCATGTGCCGTCCCCTTTCGATCCGTACGAATCAGGAATCCGGGATTGCCGTGCGCAAGAGCCTTGATGTCGTCAACTCACTGCCGCGGGGCGGTGTGCTCCAAAGCAATTTTTCGTATCTGAGCCCGGATTCCCCGACCATCCTGAGTCGCGTTCACGACGGCACAAAACCGCTGACATGGGATAAGCTGCAAACGATCACGCGGCTCAGCGATGACGGCGCGAAAACGTGGCGGCAACTCGAATCCGGCCCATTGACCGAGCCAATCGCCAACTATTTCCTGGATGAAGAAAACGGCATGCTGCTGCGTTACAATCGCCTGCCGCTGCCGGAAAGTGATCGCGAAAGTAAGAGCCAGGCCTACTACCAACAAATCTCCTCTGACGCCGGGACCACGTGGGGCCCGCGTCAGCCGCTGGATTTCGACGAGCGCGTGCTTTGTTATTATACGATCACAAGACTGCAAAACGGCCGGTTGCTATGGTTCACGACCGAGAATCGTCCGGAGCTGAGCACAGATCCCACACTTTATAACAGCGAACTTTTCTTTGTGGTGAAAACGTGGATCGGCGACTGGCGCCCGGACCTGAGCGGCATTGATTGGGAACCGGTCGCCACCTTGCGTGTCGAACCCAGAATGGGCCTCCAGGGCTTGGACGAGCCATCAGCATGTCAGCTTCGGGACGGGCGCATCTTCGCGTTGTTCCGCCAATGCGGCAGTCTCCCCAGCCAGGAGGAACTGGGGTTCCCGAACGTCAAGCTATACAGCGTCTCTGAAGACGAAGGCCGAACTTGGAGCGAGCCAGAGCCGCTTACCTATCAGGACGGCAAGTACGTCAATACGTCCGTCAGTTTCTCATCGGCGTTCTGCTCTGCGAAGAACGGCCGGGTCTATGTCATCCTGAACATTCTCAATCGGCCTTTTGAAGGTTGTAATCCCCGCAGCACGCTGCATATCGCCGAGGTCGACACTGAAAATTTATCTGTCAAGCGGGATACGATTACCATAATCGACGAGTTACAGGGTGAGCACGACTACCACACCGGCTATTCCAACTGGGAGATGCTGGAAGATCGTGATACAAGGAATATGCTTCTGTTTATGAAACTGGAAAACGGACCAGTCTACGACGGCTACGACTGGAACTTGTACCGATATGAGATCGAGTTGCCGGAGTGACGATTTCACTTTTACACTTTCGGCTCGGCCCACAGGTGATGTTGTATCCGCGGTTTCTCGCTGCTTTGCGTGGCGATATTCGGGGCCATAGAACTGCTGACCCCGGAGATTCGCATGGACATCTACTTCCTACTATTGACGGCCCCGAACGGCAGCGATATGGTAGTCGAAAAAAGGACACACGGGAATGAATATTCTGGTACTTGGCGGCACCCAGTTCGTGGGCCTGCGCCTGGTGAAACTGCTGATCGAGAAATCGCACCGGGTCACTGTGCTCAACCGCGGCCTGTCCCGGGCATCGTTACCCGACGGCGTGGCGCAACTGATTGCTGACCGCAGCCAACCGGCCGCCGTCCGGGCCGCATTGAGCGGCAAGACGTTTGACGCCGTCATCGACACCTTCGCCTTCAAGCCGGAAGAAGTTCAGCCCGTGCTCGATGGATTGGCCGGTGCATTTGCGCAGTACATCCTCTGCGGCTCCACCGGCTACTACATGCCCACGGACGTGACCCCGATCGACGAAGAACAACCGGTTTATGACGAAGCCGACAAGATCCAGAGCGAACAGTTGTTACTGAACAGCGCTGCGGACGGCGGTTTTACAGCGACCGTGATCCGGCCGCCGGTCGTCTACGGACCGTGCAACCCTATCACCAACCGCGAATCCAGTCTCTTTGCCCAGATCACCCACGAGCGGCCCGTGGTGCTGACCGGCACCGGCGCTTCGCTGCTCCACCCGATCCACGTCGACGATCTCGCCGCCGCCTTCGAACGGGCTGCGGGCAACGATGCTGCTGCCGGCCGGATCTATAATGTCGCCGCCCGCTATGCCAGTTCGCAAAAGGTGCTGGTCAGCACCATCGCCGCCGTCATGGGCATGCCGTTACAGCTGATCCTGACGGGGAACTGCCCGGTCGAAGACCGTTTTCTCGAGTCCCGTGACCTGTTCCCGTTTGGGCACGACAGTACCATCACCTACAACAGCGAGAAGATCCGTTACGGCCTCGGCTGGCAGCCGCAGTATTCCCTTCGTGACGGGCTGGCGATGACTTATCAATGGTGGTTGGACGAGGGGCTGGACAAGGTCGAGCCGAACTTCGAGCCGCAGGACGAACTGATCAACCACGCGACCTCTCTGGGTGCCGTGATTAGCTGACACTCTTGATTAGATCAGGGCGAAAGATTAGGGTTGAGGGATTCGTGACCCTAATCTATCCCCTAATCTTTCACCTTAATCTCGAGCACCAGAACCTGAACTGTGTCACCCGGCATTAGTCCCGACACCCGACACCCTAACAACCCACGAGACATACCATGTTCAGCAAGTTCACCGTTTTCACGCCGATTTTCGTGGCCCTCGTACTTGTCACCCACATTTCCCGCGGCCAGGCCGGGGCGGACATGGCCGGCGCCGAGGCCAAAGCAGAAGGCTGGAAACTACAGTTCTCAGATGATTTCAGCCGCACCGAGCTCGGCGAAAACTGGAACGACGTCCGCGGCAACTGGACGATCAAGAATCGCATGCTCACCGCCGACAGCTCCGCCCACATCGTCTCGAACTGGCGGTTCACCGGTGATGTGCGTCTCGAGTACGAAGCCATCACCGATTCGGAGAACCCCTGTGATCTGAGCGGTGTCTTGAGCGCACAATTTGGCAAGGAATCGAGCGGCTATTATTTCGGGCTTGGCGGGCAGAACAACAAGGAATCGTTCCTGATCGCGCGAGCTGCAGTCGTCAAACGCGCCAATACTCGTATTGTGCCGGGCAAACGTTACCAGGTGGTCTGCCAACGTGAGGGAAAGAACATCACCTTCACCGTTGACGGCAAGGTGATCATTTCATACGTTCACGACAAGCCGATCGACAAGCCCGGCTTCGATCGGGTCGGCATGTCGGTCTATGCACCGGGTCGATTCGACAATGTGCGCATCTTTACGAAGAACGACGGGAAAGCAATCCCGCCCTCAAGGTCGGAACAAGCGGTGCAATCCTACGAAGTCACCGGCTTCGAAATCGAAGATCCATTGTTCGAAGAACTTTTCAGCGACGCGCCCGCGCAGGACATCTTCCCCACGTATGGAACGATATACGGCATCGGACGGGGCGGGGCGGCGATTGACTACGCGGAACGCACGCAGCGTAAGTACAGGGCAACAGCCAAACGCTTCGGCATGCGTTTTGTAGTGGATGAGACGTTGGACGAGGCCGCGAAGTACAATCTCGTTGTCTACGGCAATATGAGTGATCCGGAATTTGCCAGGCGCGGCATCCGCACCCAGAGCCGCGTTATCGAACCGCCGAACGGGCTGCCCCTCATCTCGCTTCCGGATGATTCCCTGCCTTATGTGTACGGCACCCGCGGCTGGTTCTTCGACCCGCGATTCCTAGATTATATGGCCAGTGAAATCGAACAGCGGGCGAAGGACGGCGAGCAATGGGGCATCCCGCAATTCGACGAAATATTTAGCTACTACGCCATCAAGCCGGTCCCCAAAGACAAGTGGTACAAGGAAGTTCATGAAGCAGAGAAGGAGATTCGTGAACAGTACGGCTTCGGTAAATTCGGCATGCCCGAAACCCACCAGGACGGCGACCCGTTCCGGCGGATCGCGCACCGCAGGTGGGCGTCCGACAAACTGACGGAAGCCTTCGCCAAAGCGTACAAGGCGGCGAAAGCCGTCAACCCCGATATGAAACTCCTCGGTCCGACGCACGGCAGCAATGCAACGTCCGCAGACATGGAGGCCTGGGCTCCGTACTTCGATATTCTCGGCGGCCAGGTCTCCGGCGGCAGTTCCCCGGCTCTGCTGGATTGGGTGCGCCCGGGCTGCAATACCAAGCTCTATGCCGATCTGACGGGCAAACCGATCTGGATGATGGTTCACCTGTCCAAGGACCACGCGAAAGTGACGGATCCTGAATTCATCCGGGAGATGTACAGCCAGGTTTTTCGCAGCGGCGGGCAGGGGCTGTGGTTGATGAACACAGAATTCTTCGAGCGCGAGCTCGAGGATGCGCGCTTTGCCGAACCAGCCAAGTGGCGAGCCGTTCTCGAGCTCTCGCAAATGATCAGCAAGATGAAACTGCCGAAACTGCCTGAGCCGGACTGTGCCATCCTGTATGCATCGGACAGCACAAACACGACTCTCTATGGCGGCTTTTCCTACCACAATCATCAGGACGTCAATGCGTATGCAGTCGTTGGTCCCTGCCTGCGAAGCTGGCCGCAATTCGTCACTGACCGGCAGATCGACCGCGGCGACCGCGATCTCGGCGACTACAAAATTCTGTATATCCCATACGCCCCCTATCAGCGGGCCGAAGTGCTCGAGAAGGTCAAATCGTATGTCCGCGGTGGTGGCACTGTGGTGTGCACGGATTCCGACGCGTTCACGTGGAACATCAACGGCGAGAAGTTCGGCGCCCAATGGGATGAACTGACCGGTGTCCGCAAAACCGGCACGCGCGATGGCGCCGCTATCATGACAACCGTTACGCCCAACTCTCTCAACGCTGTGCCCCTCGAACTGGGCGCCCTCGCATCGGGAAGCCAGATCGAACTGTTGAACGAAAAGGTAATTGCCATCGCAGTCTTTGATGACGGCTCGCCTGCCATTACGCTGCACAACTATGGAAAGGGTAAAGTCATCTACTTCGCTGCCGATCCATTTTACGTCGTTGGCGACGGCAAGGCGCGACGTTCCACCGTCGCACAGGGGGCGCCGATCGTGCAATTCATCGAGGCGATCCAGAAGGTTGCCGGTGTGAAAATGGGGCACGACATCTGGCGATTCACGTTGCCGCCATTTAACACAGATGTGTACCAGAAAGAAACAGACAAGTGCCTGACCAACAACTACATCTATGATGCAAACGACCCCCTGCTCGAACCGGATAATGTGGAATCCGGCGGCACCTATACATACAGCCGTGCTCCCTCGACATTTACGGACACAGGCAAAACCGGTGAGGCGATTCCTTTTGCGAGCGGCCACCTGACCAACCGCCTGGCGGCTTTCGAAACCCGTAATCGCCGCGGTTCCAGGCCCCGAGATCCCAAAGAACTGGACAAAATAACTGCGCAATGGATCGTCGGCTGGGACGACCCCGCGCCCATCACGATTACGTTCGACCTGAAATCAGATCAGCCGCTATCCTTTTGTCGATTGGTCTACTCCGGCACGATGCCGATGCTTGCGGTGAAAGGGAGCAAAGACGGGAACGAGTGGCTGCCGCTCGCCAAATCGCCGGAGCAGGTCGCCGGTGAAGATGTGAAAGATGTCCGGCTCACCTTGAACAAGGCTGGGGGAAAGCCCGGTGAATATCGCCATGTGCTGTTCGATTTCGCCGCGCGCAAGGCCGGGGATACCTTTGAGTTGTGTGAAATAGAGATCTGGGGAGCGCCTGCAGGTGCGCCCGCTCCATGACGCTGAGACCAAACCTGATCCTCACGGAGGTTTTCTCTTGCAGGGATGACAAAATATTGCTATTATGTGGGATGTAACTTGTTGGGAATTAAAGGAAAAAAGCCTGTGAACATAAATAAACGTACTGTCTCCAATCTCCAGGCTGCGATCAAGGAAAAACACGACGCCAGGTTCACACTGATCGAATTGCTGGTAGTCATCGCGATCATTGCCATTCTAGCGTCAATGCTCCTGCCAGCCCTGTCGCAAGCCAAGGAAAAGGCCAAGCAGATCATTTGCACGGGCAACCTGAAGCAGCTGGGACTTGGCTTCTTTTACTATGCAGATGATTACGGCGTTCTGCCGGCCACGAACCTGGGGCAGCCTTGGAATAAGGGAGATAAATGGATCAATCAGATGGTCTTCGGCGGGTCTGTGAATTGGCCAGCGGGCAATTCCAGTGCCGGTTATGCGGCGAACTCGGAATCGAACTGGGGAGACCGCGGCGATATCGACCTGGTGAATAATACCTGGCAGAAGTATGGCATTGCTACCGAAGGCATATTTCGTTGTCCTTCTCTGGATGCGCCCGGAGCGGGGACCTGGAATTGGGTCGCCGGTGCGGGCTACGGAGTCAATCAGTCGCATGTGATGAAGATGGGCCAAGGTACTCCGCCGGGGCCAAACATACCGCCGAACTACGTGAGCTTCTCTCGAATGAGCCGGCCATCCGAGATTTGGCTGGTTGGCGACTCACAGACGAACACCACCAGGATGTTACAAGTCGGCGGAGGGACTGCTAACACGTACTGGCACCGAGCGGATGACTGGGTGAATTGTCCGGACGGCGTGTGGCCATGTGACACCTGGACCACCGGTACGACAAGCAACGGCGAGGCCGCTGCCCGTCATACTCGAGACGGCATTGACGAGTATTCGGGCTTCTGCAACGTGATTTTCGGCGATGGCCATGCCGAATCCTGGCGGTACGCCGCCCTCGTCGCCAACGAGAATAACATCTTCGCTCACGCCGGGATCCCGGACCGCTTCAGCAGCGTCAACGACGACTATTGATGGCAGGTCCCCGTCCTGAATGAGTGACGTACGAACCCTGTCGGACAGGTTGCTTAGCCCCGGTTACTGTCGAGCCTACGCGCGATTTCATCGATCAGTCCTGTTTGTCCGGCAACTCGATCTCGTACCGACATGAATTCCAACTGAGCCTGAAACCTGTCCGGCCTCATTCCTCGAGGTACGGATGAACCTGCAGGTAGTTAAGCATGAGCGGCTGGCCAATTCGGCCGCCCGGTTCGCCGGGGCTCCTCCAGTCCGAGACGGTGAGCGTGGCGGTCGCGTCAGTGGCGCGAAACAGTACCCAGTGGTAATTCATCCAGGCGTGGGTCGTGGTGTCGTACGCGCCATACGAGTGCGCGTAGGAATTGTGGAAGATCGCCTGGAAGGATTTCTCGGGGAAGACCTCGACACCGGCCAATCCGATGCTCACCGCGTGTTCTTCCTTCTTCTTCAGGTCATTGTGCTCGCCCGTGATCATGCGAAAAGAGTACAGCCGGCCCGGCTCCAGATTCTTGATCTGCTGCGAGATCTCGTTGGGCTTGCCGGCGTTGCGCACCATGACAAGGGCACTGTCGCCGCGCGGTGTATAGGGATAACGGCCTTGTAACCAGCCGAAGTGGATCTCATCGACAACACGTATACTGTCAAGCGCAGCGGGGGTGATCTTCCAGTGCTTTTTCGGGTCAGAAAAATCGCCGTCAGCGAGGTGGTGAGCGCTGTCGAACGGATCGGTCGCGGCGGGTTGTGCCTCGCCGTTGATGCCGTAGTGGCGGTACAGCTGCGCGATCCAACGTGACGTCTCCTCATCGGCATAGTGGACGAAGTAGTTCATCAGGCCGCGCGTCGCCCAGAACTCCGGCTGAGTAGCGACAATTTGGAACTGCATGTCAAGGAAGGTCTTGTAGTTGGCCTGCGGCGCGACGTTGAGAAACTCGTTGGGGGCACACATGTAGCCGAAACACACGATCATGCTTTCGATCGAGCCGGGACAAAGTGACCGGTAGCGTTCTGCAAAGGGCACGAGAAAGAGCCAGGCAAAGTCGCGCGCCGCCTGCTCGGTGGCCGGGCAGCGCAGATATCGCTTCATCGCGAAAGCGCCGCCGGTGTCGACCAGCGCCTGCACGAGCTTGCGCCCGTCTTCACCGGTGAAGAGCCCGCCGACATACGGGATGTAATCGCGATTGGCGAATTTTGGCGAGGCGTGCAGCCGGCGTACGGCGCCGGCGTATGCCGCGCAATGCGGGCGCGAGATGCCGAACTCGTCCGCCACCACGCCGTCAAGCTCCGGATGCGTCATTCCCCAGGTCTTGGCGACGAAATCTGTCGCGCCGTCGACCGTGATCGGTTGCTTGTCTACTTCACGCGGCACCGGGGAATGCCCGACGATACGGCGGCTGGTGCCGCGGATTTCACGGAACAACTGCTGTAGCGGCCGCGGTGTTTTGCCGCTTTCTATCACCGTGAACGTGTTCACATGCGGCACAATGTGACGACGAATGAAATCTGCGTCGTAGGGAATCGCCGATTGAATGTGCGGCTCGGGGATCATGCTGTCGAAAACCAACTGCGGTATCGAGCGCACGATCAGTGAATCCACGCGCGTGCCGTTTCCGCGTGGTTTCAATGTCAACAAATGCTTGCCCGCCGGCAGAAAGAGCATCTGCTCCGGCTGCGCTGCCGGGATGCCGTCAATCGCGACATCGACATTGTACCCTTCACAGCGCACATGGATCCAACGGCGTTTCGGCTGCGTGAAGGCGAATTGTCGCTCGCCTGTCACCGCGACCTGCCGTTCATTGATCAGTTCCCAAACGAGGTTGTTCAGCACGCGCACGCCACGGAACATTTCGTCGCGCCCCGGCCAATGCACGTCGATTTCGGTGGGGTGCCCGATTTGCTCACCCTTCCCGTCGATCGCTGAGGCGGTGATCGTCAGATCCGCGGCTGGAAGATCCGCAACGTCCAGCGTCAGCAATATCGGCCGGCCATTCGGGTCGACAGGTGTTGTCGCAACGCGCTTGCCCAGCGTCGCGCGAATCTTGGCGCCCCTGGGCAAATCTCCCATCTGCGCACAGCGCACGCGCAAGGCGATACGACCTGCTTCCGACTGGACGATTGGCTCCACGTCCGGGCGCGAAAACAACGTCGGGTCATGTCCAAATGATTTGCTTTGTGTCCTGTACAATTCCAGCACTTGCCGGCGCGTCAGCGGCTGATTAAAGATGGCCACCTCATCGATCGATCCCCGGAAGACTTCCTCAGCCGACCAATGATACTTGCCGACAAACAATGACTGGCCGGCCAAGTCCATGACCATCGGCATGGCCACCGCCATCACGGGCTGGGCGTCATAGTAAAAGATCAACTCCGGCCCGTCTATGGATACGACCACATGCGTCCATCGATCCATGGGCAGCATCGGCAGTTCCGTGGAGTAAGTGGTGTAACGGCGTTTGCCACCCGCCCACATACGCAGCTCGTTTCTCGGTTCCCCCCACGCCTTGCGGGTGTCGAAAACAACAGTGAACCGGCGCGTACCGCTTTCTTCCTCGCGCCCCCAACTGAAGAGAGCACCATGCGGCGCCTCGGGTCGGCACCACAGCGCGATCGTGCCGGCGCGACTGAGGTCCAGATCCTGATGCGCGTCAATCGCTAACGAGCCGCTCTTACCGTCAAAGCGAAGTCCCTGCGCCGCGAAAGTCGCGCCGCTGACCGTGCCGTGATGGCTTCGGCCGCTTGAATCTTCAGCGTTGCCATTGAGATGCCACTGGCCGACAGCGCGAGGCAACTGCGCGGCCGGCGCTGCGGCAACCATGACTCCCATCAGGAGAAAGCTGTGTGCGATGGATTTCATTAATCGGCTCTCCAGTTAAGCCGGAAACTCGATCTCGTACCGATATGAATTCCAATCGTAACCGTCGTGCACTGGACCGTTCTCGAGGCTCATGAAAAGATTCAGGTTCTTCTTGTCACGATCTTCGAGCATACCCCAATTGGAATAACCCACCCCATGGGAGGTGTGTTCCTCGTGGACCGCCTCGATAGTTGACACCGTGTCGCGCCGGGCGCAGAAAGTGTCCGGGTCGATCTCTGCAATGTGCAGCACGTTGCGGGGCAGACACCCTTCGTTTGGCCGATTGAGAATGTTCGTAATGATGTACACGCGACCGTTCTTGGATGAACAGAAAGTCGAGCCGAAACAGGTCGAGGAGTAAACGTATTTCCCGTCGTCAAAGGTCAATGGTTTCGGGGCCTGCCATGTTTTTCCGTTGTCATCGGAGACGGAAAAGTTTTTGACCGACGGATAACCGGGGCCGTCCTGGCTGGGCAGGACGATCGATTGACGGAAGATGGCGAATAGACGACCATCCGGAAGCTGGCAGGCCTGGGGCTCGCCGACACCCTGCGAGCTCATGTCGGACGGGATTTGCACGAGGCCGCTTTTTTCCCAGTCGACACCGCTGCGATCAGGCCGCCAGGTCCCCAACCACGTCTGGCAGACAAAAAAGATGGCATCCGGCTTGGTGTTCGCCAGCGCACTGAGCTGAGGTCTGTTTTCCTCGATGATCCAGAACAGCTGGCCGTTCTGCAGTTTCATCAGGGTGAAGCAAACGATGTCTTCACCGAAACCCAATTTCTCGGCCTTCCCCCATGTCTTGCCTGAATCCGGCGACACCTGGATGACCAGTTTCTGCTCTGCGTGCTGCTCGACGGCTTTATCATTGTAGATCTCACCGTCGCCGCGTGTCCGGTAGTGCCGGATCAACATCCCGTTGTCTTCATCGAGGAAATAGTTGGCGACCGGATCGGCAAGCGGCCCGTCTCCGACAGTCTCCCAGGTCGCGGCACCGTCGTGACTGACGACAACATTCACGGGCCTGTCATGCGGTTGACATTGCTTGGTGCCGTCAAGGATCGTCGAAATAATAGTCGGTTCGCTGGTGCTGAGATAGGAATAATTGCTGGCCGTTATATAACCGCCGCTGACACTGCACTGCGCGTGAAGGGTCTTACGCACCGCGATCCCCGAATGTGCATTACGGCGAATGTACAACGGCCGGCAGCGGGAGAACGCACCCGGCTCGGCTGCATGTTCAATTGCCATACCCAGGGTCCGGATCATCAGCCCTGACCAGTGAACCGGGAACGCGGGCTTGAAACAGCGCTCTCGCACGGTGAGTTCCACGAGCTCATCTTTCGGCGCCTTCCCGCCGGCAAAGTGACAGACAATTTCCTTGCCGTCCGCTGCGACCACAAACGAGCCGGGGGCAGCGTGCACCGCCTCGAGGCTGTCCAACTGGTGCAGTGCCTCATGGTCGACATAAATCTGCCCCAGCGTCTCAGGCAGTACGGGGCCGGTTGCCGGCCGGACCTGCGCCGGGCCTGCCGGCTCACCGGGATCGTAACCGCCCCGGTCGAACTCATAATTGACGGGGCAGGGCGCGGGAGTGCACGTCATTTCATAAGGATTATAGGCGTTCTTTTCGAAAAGGGATTTCGGCAGCGGGGCCTTAAAGACAGCTGGTCCAATCTCCTGCCACTCGGGATCGAAGACATCCGACCCTTTCAGGTATACCTCTTTGCCCGTCACTGCGGCGAACACAATCCAACTGCCCGAGATGTTTCGGTTGCCCTCGCGCATAATGGGCACCTGCTCGCGATAGATCCCCTCGTCAATCAGGATCGTGTCGTACGGCTGCGCGATTTTCGCCGCGGCCGAGATCGTCTTGAACGGTTGCGCCGCGGTCCCCGGGTTCGAATCGGCTGCTTCCGGACGTTGTCCTGCAACGTGGTGGGTGCTCCCGAGCGGCCAGGCATTGGGCACATATTGTCTGGTCATTGCATCACTCCACAGTTGCATCCGGAACAGGCGCAATATTCAGCCCGTCTGCGCCGGGCCCGATGCAGGATACGATTGGATTGTTCAGAATCTCTCCCCCCACCGAGACAAGCTCGGCGGTGGCAGATCACCGTGCCTTCTTGCCAAGCACATCCGCCAGCCGCACCGGCTTGCCCCTCTTCTGAGCCAGCCGTAGTAGATGGCATGGAGATCGCAACGTATGATTCCCACCCGTATCTTCGCCATGAGATCCCCTCTCCCTGGATCTAGTTGCCCCAGATGTCAACTTCACACAACTCAAAGGCCGCCGGGGCCTTCCGAGCGGTGAAATCGAAACGAAGGTAACGGTACAGGCCGTCCCTGGCACTATCGACATTCTTACCTTTCCCGGAGCGGTCCGCGTCGTTCAGGTAAAGCCGGACAGTCTTCACATCGATACCCGCGACTTCTCCGGCTGTGGAAGCGAGCCGCAGCCACTTCGTCCCGTCCTTGCTGCCGCTGACGGTAAGTGACGGCATCGTGCCCGAGAATACCAATCGGCACTGGATCAGCGGTTGATCCGATTTCAGATCGAATGTAATCCCGATGGGCGCCGGATCCTTCCAGGCGACGACCCATTTGGGCGTTTCCGCTTCGATGTGGGCAAGCGTCGAGCGTTTGTACTTGTCGCGCGTCTCGAACGCGGCCAGGCGATTGGTCAGGTGCCCCGTCTTGAACGGCACATTCGCAGCGGCCACGTCAGCCATGGCGTCCGGGGCGCGACTGTAGGAATAGGTGCCCTTCAGGTCGCGGTTGTTCGGTTCCAGGAGCGGTTCGTTCACGTCATAGACGTAATTGTT
The DNA here is from genome assembly GCA_913042885.1 of uncultured Lentisphaeria bacterium. Next base: position 4,785 of record CAJWLW010000053.1, on the reverse strand, counting down.
CGTCAGGCAGAATCCGGACTCCTTGCGATAGATGTCCGTCTTGTACGGCGGCAGTTTGAAGCGCCAGATGTCGTGGCCTGTCTTGACGCCGGCCGATTCCTGGATCGCACCGAGGAACTGCACCACGGGCGATCCCTGAGCGACGGTCGACCGCTTCTGTGGATGCTCATAGACGGCGAATAGTGGATCCGCGGCAAAGTAATAGACCTTCCCTTTGCCATAGGGATGCATGGTGATCGCCGGGGTGCCGTCGGGAAACGTGGCGATCGTCACCACCGTATCGTTGACCACCTCGACACGGTGACCCGGTACCAGTGCCGAGAGTGCGAATCCGTCGGGCAGATCGAGGTGCTTGCTGGCCTTGACAGTCATGCGGGCTTCGTCCTTTCGCGGCTCGATTCTGCGAACCCCGGAAAGCTCCTCCCACGCCGTCCCGAACTTCTCACCGTTGATGTTCCAGGTGAACGCATCGGCATCGGTCACGATGAGCACCCCGCCGTCGCGAGTGTATGTCTTGAACTTGTCGAGGACCTCCGGATACTCGTACGTTACCCATGGGACGACGATGCTCTTGTAGTCGCCCAGGTCACGGGTATCCCGGACGACCTGGCGATCGCTGACGAAGTGGAACCAGTTCCCCAGGCACGGGCCCAGCGCTGCGTAGGCCGTGAGATGCCGGTCATTGTCACCCGACAATCCGCCCCACTGATCCGTGACCGTAGTGATCGAGGAATAGAGGATTGCCGTATCGGCGGTCTCCGGCATCTTCGGCAGGCGCATGGTGCGAATCACCTTCGACAATTCGAGCATCGCGTTCCATTTGAACGGCTCGGTATACATCACGTCCGCCAGCTCCGCCTCGAAAAATGCACTGTTCATCAGGTGCAGGCTTTCGCCGCCATTGCGGAAGATCTGGCTGTAGACTTCGCGGATGTATTCGGGATCGCGCACCGGCATCTGGCGCTTTGCCATGTGCATCATCATCCAGATGGGCTTGTCCGAGAGGTCGACATACAGCTTGGTCGTACCGCCGGGACGAACCCAGTCGAAGAGGGTGTTGGTCTGGCCACCAACGGTCTGGCCCCCATAGATGTCGAAGCCTTTCGACCATGCCTCGATGTCACCTGAAGTGGCTGTGCTGCCATGGGTCGGGCCCATAATCTGCATGTCTGGATTGATTTTTTTCGCCGCTTCGTAGCCGTTGACAAAGGATTCAGTCAACCGGTCCCAGGCCCAGCGGGCGTAGGCGATACGATCAAAGGGGTCGCCATCCGCGTAGGACGCCGGCATCCCGTACTTCCCGAAGCCGTAATCCCGGCGGATTATCTTGTCGGCTTCTTCGATCTCTTTGTACCACTTGTCCCTTGGAACAGGGCGGTTCGCGTAGGCGGTCCAGATTTCGTCAAAATGCCGGACAAAATCGTGTTCATTTTTCCGGGCGCGCTCCCCGACCTGGCGGCTTAATTCCTTCAGGTATCGCGGGTCGAGAATCCAGCCACCGCTGTTGTAGACCGGCGGCAGGTCACGGTCCGGCAGGGAGATCAGCGACCTGCCCCGGGGCACGTCTACGGCTTCGCCATAGGTGAGGATGCCGCGTTTTTTGTATGCCGTCTCGTCCCGGTGGCCATAGCAGGGGATGTTGTAGGCCGCGGCTTCATCGAGTGCTTCGCCGAGAACATAGCGTTTGCCGAACCGCTTGCCTGCAAACCGAAGTTTCGGGGGACTGTTTGCCCCCCTGTCGTTCTTCCGACCATCGTACTTGAGGCCGTAGGGCAGGAAGATTCCGGGCGTCGGCCGGTCGCTGAACAGCGTTTCGAACAGTGGATCTTCGACTTCGAAGCCGGTGACCTCATAGAACTCTGCCTTGCGTTCAGTCTTTTCGAGAGGTATGCCCTGGCCGTCGTTCTTCGTGTAGATCTGCACGTTGTCAAAGCGGCCGGAGGAATAGACTGATAGACCGACCCGGTCGAAGCCGGGCTTGTCGATCGGCTTGTCGTGAACGTGTGAAATGATGACCTTGCCGTCAACGGTGAAGGTGATGTTCTTTCCCTCACGTTGGCAGATGACGTGGTATCGTTTGCCGGGCACGATAAGCACATCGGCGCGATCAACGATCTCCTGGCGCGCGATCAGGAACGATACGGTATTGGACTGCCCGCCGAAGCCGAAATAGTAACCGCTCGACTCCTGCCCGAAGCTCGCGTTCAGGACCCCGCTCAGGTCACAGGGGTTCGCTGAGTCGGTAACCGCATCGTATTCCAACCGTACGTCGCCGGTAAAGCGCCAGTTCGTGACGATGTGGCCCTTCTCGTCGGGGTGATCGAGCATGCGGTTCTTGATGGTCCAATTGCCATGGGCAGATCGCCAATTTTCTCCCAGCTCCGTGCGGTTGAAGTCATCCGAAAACTGAAGCTTCCATCCCTCGGCTTCGGCCGCTGCGCCGGCCATGTCCAGTGCTTGCTGTCCAGTTACGCTTTGTGCAGCGAGTGTCAAAGCGAGCAGACAGGTCGCTCGCCAGACTGTTTTTTTCTTGAATGTCATGTTCAACTTTCAACTCCTTTGTTACCCTGATAAATCGTGGTGTGGGCTGCATTCATGCCGTGTTTGAAAAATGATCCAGCCCAATGGGAATGGATCGGTGCTTTTGAACAAAATTAACGTGATCCGTTGACAGGGCCACGCTATGAATTGGGGGGGCAATATAAGATATAACGTTCAATAGTCACGCTCGAATGAAGCGTGGCTTCGCTCCTGCTCTTCATCGGCCCTCTCAATTACCCGGCTACCGGACAAAAATGATGGAAAGGAGGGCGGAAGCGTTCGAAGAGTTGCCATAAAAAAAGCCACCAGGTCAAGGGAAAAATCCCTGGCGTAGTGGCCGTGTAACCTTATCCCGTGATCACGCTGCCAAGCTCGCAACGGGATTTGCAGCCGGCCGTACTTCGCATAGTGTACACACTCGCGCAACCATTCACGCAACCAGTCTGACCGATGATCGCAATCGTTGACTACAAGGCCGGCAACCTCACCAGCGTACGCCTGGCATTCGAAGCGCTGGACACCGAAGCGGTGATCACCAGTGATCCCGAGCTCATCCGCGGTGCCGAGCGGGTCGTGTTTCCCGGCGTCGGCGCCGCCGGCGCCGCGATGATGCACCTCAACGAGATGGGGCTGGCAACGGTGCTGACCGATGTCGTCGATGCCGGCACGCCGTTTCTCGGCATTTGCGTGGGGACGCAGATTCTTTTCGATTCTTCCGAGGAAAACGGCGGTGTTGCCTGCCTCGGCCTGGTGCCTGGCGAAGTGAAGCGATTCCACCCGCCCGACCCGCTGTGCAAGATCCCGCAGATCGGCTGGAACACGGTCGGGTTCAAAGTCGACCACCCGTTGTTCGACGGCATCGAGAACGACAGCGAATTTTATTTTGTGCACAGCTACTATCCGGCACCGTCCGACGCCTCCTTTATTCTTGCGGAAACGGAGTATGCGGATGCATGCTTTGCCTGCATTGTCGGCCGCGGCAACATGGCGGCGACGCAGTTTCACCCGGAACGCTCCGGCCGGATCGGGCTGCAGCTTCTGCGCAACTTCACTACCTGGGACGGGCGCGTCTGATGCTGACCAAGCGAATCATTCCGTGCCTGGACGTGCGCAATCGCGTGGTCACCAAAGGTGTGAAGTTCCAGAACAACGTCGACCTGGGCGACCCCATCGAGATGGCGGTGGGCTACAGCGACGGTGGTTGTGACGAGTTGGTATTCTATGACATTACGGCATCGGCCGAGCGCCGGCCGATCGATATCGACATGGTTTCGGACGTGGCGAAGTCGATCCGCATCCCATTTTCCGTCGGCGGCGGCATTTCGAATCTGGACGACATGTATCGCGTCCTGCTTGCCGGCGCCGAGAAAGTATCGGTCAATTCGCTGGCTGTGCGGACGCCGAAAATTATTGGCGACGGTTCCAGGGCGTTCGGGGCACAGTGCATCGTGCTGGGCATGGATCCGGTGCGCACGGCGGACACCGAGAAGTGCCCGAGCGGCTACGAGATCACGACGCGCGGCTTCCGCGAGCACACCGGCATGGACGCGCTCGAGTGGGCGAAACGCGCGGAAGACCTGGGTGTCGGCGAGATCGTCGTCAACTCGGTGGATGCCGACGGCACGCGAGAGGGGTTCGAGCTGAACCTGACAAAGCTGATCGCCACCCATGTGAGCGTGCCCGTGGTGGCGTCCGGCGGTGCCGGCACCTGTCAGCATCTGTCCGATGTCTTCAAGCAGGCGCACGCCGATGCGGCGATCGTTGCGAGCATGATCCACACGGGCGAATTCACCATCGCGCAGATCAAGGAAGAGCTGGTCAGGGACGGTCTGCCGATTCGCCGGAAGTGGTGAGCGGTTCCCCGCCGGTATACTCCTCGATCACTGCTGCGACGTCGTCGGCATTTTTTGTTTCCATCAGCGCCATGCGCAGCGATTTGGCGCTGTCGAAGCCCTGCACGTACCATTTGAAATGGCGACGCAGCACCTCGAAACGCTTGAGCCCGGCGAACTTCTCCTCGAACCCTCGGCAATGCTCGAGCATGACCTCCAGCCGCTGCGCCGGTGTGATATCGTCGGCCAGGACGTCGGGATTGAACAGCCACGGGTTGCCGAAAATGCCGCGGCCGATCATGACGCCGTCGGCGCCGGTTTCCCCTGCCAGCCGACGTGCTTCCTCGAGAGATTTGACGTCGCCATTGCCGAGGATCAGTGTCTGTGACTGCATCTCTCGCTTGACATTGAC
>CAJWLW010000052.1 GCA_913042885.1 uncultured Lentisphaeria bacterium | reverse complement strand
TTGCCGCCGGCGGTCTCGCCGGTTTTGATCTCCCCCGGCACCTGTCCTTCGCACGGTGTGGCGTCTTATACCGGCACTTCCGTCGCAGGCGTCACCGGCGGCAGGTCATCAAGCGTCTGTCCCGGCAGCAGGATCGGTTGGAACGTCAGGCTGTGCGCCGACTCACGGGCGGCAAGGCAGATAGCAACACTGAGTATGCCGGCGGTCAGATCGCCGCCGGCATTCGGTTCGCCGCGCATCATGTCGATAAAATACCCGCTCTGCACATGATCGCCGCCGCCGTGGCCGCCACTGGCCTTGACGGTAATCTCATCGACACGATCATCCCGGTGCTCGATGACCCTGAACTTCTCCGTTGTCCAGTCGAACTCGAGTGTCGCCAGGTCACCGATTATTGTGGCGCCGCGACGGCGGGAACTGCGTCGTGTCACAAAGTTCTGCGTATAACTCGCATGCGCCCCGCCTTCGTACATGACGATCGCCGACCCGGCGTCCTGGTTGCGGATTTCCCGGCTATACGGACAATCGTGCGAACCGTCCTCGGTATCTCCCCATTCCATACCGCCGAAATCACCACGGCGACGTTGATTGTCACTGCTTTCCGGACAAGTAGCCATCTCATCGCAGGCGGAACAGCGAAGCTCGTGCGGCTTGTCGCCGCCGTAGATCATCTGCGTCGCGGTGGCAGCGATCCGCAGGGGTCGCTGATCGAGCAGATGCGTGAGGTAGTCGAAGTCATGCGTCGCCTTCTGCAGCCACAGCCCGCCGACCTCGTCGTAGTTGCGATACCAGGTCCCGAAATAAACGCCCCCGTACGGCACGTTGTTGACCGCCTGCAGCTGATTGATGCGGCCGAGGCGGCCGGAGCGGACGACTTCCAGCACCGTCGTGTACAGCGGCGTGGCACGCAGGCTGAACGAGATCAGAACATTCTGCTCGCGGCCCTGGTAAGCCGCCGCGAGTTTCGACAGCTGATCGCCGGTGATAGCGACCGGCTTTTCGAGATACAGCGGCAGGCGGGTTGCTGCGACCTTGCAGGCCAATGGCGTATGCAGATGACAGCGGCTGCCGATCATGATTCCGTCGTAACTGTCGGCATGTTCGAGCAGTTGATCTTCATTGTCATAGAACTGTGTCGTATCAAGCCCTACCCCGGCGTCTCCGAGCCGCTTCCTGACACCGGCAATGTCCGGATCGGCGACGGCGGTGAGCTGCAGCTGCGATTCGATTTCATGCAGCACAGCAACTATACCAGTTGCCCTCGCGCCACAACCAATGACAGCCAGTCGTAACATTTTCCCCTCCAGAATTTCTTTGTGGTGATTGGCTCACTCCGTCAACCGGCACAGCGACAGATTGAGCTCGTTGTCGACGATGCCTTCAAGCCCGGTACAGGAACCGCGCACCTTGATCGTGTGGCCCCGCCGCAAGCTGTCGACGACCGCTTTGTCTGAAGTGCGGAAGGCACAAAAAACGCTCGTGTCGTCGGTCGCTGCAAGCCGGACAAAGACGACCGTTGTCTCTTTCTCGATACCGGTCTCCAGAACTTCGCCTTTGACAACGATATTGTGGCTGTCGTACTTTACAACTGCGGCGCTCTGATCGGTCTCAAACTCCGCCGCCCACTCGCCGGCGTCCAGCATCGGGCCGAACGTGGTCTCCTGCTGCACTGTATCCTTCCTCGACCAGCAGCCGCAGAGTATCAGCGCGGTACCGGCAATCAGCATCACTTGTCGAATTCGTCGGCTCATCGTTCGATTCATCTGTTGACCGGCAGTTACTGGTTCAGCGTCGTGGGCAACGCCTTCTGCGCCTGCTCTTTCGCCTGGTTGAAGGTATGCTCGACGCGGGGCGCAAAGTAATCGGGCAGCAGCGGCGGCCAGTAGGTTCTGTCCGTATACTTCTCGCGAATGCCCGCGAACCAGGCCAATGCTTCATCCGCCGCCTGAATCTGCTGTTCCGGTGTGCGCGGTGGACGGTCATCGCCAGGCGGCACGTAGTTCTTCTCGAGACAATACTGACGGTAGGCTATGTCGAAGCCATCCCGGGTGAAGGCGACCCGGTCCCTGTAGCGCTGTTCGCTGTCCGGCAATTCCGCGACAATCGACCCGGCCGCGTCCAGATGCACCCAAAGTGCTTCCCACATGCCCGGGGTGTCACGCACCCGTTTGCCCGCATGCGGGCCGGGCGGCAGCAGGGCATAGTACATCTCGATGTCAAGCCAGAACTGCCGCATCGGACCAGCCGCGGACCCGTAGAATTTTTCGAAAAACTCCTCGAGCAGCACGTCCACGTCCGCATCCACGTCCCACGACAAACGACCCGCGATATAGTGGTTGAGCCCCTGCATGGCGAAGTTCGGCTGGCACTCCAACATCAGATACGTGCCGCCGACATCGCGGAAGGCAGGCAAGTCCTCACGCATCTTCTGAATCTGTCCCCACGGCCCGAAGTGTCGCCAGTGGCCGTAATAGTCGTAATAACCGAACTGCGGCAAGATCGCGCCCCACCCTTTCAGCAGCTCGTAGAACTTCACGTTTGTCGGCGCCGTGGGATCGGTGAACGGCCGGGTGTGGTCGTAGGTCCATGCCATGTTGCAGATCATGCCGGTGTGATGGTCATGCGGCACCGCACTGGTCGGCAATTCGATCTGATAGGCGTATACCAGGATACCCAGATACTTCTCCCGATTCACCGGTTCGAGACGGTCGTAGATTTCCTGCGAGAAATGGAGCAGCCGATCGGTGACATAGACGCCGTCCTTGCAGTCGGCACCGTAGGCCGCATCGACGGCGAGGCAACGGTCGCACTGGCACAGCGCCGAATAGTCGTTCGGATCCAGTGATGCCACCAAAACATTGGGGTCGCTGAGTTGCTTGTTGATCTTCGCAGCGACAAATTCGATTACCTCCGGATTGGACGAACAGAAGTTGGTCCGGCCGGACGAGTTTTCGCGGATCAGCAGCTTGCCCTCGCGGTTGCGGGCCCACATGTCCGGGTGTTCCTCGTACGGAAAGTCGTTCTTGCTCAACAGCGCTGTCCAGGCATGGCCATAGGTCATGCGACCGCGATTGATAAAAGAGCGGTTGCGGCAATCCCAGGCCTGGGCAGCGTCCCAGCTCGTGCCGCGGTTCGAGAAAAATGACGGGGACCGCACCGCCTCGATCTGGCCGAGCTGCACGACACCGTTCACCGGTCGCGGCAGCTCTGCCCCAACCTCACCCGGCAGGAACCAGTGGCAGTCGAGATGATCCCCCAGCAACCCGTAAATGCCCTGGCGTAAACCGTCGAGCGTCATCGCCTCGATGAAAACGTCGCCGTTCTGCGAAGTGCGCAAATGACAGGCGTCCTGGTGCGGCCATTCCTCCCCGCCGACTTCTGCCTTGAGCCTCAAAACAATCGCCGGCTGCCGTTTCGGACGGCGACCGGTGATACGCATGCGACCACCGCCGCTCATCGTCTCGACCGCTTGCCGCAGGTCGCGCACCGCGTTGACCAGAAGCAATTCGCCCGGGCGCTGCGGTTGATGAGCGGCCCAGGCATCGAGCGACAGTGAGCGGCCGTTTGCATCGATCGGCATCGGTTCGCAGACGATGGCATATTCAGTTTCCCCCTGGGCAGCCAGGGTGATCAAAGGCAATCGTCGTTGATCCGGCTGACGACTCGACGAGGGATGCGACCGCCACCAGTCGATCCGGACGCGCGGCGCATGCGTGCCGACTGCCTTTACGACATTGCCGATTCGCTGCAGCGCAATAAAAAGCTCACGCGCTCTGGTCTCGCCGAACCAGACGTTGCCGTGCAGGATTTCCCGCTGCAGCCCGGGCGGCGGCACGCCGGACACGTCCCACCGGGTCGTTGTGCCGGCGAGGAGTACCATTTCGGAAGTGATACCCGGGAAACCGGCTGCCTCGTTGGCGTCCAGATTAAGTCGCGCCTGCAGGGCGCGGTCGCCGCGGTTCCGCAGGTGGATGGTCAGGCCAATGCCGTTGTCTGACGGCACGCTGGTTGTGTAAATCTGGATGTCGCGATAATTGTCCGGCAGGTCGGCGGGTTTGTGCTGCGCCGTCGCAGTCTGCAGGCATGCCGCTAACATGCCGGCGAAAAGGGGGCGAATCATCAGGAATATTCTCCGTTTTTGTCAAATTGTTGACCGGCAGACAAGATACACTTCAGACAGCACCATTGCAGGGACGGATGTGTGAACATTTATGCTTGAGATTAATGACCGAAATTTGTACACTGCAGATGGTTTGAAAATCAGCGGATTTTTGCCAAATTAGAATACCGATTCGCCGCGATCGACTGACTGACCGCAGTGAACCTAACCACTTGATCGTTGTCAAAGGGGCAGCATCAAATCGAAAGCGTCAACCGTAATCTTCTGGACACGGATTATGAAAAACACTGCAGCCCTCGCCATCCTGTGCATTTTCCTCGCTACCACTCACAGCAGTTTTGCCGCTGAGCCCGAGTTGCTGGGCCGCTGGTCCTTCGGTCCGGTCTACGCGATCGTCGAACAGAATGGTCACATCTTTTTCAGTTCCGGCGGCGTCATTCGCATCGCCACGGTGGACGAAGAGACCGGCGAGTGGAAAGAACTTGCCTCAGTCCCGGCCGCCGGTGTCGCCCGCGGCCTGTCGATTGAAGGCGATTTTCTGTACGCCGCCGACGAGGGCGGCGGGATCCACATCATTGACGTATCGACCCCGGCCGAGGCGGAAGTCGTCGGCTATTGCAGCCAACCGGAGTACAGCAAATCCGTATGCGTCAGGGGCGACTACGCCTATGTCGCCGCAGGCTGGGCCGGTATCGGCGTGGTCGATGTGTCTGATCGCACCGCACCGAAATTTATCACGCAGCGCAGCACCACCGGCCTGGCGCGCGACGTCTTCGTGCGCGACAACATCGCCGTCGTCGGTGCCAGCCGGAAAGGCCTGCGGCTGTTCGACGTGAGTGATCCGCTGAAACCGGTGGAGATCAGTCACCTCGAGGCACCAGGCTACACCTACGGCGTGTGGATCGACGGCAATTATGCGTACACAGCAAGTATAGAGAATCACAAGGATGACGAGTGCGGCCTGCGTATCATCGATATCTCCGACCCAAAAGCGCCCATAGAAAAGGGCTTCTACAAGATGGAGTACGGCGCCGAGCGTCTCTGGGTCAAAGGTGACTATGCCTACCTCGCCGGTGTCGCCAACGACGCCGGCCTGCGCATCGTAAACGTCTCCGATCCTGAGAATCCCCAGCCAATGGGCGGCTACCATGACTCGACATGCTCGGAATCCGTGTGGGTGGCCGATCAATACGCCTACCTCGCCCACGGCGACAGAGGCCTGGAAATCATCGACATCTCGCGCAAAGGCGGCAAGGCGCCGGTCGTAAAACATTACGAGGCAGCCGGCAAGTCGCGCGGCATCTGCATGCAGGGGCAGTACGCGTATATCGCCAACGGCTATGCGGGTCTGCGCGTCATCGATATCACCGATCCTTCAGCGCCGAAAGGCATCGGTGAACTGCCGACACGTGGCCGATCGCTGGATATCGCGATCCGGGATACGACGCTCTATATCGCTGACGAATATTTCGGCCTGCGCGTCGTCGATGTGTCGCTGCCACAGATGCCGCGGCATATTGCTTACCGGGATACTCCGAACGACGCCAACGGCATCGCCCTGGCTGGTGATTACGCCTACATCGCAGACGGCCCGAGCGGTTTGCAGGTCATCAATATTTCCCGTCCGGCAGCACCAACGATAATCGGTACGTTAAATACGCCCGGCTACGCCTACGACGTCTTTATCGACGGCAACCTCGCCTATGTGGCAGACGGTAAATCCGGACTGCGGATCCTCGACATTTCGAACCCGGCGCAGCCACAGGAAATAGGCAGCTACTCCCTGGAGAAAGGCGACATCCGTGACGTGCATGTCGTCGGCCCGCACGCCTATCTGGCAGTGGGTTATCCCGGCATCGTAGTGCTGGACATCACCGACCCGACACAGCCCCAGCAGCTCGCCAAAGTCAGTACGCCGCGCGCCACTCGCACGATCGAAGTGATCGACGGCCTGGCATGCGTGGGCGACCTGCGATGGCTGCGTATCTACGACCTCTCGGATCCCGCCAATCCGGTCGAGGTGAAGGCCAGCAAAACACCGTCCACTGTGGAAGATGTCACAATCGCCGACAAGCTCGCGTATGTCGCCGATCGCCAGGCCGGCCTGATGATCTTCCGGATCGCTGAAGCCGACGAAGAGGCGGAAGTGCCTTGAGCCAGGCGGTTCGCGCCCGGACTATTCAGCCCGCCAGTCATGCATCATCAGCCGCCGGTGAATCTCGGCGCACTGCATGACTTCTGTCATCGTAACGAACTCGTCGATGGCGTGGGCATGCTTGATGTCGCCGGGACCGATAACCAGCGTCGGCGTACCAGTATCGATCCACGCGGCGTCCGTACCGTAGGGTGCCCCCAGTGGGGCGATTTTCCGGCCGGTGACTTCGCTGGACGTTGCGGCCGCTTGACGAACCAGAGCCGAGTCCGGATGCGTGCTGAGCGGCGGCATGGCAACCTGAGGCTCGGCATGGGTAATATCGAGACCAAGCTGCGCCAGGTCATCGATAACCTTCTGCCGCTCCTCGGCCGAATCCAGGCCCGGCATGATGCGGTAGTCAACCCAGATCGTGCATTCGTCGGGAACGGCGTTGCGGGTGCGCCCACCGTCGATGCGTGTGACATTGATTCGCGGACCTGACATCAAAGGGTTGCTGTGCAGCGCCTCGATTTCGTCCTGATAATCGGCAAGCCGCCGGATCACCTTGATCATGTCGTGAATCGCGTTGCGTCCGAATTCCGGCTGTGACGTATGCGCACTGACGCCCCTGATTGTGATATCCCAGCGCACGACACCCTTATGCTGAATGACTGGAACATTTGAAGTGGGCTCCCCAAAGACGGCAATCTGATAAGGTCCGCGGTGATCGCTGACGTATTGCCTGATGCCGGTCTGCGCACTCTCCTCGTCGCCGGCAGCCAGCAGGATCACGGGATACGGCGGCGGTTCGCCGGACTCGAGGATGTCGAGGACAGCGGCAACCATGGACGCCAGCGGACCTTTATCGTCACAGGCGCCGCGGCCGTAGACAATGTCCCCATCGACTCGGGGAATCAGCGCCGTGTCGAGCCAGTCGTCCGCCGGAACAGTGTCCATGTGAGATTCAAAAAAGAGCGGCGGCCCATCCTGGCGACCGGCAATGCGAATCTCCAGGTTCTCATGCAGCTCGCTGACCGGCATCGGCGTCACGACTGCACCGGTATCGGCAAAGACGCTTTCGAGCAGGTCGACCAGCGGCCGCTCGACGGTGCGGGTGAGTTTGTGTGGACGTCCCATCGGGTTGATGGTGTCACAGCGAATCATGTCGCACAGCAATGTGCAGACACGCTCAGTCGTCATTGTGTTCATCGCTGCAAATCCCGATTTTCAATGCTGTTGACACAGTTCGACGCAAACCGGAGCAACCTCCGACGGCGCAAAGAACGCGATTCGGCCGTGCGACCCCTGTCTGATACCGCCCAGCGACGGCTCGCCGGCATCGGCCAACGCCGCGTGCCCGGCATCGATATCGGCGACTGTGAAAGAGACGTGATGGACGGCTTCGCCGCCGGCCTGCAACGCCTCGAGGAAAAAGCTCGGGCCGACCGGCTGAATGAATTCCAACTCGATACCATGAAAGTCGCCCCGTGCGACGTGTACGCCCATAGCCGCCACCCAGTCACGCGTCGTCGACGTCCATGCTGTGTCGAGGTCCTGGTTCAAGCGCTCAACACTGCCATCGATATTTTCGACAACAATTCCAAAGTGGCTGAGGTCGCCTGGCTCGACGGCGTTGTTGCTCAGGTACCCGCGAATGTCGTCACTGAGCGCCTGCAAAGTTGATGTGACACCGGCGGGCGACCAGTGGGCAGCAACAATGTCCCAGTCTTTGTGCATGGTTCAGATCCGTTTGCGGTTCTCAGAGACCACCGCGCTGCTCAGCATCGGCGTAGGCGTTGAGCACAAGCTCGATGATCTTGCGGGCAGCGCGCCCATCCGTCTGCGGGCAGGCGCCGGTGTCGACACAGTCGAAAAAGTGCTCGACTTCGGCGGTAAGATCAAGTCCTTCACCACTTTCCAGCAAAACTTCGTCGTGCGCCCCGTGCGCCTCAATCCTGGTTGTCCAGGCGCACTCGGGCCCGTCGCGAAACAGGTCGCCCTCCGGTGACGTCGTCAGGCGGACGCGCGCCTGTTCACACACTGCTTCCATTGTGTACCAGATCGGTGCTGCCGGAGATGCCCACGTGTGGCGGGTGACGCCGATGACGCCGTTCTCGAACTTGAGGATGGAGCAGGCCGTGTCTTCGCCTTCTATGTTGCAACCGCCATGTGTGCCGACAACGCTGGCACAGCGCACGTCCCCGGCGATCCACAGCATCACGTCGAGCATATGCGGCGACGACGAAAAGAACACCCCACCGCCAAGCGTCTCTTTGCGGCTGGTCCAGCCGGTCAAATAGCCTTTTAGAGATTCGTCCATCATGGCGTCGAGCATGAACAGTCTCCCGTAGCTCCCGCCGGTCACGATCTCTTTGAACATCTGAATGGACTTGCGATAGCGATGCAGATAGCCAACCATGAGGGTGCGGGCGTTGCGTTCGGCACAGGCGATCATAGTGTCGGCGTCTTCGAGGCTGGTTGCAATGGGCTTTTCCAGCAACACATGCTTGCCCGCCTCGAGGCAGACAGTCGTGACCTGACAATGGAGGTGGTGGGGCAACAGAATATGCACGCAATCGACCTCGTCGAGCCTCTCACGATAGTCGCTGATTGCTCGAACGCTGTAGCGCGAAGCGACGGCGTCGGCGCGGACACTGTCGATGTCGGCCACCCACGCGACGGTGGCGCGATCGGCGAACTTCTGCAGTGCCGCGAGATGGAACGGTGCGATCCAACCGCAACCGATGATGCCGATTCTATGCATGTGATTTCACCCCTTTCTGTAGTGAACAAAACAGTAACGCAGATGGTCGGCTCGTTCAAGAATCCACAGATCATTTTAGACGCGGTTGGACACGGCACGGCAGTGTTTCATTCGCGTGGCGCGAGACAGCAATGGTCATTTCCCGGGCACGCGTCATGTTACGGGTTGCCTGCAGCGTCGTCGCCCGACGCAACCTGCGAACTTCCTGATCTATCGAGCCCGTAACGATGCTTCCCTTCAGCCGCCGTTTCCTGCGTGAGTACCTGCCCGGCAAGGGCATGTTCTACTTTTGGGGTATCCTCTTCCTGGTCATCACGGTTGCCGCAACGACGACTATCCCGAGGTTCATCGGCCGGGGTATCGACCTGGTTCAGAACGGCGATGTCATCGGCAACGCCAGCGACGCCGATCGCCTGTGTTATGTGGGCTGGCAGATTATCGGGCTTGGCCTGCTGCTGTGCGTGTTCCGGGTGCTGTCGCGGATCTACATCTTCATTCCCGGACGCCGGGTAGAAGCCGAAATACGCCAGGATTACTTCAACGACGCGATCTCCATTCCCACACGTTTTTTGGGCGGCTACAGCACCGGCGATCTGGTGAGTCGCGGCACAAACGACATCAACCTGACACGCGTGCTGCTGTCCATGGGCATCCTGCACACGATCAACAGTGTACTGTTGGCAGGCTTCTGTCTTTTCAACATGTTCCAAATCAGCACCAAGCTGACAGTGGTCTGCCTGCTGACGCTGCCACTGGCCGTGTTGGTCATTAAATTTCTCGCCGCGATAATGATGCGCCGGGCGCGAATGGTGCAACGGCAGCTCGGCAAGTTGACCGAGACGATTCGGGAACTGCTGCGGGCACACACGCTGCTGAGTATTTATCCGGTCTTCGACAGCCTCTTCCGACGTTTCTCGGATGAGAATCACGCCTATCGCGATCGCTCGGAGAACGTCCAGAACCTGCGAATCATCGTCACCAATTTCGCCGTTGCCGTGGCCAGTCTGGCGACGTTCATCCTGATGGTCGTGGGCGGACCTCTGGTAATCAACGGGGCGTTCGGTATCGCAGAATTCGTCGAGTACAGCATCTATCTCGGGCTGATCCAGGAACCGATGCGGGTCTGGGGTTTTCTGATTTCCATTTTCCAGCGAGGCGAGGTCTGCCTGGAGCGCATCTACGACATCCGAGACCTCGCGGACGACGTAAACCAACGCGAGAGAATCAAGGAAGTTTCGACCGTGCCGGCGTTGCTGGCACACACCGACAACGAGGTGCTTGTCTCGATTCGCGACCTGCGATTCCACTATGATACCGCGGCCGCGGCCAACGACGAGGACAGCACCGCGGTTGCCAACGAGTTCAGCCAGCCGTTCGAGCTGCGCATCGACGCGCTCGACATCCTGCGCGGGCGCAAGTACGGGATCTTCGGACAGACCGGGTCCGGTAAAACCACGTTGCTCAATCTGCTGACTGGCAACCTGCCAACGCCGCCCGACACGTGCCGGTTTCAGGGTATCGACTACGGACGAATCTCGACTGATGTACTGCTGAAGCAGTTCGCAATTGCGACCCAGGACAATCGGCATTTCGACGGCTCGATCGGGCATAATCTCGATCTGATCCGTGAGCACAGCGACGGCGCCATGGAAGAAACCTTCCACGCGACAGCCTTTGACGACGCCTTCGAGATCAGCCAGCTGGCCAATGACCTGACACTGTTCAACGCCGGACTCGATACGGTCATCGGGGAACACGGCATCCGGCTCTCCGGCGGCCAGCGCCAGCGCCTGGCAATTCTGCGGGCCCTGCTCAAGCCGCGCCAGCTCCTGGTGCTGGACGATATCATTTCCTCAGTCGATCACGAGACCGAAAGCAGGATTCTGGCAGCCCTGTATTCAAGGCTGCCCGATGAGACGCTGATCATTATTTCCCATCGGATCTCAGCACTGATCCCGTGCGACCAGATTCTGATCATGGCAGACGGCTGCATCGTTGACCGCGGCACCCATGACGAGCTGCTCGGCTGCCACGAAGGGTATCGACAGACCTACGAGCATCAGGTCGTTGAGCAGCAACTGCTGGAGCTGGAGAAATGACCGATCGCAGTCTCATCCGGTTTTTCCTCGGCTTCACGCGCCACTACAAATGGCGCTTTCTGCTGGCATTCGCACTGATGCCTGTGTATGCCGCTTTGATGTCGATCACACCGATCGTGACGCAGCGTGCCATCGACTTCGGCATCGTGGAGGGCGATCTGAAATACACTATCGCGGCAGGGTTCGTGTATCTCGGCCTCGTGTTGCTGGCATTCGTCACGATGATTGTTCAGAACATCAGCATGCAGTCCGCCGGCATCCGTACGCTTGCCGGGATCCGTGCGAAGGTGATGCGGCACATTTGTTTCCTCGGTAAAGACCGGTACGACAAACAGCCGCTCGGCGTGTACGTAAGCCGCACGACGAGTGATGTCGAGGCGATCGGTGAAACGATGACCGCGGGGCTCACCAATCTGATCGGCGACGCGCTGCTGATTCTCTTCATCTTCATCAACATCCTGCTGGTCAATGTGCAGCTCGGTCTGTGGACGCTGATTCTTCTGCCGCTGCTGATTCTGATCGTCGATATTTTCCGGCGGATTCTGCGACGGCTCTTCGATCAGATCCGCACGATCAACGGCCGTCTGACAGCTCGCATCAACGAAGCTCTGACGATGGTGTTCGAACTGCAAAACTTCAATATGACAACTGCCTTCATGGCGGACTTCGAGAAGCAGAACAACAAGTACCGCGACAAGAACATCCAGACGATCAGCCACGAAGCACTGCTGTTCTCGATTATCGAGGGCATGTCATTCATCGCCATCGGCGCCGTCCTCATTCTCATCGCACGGTCGTCGCTGCTTGACGACGGCCTGAGGATCGGCGGCATCGTCGCGTATATCCAGTGGCTGTGGCTGATCTTTCCGCCGATCAAGCAGATGGGCGGCCGCTTTGCTGTCCTGCAGTCAGCCCTTGCCGCGGTCAACAAGATTCATCAGGTGATGTCGATACCGCTGCCGGACGACACGGGTACGGAATCCGCTGACAGCACGGACCTCGAATTGCAAAATCTCAGCTTCTCCTACATCCGGGATGAACCGGTCTTGAACGGCATCGATCTGCAGGTGGCACCGGGCAGCAGTCTGGCTATCGTCGGGCCGACCGGTTCCGGAAAATCGACAATCATCCGGCTGCTGACGCGACAGTACGATCTCGGGCCGGACAACGGTGAAATCCTGCTTGGCAACACATCGATCCGGCAGATACCTCGGCAGCGCCTCAAGGAAACGGTCGTGCTGGTGCCGCAGGAGCCGTCGATCTTTCATGAAACCGTCTTTTACAATATTGCGCTGAACCGGCCGGACGTGACCGAAGCGCGGGTCGAGGACATCTGCCGCGATATTATGGCGGACGAATTCATCCGCCAACTGCCGGACGGCTACCGGACGGTGCTCGATAGCGAAGGCACCAACCTGTCGATGGGGCAGCGGCAGTTGATCGCCCTGGCCCGGGCACTGGCGTCGCCGGCCGAGATTCTGATTTTCGACGAGGCCACAGCCAACATCGATACACGCACGGAAATCATGATCCAGAAGGCCCTGGACTATGTAATGCAGCGCAAAACAACCATTCTCATTGCGCATCGTCTGTCGACGATTCGGGATGTCGACACCATCGTGGTGCTGCACAAGGGACAGATCGTTGATCGCGGCAGCCACGCAGAACTCCTGGCCCGCCCCGGACTGTACCGCAAGATGTACGAGCTGCAGACGCGCTTCAACCACTGATGCCGGCGCGGTCGAAAGCGGGCAAGGCTCAGCCGGCCTTGAGAATCGAGCAGTAGTTTGCCACGGCGGCACCGCCCATATTGAAGACGCCGCCGATTTCGGCGTTCGGCAACTGCAGGTCGCCCGCGGTTCCGGTGAGCTGCATTGCCGTCATGACGTGCATCGATACACCAGTGGCGCCGATCGGATGGCCTTTGGATTTGAGGCCGCCGGAACGGTTGACCGGCAGCTTGCCGTCCTTGGCCGTCAACCCGCTGAGCACCGCAGTATCGCCCTGCCCCGGCGGCGTCAGTCCCATGGCTTCGTACTGCATGAGCTCGGCCACCGTGAAGCAGTCGTGGGTCTCGACCAGGTCGAGGTCGTCGAGCGTAATGCCGGCGATGGACATCGCCCCGCTCCAGGCCCGGGCGCAGCCTTCGAAGTACAGCAAGTCCCGCTTGCTCATCGGCAGGTAATCATTGACCTGGCATCGTGCGGCGATCGACACGCGCTGCGGCATCGACTGTGCGGTCGACGCATCGGTCAGCACAACAGCCGCAGCGCCGTCGGAGACCAGTGAACAGTCTGTGCGCCGGAGCGGGCCTGCAACCTGTGGGTTCTTCTCGGAAATAGTGGCACAGAATTCGTAGCCCAGGTCCTTGCGCAGATGCGCCAGAGGGTTGTCACAGCCGTTGGCATGGTTCTTGGCAGCAATAACCGCCAGGGCATCGGATTTGTCACCGTACTTGTCAAAATAGGTTGCGGCGATCTGCCCGAAAATATCGACGAAGCCGCAGCCCGGCTTGCACTCCTCCTTCATATACGAGGCTTTCATCAGGATCGGACCGACCTCGGCCGGCGGCGACGTGGTCATTTTCTCGACGCCGACAACGAGAACAAAGCGAGCCCGGCCGGCGTCGATGAGGTTGGCGCCCTGATGGACCGCAGCGGAACCGGTGGCGCAGGCGTTTTCCACCCGCGTCGCAGGCTTGAATCGCAGCTCGTCGATACCGTTCATCACCAGCGACGAGCCGAAGTCCTGCGCGCTGAATCCACCATTGTACCAGCCCAGATAGACCGCATCGATATCGGCCGCCGGCACCCCGGCGTTGGCAATCGCAGCGGTAGCCGCCTCGATGATCAGGTCTTCGACGTCCTGCTCGAGCTTTCCGAATTTTGTGTGGCCCCAACCAACAATAGATACAGACATGTCTTCCTCTCTCGGATGTGTGCAACACAACAGTACAACCTAATGCAGCGTTGATCCAGTGTCTTGGAATTCCCGTTGGACAGTGCGACATTGTAAGGGGGGCTGCCATGAGCAAGGACAACACAACGAAAAATCGCCGCGGCATACTCGACATTATCGAGCGCAGCGGCAATCGACTGCCCGATCCGGCAACGCTGTTTCTCATCGGCACGGTGATCGTGGTCGTCGTCTCGGCAATCGCGGCCAGCCAGGCCTGGACAGTCGCACAGCAACTACCGGAAATAGACAGCATTCAGGTAGAACGCGATGGTGTCGTAGTCAACGAGCAGGTGCTGGACAAGGACGGGAAGCCGCGGGTTACCTGGCAGACAACAGGCGAGACGTATCGTGCCAAGAGCTTGCTGACGCGCGACGGTTTCTTCTGGCTGATCAGCCATCTGGTTACGAATTTCATGGGATTTCGGCCGTTAGGCGTTGTCCTGGTCGGGATGCTCGGCATTGGTGTCGCCGAGCGCACAGGGCTGATCCGGGCATTGCTCAAAGCGTTCATCGCGGTCGTACCCGGTTCGCTGCTGACACCGGCCATGGTATTTCTGGGGATCATGTCGTCGATCACCCTCGATGCGGGCTATGTCGTGCTGCCGCCGCTGGCGGCAGCGCTTTACCTGGCTGCCGGGCGATCGCCACTGGTCGGGCTGGCAGCGGTGTTCGCCGGTGTTGCCGCAGGGTTCAACGCCAATCTGCTGATCACCGGACTCGATCCCATGCTGGCACAGCTCAGCAACGAAGGCGCCCAAGTCGTGGATCCGACATACCAGGTGAATCCGGGATGCAACTGGTATTTCATGGTTGCCTCGACGGTAGTGATCACCTTGACTGGCTGGGCGGTAACGACCTGGTTCGTCGAACGCCGTATGTCACAGAAACCAGAGGCTGAGGGTGGGCCGCGAGTGCCCGATGCGACGGAATCAACGGCGTTCAAGCTGCAAGCGAGCGAGCGCAAGGGGCTGGCGGCGGCAGCGCTGGCGTTCCTGGTGACGATGGCACTCATTCTCACAGCGATCCTGATACCGGATGCGCCGTTGTACACCTATTCGATGCCGGATGCCGCCGGCTCGCCGGCCGAGCGCCTCGAACTCAGTCTCGACGAACCTTTGCCGGAGGGTGCCGTGACGCTCGACAACGGGGTGGTCGTGGTCAAATCCGCATCGCCCTTCAAACGTTGGGTTCGAGCAATGGTGCCGTTGCTGTTTTTTGTGTTCCTGATTCCCGCAATTGCCTACGGCCTGGCGGCAGGCGAGGTTCGCAACGAGAAGGACGTTACACAGGCGCTGACAGGATCGATGGCGGCAATGGCACCGATCATCGTGCTGGCTTTCTTTGCCGCGCAGTTCATCGAGAGTTTCAAGTACTCGGGGCTGGACAAAATGCTGGCGATGGCCGGCGGCCAGGTCCTGGGCAAGGCAGACATGCCGGTGTGGGCATTGATCGTCGCTTTCATCCTGGTGACAATGGTATTCAATCTCTTCATCGGCTCGATGTCCGCGAAATACGTGATGTTTGCGCCGATTTTCATCCCGATGCTGATGATGGTAGGCATCAGTCCGGAGTTGACCCAGGCCGCCTATCGCATCGGCGACTCGGTGAGCAATATCATTACGCCGTTGAATCCGTACCTGATCATTATTCTCGTGTTCATGCAGAAATACGTCCCAAAAGGCGGCATGGGCACCCTTATCTCGCTGATGCTGCCGTATACCATCGCCTTCTCGATCGTCTGGACCGTGCTGTTGCTCGGGTGGTTGGTCCTCGGCTTGCCGCTCGGGCTGGACGGCTACTTGACGTTTCCCCGCTGAGCACACCAGAGGTTCCAGCGCCCTGTGACAGACTCAGCGGCGGCGGTTCCAGGCGTCGTTTCCGTAACGTGATGCGGTGAGCTCGTCGACGATGGTCTCGAACTGGGCAGGGTTTTCGAACGGTCGGAAACAACAGTCGAATATTTTCGCGAAGCCCTGTTCAACAGCACTGATTAATGCCAGTCGATCCAGGGGCGGCAGGGCGTCGAGAGAGATGCTGCCCTGGTAAAGCAGACCGTCGGCCGTGCGCCGCTGGGCGCCACCTGCCACTTTGCTGTCACCGCTGATGACGTCGTAACGCGTCGGTGCCGTGAAGCATTGCATGGTTTCGCGATCCTCTGTCCGCGTCGTGTCCTCGGCGGTCAAAGATGCTGGAATGTCCAGAAATTCCAAGCCGTCGACGATCGCTTGATTGACCAGACGATAGCTTTCGAATCGATCGACATCGAGATACCAGTGCCCACGGGGTACTGCGATGGTGCAGGTTAGATCGTTGACGTGATTGACAACACCACCGCCGGTCGGGCGCCGGACAACTTCGAATCCATCGCGTGCAACCGCCGCATAACGCTGAAAATACCCGATGGTAAGTGACGGGCGAGTCCAGCCATAAAAGCGCAGCAAGGGGCAGGCACGGTCGGGGGCAGTACGCAGGAGGGCGTCATCGACGGCCATGTTTTCGGCGGCCGCGCGAGAGTCGTCGTGCCAGGTGTACCAGGTTTCGGACACAGAATTCGGGGGGGGGATCCGCTACTGAACGGGAATGCCGACGCTCTGGCCTTCCCAATCGGCGCGACCGGTCCACGGCAGGGAGTCATCCTGGCCATTGTGGACACGGCTTTCATCGATGACGGTGCAGCCACCAACGAGGCCGATAAGTAATAGGAGGAGTAGACAGCGCATTGCGGTCACTTGTCGCCCATCATCATGAGATCCATGATGGACATACTGTATTCCTGTGCCTCCAGAATTTCGAGGGCGACAACCGCGCCGAAGACCAGGAAAGCGAGCAGGTTAATGACGAAAACGAGTTTACTGGATAACACGATCGCCCTCCATCACCACACCTTGTTTGAGGTGCGGCAGAATGTCGGCCACACAGTACTGATCCAGTACGCGCGTGACTTTGACCTTGCAGATATACTCGCTGCCGCGGGCAACCCGAAAACCCATATTCTTCGGAATAAGGTCCCTGCGTCCGAGATCGATGATCACATAGTTCCAATCGTAGTTTACTTCGATAATTTTGCCTTCGACGTTCGTGACAACGGAATCGCCCGGGTTCAGGGGTTTACTTGGGTCCTGCGGGTCCATCATTATGGAACCGGGTCCCCTTTTGCAGCGCGCCAGTTCAGTCTTGCAGTTGTCTAGGTCGATTTCGCGCGCCAGAAGATTCTTGTTCACGTCGTTCAACTCGTTCTTCTTGTCGTCCAGTTCCGACTTGACCTTTTCAAGATCGGCACCGATCTTGCCGTACGCTATCAGATCATCGTTGATCTCGGCGCAATCATTCTCGATGGCGGCGAGTTCTCCCTCGTAATCGGTCGGGCTCCTCAAGCGGTCCTTGTTGACCTGCCAGTCATGCTGGCCGATTGTATCGACGGCGACGACGATCGTCTTGACATAGGCAACGCTGCGTTTGTTCAGATTATTGAGGTTGTTTCCAAACGTATCGAGAGCTGCCTTGCACTGTGTCGGGTCCTTCAGGGAACCTTCGGGCAACGGCATGGTGAGGTTGAAGGCGATATCATGAATCCGCGTAAAAATCAGCTTGTCCCGGTCTTTCACCTCGACGATTCTCTCGATCAAGTCGGTGACGCCGGCTTCGTAGTCCTGGACATTCTGAAAGATCTCCGGCTTGAGTGAGCCGCGATCGACGTTAAGGGCGATTTCGGCCAAAGCGTGAGCGAGATCGTCACGCTGTTTCATGATCGTTTTCACTTGCCCTTCAATCTTCGAAAGCTTGGTATTCCTGAAGGTCTCGTAAGTGCCGGCATCGCTACGCGTATCGTGGAATGCCTTCCACCCCAGGTCACCAACTGCCGCCGCCACGTCCGTGTTGCTGGCGACATCCAACCGCTTGACGACTTCGGTCATCGATTTAGCCACCATTTCACTGTGGCTGCGCAGCTCGACACGTCGCTCGAACAGGCTGTAACCGAAAAACAGCGCGACACCGGCAAGCAACAGGGTTAGGATATTCAAGATTTTGTTGAGAATTGCCATTCAGGTCCTCCATCGACGAAATGTACGGCCCCGGCACGTGGTGTCGTGCGCGGAACACTGCGGCTCTACTTATGTTCAGTCTTTGAAGCAAGTTACAATACCCAGCACCGCCGCAGTGTCAACGTGTTCCGACATAATAGTGGCAAAGCATCGTAATCCGGCAACACATCCCTTTACGGCTAACCCAACAGCAGCCAACGCCACATCACAAACGACAGAATCTCCTCGCTGCGCAACAGATATATCAGTGCGGCAACTGAGATAAACGGACCGAAACAAATGCTCCCGTCCCAGCCACGGCCCTGCAGCAGTCGCACGATACCGAAGCCAAGACCGGCGACAAACCCGATACTGCACGACAGGACCAGAACGATTACCGCACCAGCGGGACCGAAGAAGGCACCCAGGACGGCGAAAAGCTTGACGTCACCAAGCCCGATCGCCAGCCGTGGCAGCACGATCTGCCGGGCTTCCACAACGACACGCTCGACTGCCGTCATCGGCACCGTCACGCCGCGGGCAGTGATGCTCATATCGTCGGCGACAATCTTTACTTCGTCCTCGCCAGGGCCCAGGCACGGGTCGGGTTCGGTATCCTTGAGGTCGGCAGCAACGACTTTCCCGATGACCTTGACCCGATCCGCGTCGGTATACAGAACGTCTTTCCAGGCTGTCGGTTCCGCAGCAGCGATCTGAAGATTGTCAGGGGTTAACACGATAGTTGCCGGTGGATCAAGCTGTTGCCGGTCACGCCCCAGGATGACGTGGCCAACGGTCGAAAAAAGCCAAAACACGCCACCGCCCAGGATGACGCCGAGTACCAGGTCAAGAACGACAATCTGGCGCGTACCGTAAATCCCGTCCCAGAACCGGGCAACCGTTTGTGCGAACTCCGCAGTGATCCGATCGAGGGCGTGGGTTTGCGGCCAGATCAGAGCAGCGGCTACAGCGATAACAAGACCGGTGTACGTGAACTTGTTCGGGATGATCTGGTGATCGCTGTCAACGAAACTGACGGCCACCAGAATGCAAACGAGGAACCAGCCGACGAACAGGGACGGAAGCGGCCAGCCGAAGTCTGCAGCCCGCTGCCAGACAGCGACGAAAAGGATGGCCACCAGCGCTTCGACCAGCGGGTAACGTACCGAAATCCGGCTCTTGCACCACCGGCACCTGGCCCCTAAAACCAGCCATGCCAGAATGGGAATGTTCTCATACCAGGCCAGCGGATGGCTGCACTTTGGACAGTGCGAACCAGGCGTGATGATCGACATATTGTTCGGGATGCGCCAGATGCAGACGTTCAGGAAACTGCCGAAGCAAGCGCCTAATACAAAGGCGGCGTAGTGGCCGTGCCGATACAGGAGTTCGATCTGGACCTGGTCTAACACTGTAACTCCGCACCGGGTTGCAAGCCTGCTCTGGCCATTATCTGCTGCAGATCCGCCGGCAACGGCGCGGTTACCTGGATCTGCCGACCATCGACGGGATGGCTGAAGACGAGACGATACGCATGCAGCGCCTGACGGCCCATGCGCAACGCAGTGCGATCGGCGTCGGTAAGTTCGTCGGCGATGCAGCGCAGGTACATCCGGTCGTCCGGCCCGTAAAGTTTGTCGCCGACCAGCGGGAAGCCCAGACTGCACAGCGTGGCACGGATCTGATGCAACCGGCCGGTCGTCGGCACGGCACGAATCAACGAAAGCCCGGCGCTTGAGGCCAGGCAGGTAAAGATTGTCCGGGCGGATTCACCAGCAGCGGCAGGATCGGGCACGAACGCCCGCTTCTTGCGCACCTCGCTGGCGGCATCTGCGACAAGCACACCCTCCGTATCGAGCTGCGACGGGAAGGAGCCGTATACCAGCGCCAGGTACGCCTTGGTCACTGTGTGGTCGGCGAACTGCGACATCAGGGCGCCGGCGGTCGCTGCGTCTTTGGCTATCAGCACGATACCTGAGGTTTCACGATCCAGGCGGTTGACCAGGTGGACATTGTCAAACTGCTGCCGCAACACGGACCATAACGTGTTGTCAAAGTAGCGGCCGCCCGGGTGGCACGGCAGGTCACCGGATTTCGCTATGACCAAAACCGTGTCGTCCTCGTAGAGGGTCTGCATGGCAACATCGACAGGCGGTTCCGCTGCGTCCGGCATGCGATATTCGACCGCATCTCCCGGCTGCACGAGCGTGGCCACCTTCGCCGGGTGCCCGTTAAGTTGAATCTCACCAGCACGCACGCTCTTCTGCCATTGCCGGCGAGAGCGGTAAGTAAAGCGGTGGGCAAGCCACGCATCGAGACGCCGGCCGGCTTCGGCTGGTGAAATAACGACGGTTGCCTGGCGTTGAGATGGCATGGTGGCCACGTAAACTATTCGACGTTCTGAATCTGTTCACGGATTCGATCCAGCTCGGTTTTGAAATCGACGACGATCCGGGCGATCTCCACGTCCTGCGATTTTGAGCCAATGGTATTGATCTCGCGCACCATTTCCTGGATCATAAAGTCGAGCTTGCGCCCGACCGGTCCGGTGGCCGCGAACAGCGTCTGCATCTGTTCGAGATGGCTGTCGAGCCGGGTGAGCTCCTCAGTGATATCGCAGCGATCGGCGAACACAACCACTTCGCGATGCAACCGCTCGTCGTCATGTTCAATGCCGCTGATCAACTCGCCAACGCGCTCGAGCAGTTTGGCACGATAACGTTCGACGGTTGCCGGACCGATAGTGCGGATGGTCTGCATCATTTCCTGCAGGCCGGCGCAGCGGGCTCTCAGGTCGGTGAGCATGGCGGCGCCTTCGGTGGCACGCATTTCGGCCAGTTCCTTCAACGCCGGTTGCACAGCCTCGCTCACCATGGCACGGGCGGTGGCCTCGTCGAGTTCGGGTGGCCGTACAACGAAAAGGTCGGGCACCTGAAGCAGGTCGTGGATGGTCAATTGACCGGGCAGCCCCAGTTCAGCAGCAACGCCGGCGGCAGCTGCGTGTACACGACGGGCCAGCTCGCTATCGACCTCTACCTTCGCGGCGCCGGTACCGTCGGTAGCAAGGGCGACGTTGACGAACACGGCGCCTCTCGCGATGGCACCGTCGACGAGCGCCCGGACATCCTTCTCGATAGACTCGA
>CAJWLW010000051.1 GCA_913042885.1 uncultured Lentisphaeria bacterium | reverse complement strand
TGGATGCGGACGTGGCCATGCCGACAATCTACGGCCGCGCATTGTCCGAAGACGAGATCAAGGAGCGATTTTCCAGTCAGGCTCTCAGGCTGCCGGCACCTGAAGAGCTGCTTGCCTGCTGGCCGCTAAACGAGGAGAGTGGCGCTCACGTTGCCGACATCAGCGGGCACGAGCGCCACGGGCAAATTGTCAATCACGCCACCTGGATGATCGGCGGCCCCGGCTTCGATGCGGACGTTCCCTGGTACGGCACCTATGATCCCAACGAAGATCCGACGCGGGGGCACGGCCTGAGACTGGCGTCGGATGATCTCTACGACTGCCGCTGGTCGCCGACCTTCGAATATCGCATTCCCGTCGATGCCCGGTCGGGGGCATATACCGGTAGATTCCGGTTTGAAGTCGACGGCGAAGAGCGGATGTACGACACGCTCTTCATTGTCAGAAAAGCGACGACTGCAGCCAAGGCACCGATCGCTTTTCTCTTCTCGACGAATACGTGGAAAGCGTATTCTGCCACGCCGTTCTGTCCCAGCTGGCCCGGCATCAAGATGAATATTCGCGGGTTCGGGTACGCTGTTGACTGGGATGATCCGAAAGCGCCATACTGCTGCTACCGCCACCACCGCGCCGGGCAGCCGAGTCTTCAGGTAGGCATGCGCATGCCATGGCCCATGGCCGGCCCGTATACACTCGAACAGAAAATGGCTGCGGATTTCAGCCAACTCAGCCGCGCCGACCGTTTCACTGCGGCCTGGCTGGAACAGCAGGGCTTTGATTATGACGCCTACGCCGAGCTCGACCTGCATCAGGATCCAAATCTGCTCGACGACTACGAAGTCGTGTTTGTCGTCGGGCACAGCGAGTACTGGTCGCTCGAGCAGTATGCCCACGTGCGCCGGTTTCTCGATTCCGGCGGCAACCTCGTTTCTCTGTCCGGCAATTCCTTGTACTGGCGTGTGAGTTTCGATGAAGCCGCAGAAGTCATGGAATGTCGTAAAGTCGACGGGTGGGGAGCACAACTGCGACCCGAGCAGCGCGGCGAATGCTGGCACAGCCACGACGGCAAACGCGGCGGGGCCGCCCGTGACTGCGGCTTTCCCGCCTGGGAACTGCTCGGTGTGGAATTTCTGTCATACAACACAATGGGCATTGCCGGTGCCGGCCCCTTTCGCGTCACCAACGCCGACCACTTTCTGTTTCAAAAACCAAATCGCCTGAACATGAAGAATGGTGACCATTTCGGCTTCGACGCTGCCAATCCCCGCCGCCAGGCGCTCGGTGAAGAGGGTGACGTTCGCGTCTCGACGCTGATGAAACTCAGTGCCGGATCCGTCAAGCCGCCCGGTGCCCCGGCCGGCTTGACGGATCCGGACGGCATTGAAGTTCTCGCAGAGGGCATTTTGAATTGGGAAGAATTCGACGGCAAGGGAAAATATTTCGACTACTACCACCGCGAACTGCCGCCGCAGCAACGACACGCCCATGACGTTGCCTGTGAGATGATCTATTGGGAACGACCCGGCGGTGGCCGCGTTTTCAATGCCTCGAGTATTGCGGCTGGTTGGCCCTTAGCCGTGGACCCGCAGTGGTCCGGCTTGCTCAAGAACGTACTCGATCATTTCGGCGTGAGCCCCCGATCCGATTGACTTGCAGGATTGTGTCCTGTCTCAACGAACGAACTCTTACCCATTTTTTTATCCGGGCCGGCATGTTGACATTTGGATTGCTATCCTCGTTGACTTCACTGTAATCAGCCATTATTCTACTTTTCCCAATCCTCCAACGACGAACCCCTGCGCCCGGAACTTGCCATGGCCGATGATTTGACAATGAAAGCCGTCCTGCTGCGGGACATCTTGCAGGCATTCGATTTCAACGGCATTGCCATCGTCGAGCAGGACATGTATCCGTGCGACATCGACACGCCGCTGCCGATCGCAAAGCGAACACGTGAATACTTGAAGGAGATCGGGATCGGATGAATTCTCACGGCACAACGCCCGGGTCTCCAGGCATGGAATGTTGCCGTTCATAAACCAAGGTTATAGGGAGGGATGCGATATGCAGATTGGATTGTTCACAGATGGCCTGGCAGCCATGGGTTTTACCGAGGCATTGGATTGGGCTGTCTCGCGCGAAATTGAAGCGGTTGAAATCGGCACGGGTGGATTTTCGAATACACCGCACTGCAACTTGCAGGAACTCGTGGAGAGCGGACAGGCACGTGACGAGTTTATGGGCGCCATCACCAGCCGCAACCTGACGTTGAGTGCGTTGAACTGCAATGGCAACCCGCTGGACCCGGATCCGGAACGCGGCGCGAGGACCCAACAGGAATTGCGACAGACCATCGAGTTAGCCGGGCAGCTGGGTCTCGACACGGTCGTGACCATGAGCGGCTGTCCGGGAACGCCGGAGGGTGGCGGATATCCGAATTGGGTCACCCATCCCTGGCAGCAGGAATTCGCTGATCTTCTGGAATGGCAGTGGGCAGAGCGAGTTACCCCGTACTGGCGTGAACTGGGAGCGCTCGCCGCGGACGTCGGCGTGAAAATTGCCATCGAAGCGCATCCGGGCCAGGTCGTGTACAACACGTATACCCTGGTGCGGCTTCGTGAAATAGTCGGGCCGCATCTCGGTGCCAATCTCGATCCGAGCCATTTCTTTTACCAGGGCATCGACGCCCCTATGGCCATTCAGCACCTGGGTGTCGACGCTGTCTTTCATGTGCACGCCAAGGACGCCTGTCTGAATCCCCACGAGACGGCGGTATCCGGAACGCTTGACACTCGCGCCATGGCGAACATTCGTGAACGCTCCTGGGCCTATCGCACATTGGGATTTGGGCACGACGAGCTGTGGTGGCGCAAATTCGTCACCGCTCTGAGCCACGTGGGGTACAACGGTTCCCTCAGCATCGAGCATGAAGACCCGGTGATGAGTACTGAGGAAGGCATTGAGAAAAGCGTCAATTTTCTCAAGCCGATCCTGCTGAGGACACAACCGGAAGAGAGCCCCCCGTGGATGTGATCGGGGAATTGGCGAACCCTTTTTCTTGATTCCACGACGTTACGCCGTGGGAAGAGTCATCGTACTACAAAGACACGACTGTTCCCGTCTCCGCGGATCGATGCAGGGCGAGCAGGATTGCGGACGCCGTGTTGATCGTAAACACCAGCCCCCGATCGGCCTCACAGCTGCGTGAGAAGCTCTTTGACGGCCGTGTCATGTATGCATACACCCGCTTCTACGGCAGTAACGAAGACGACTACGGAAGAGCGACGATCGCCGCGCGGTACTCGGCGGACGGCGGCCGAACCTGGTCGTCAAAGGATCGGCTGCTGGTCCGGAACGAGGGGCGGATGAACGTCATGAGCGTGTCGTTGCTGCGACTGCAGGACGGGCACATCGCGCTCTTTTATCTGTGCAAGAATGGCATCAGCGATAATCTCCCGTATATGCGTATCTCCGCTGACGAGGGTGAGAGCTGGGGCAATCCGGTCCGCTGTATCGGCTCCTCCGGCTACTACGTTGTCAACAACGATCGCGTCGTTCAGCTGCGGAGCGGACGGCTCATCATGCCGGCGGCATACCACCGGACCCGTTCGACAGACGGCACGCCACGGAGCGAGCAGCACGACCCGCGCGCGCTCACGATGTACTTCCACTCCGATGACGTCGGCCGCACGTGGCATGAATCGAACGACTGTTGGTCGCTGCCGATACGCAGCGAATCCGGACTTCAGGAGCCGGGGGTCGTCGAACTGAAGCAGGGCCGGCTGTACGGCTGGGCCCGCACCGACACCGGATACCAGTGGGAGCTGCGCTCGCGCGACCGCGGCGACACGTGGACCCGCCGCAGCGGTCGCGGTTCAAATCGCCGTGTTCGCCGTTGTCGATCAAACGGATTGCAGCCACCGGTGATCTGCTGGCGGTCTGGAACGATCACAGCAACAGGTGGAAGCTGGCGACGACGGGGGCCGACAAGGCTCGGCGTCGAACACCTCTGGCATTGGCGACAAGCGCCGACGAGGGCAGCACGTGGCGCAATGCTAAACTGATCGAGACCGCCCGCAACCGCGGCTTCTGTTATACGGCGATTCACGGCGTCGATGATTCCGTCTTGCTGGCGTACAGTTGCGGGAACGGCAGTAACTGGGGCCTGCCCGACTCCTGCATCCGCCGTGTCACGTTGGACTGGATCTATGGGTGACGGATTCGCCACTCAAGCCCCGATCTCGACTCGCGATCAGCAAGCATAAACAAACCGCTCGTCGCGAGTCGCTGGTCCTGAAGCAGCTAAAGCTATGAACGCCAACGGTCGATTTACAATCCGTCCGTGCAAGGAAGCGCTCGCGACCCGCGACGTCATTCCGGGGGCCACGGTGCGGCGCCTGTCAAGGAGAAGCGTGCCAGGTAGCCCGCGGGTTCTTGTCTTTCCGGCATTCGCTACTTATGATTAAAGCACCGACCCAACGCCGAAGGGACATTGGAATGGACAACCCTAACAGAGATCGTGTGAGACTGTCGATTGGAAGCTTTTTATTTGACGCGCCGACCACGAGCGCCATCGCCATATCCTGTTGGCAATTGGATTAGTTGCTGTGATAGGCGCTCTATTAATTGTCATAGCCCGTCTTGCAGGATAGTCGACAATCAATGAATCCTGTAACCACCTGCAGGAGGGAAAAAATAGGGAAAATATGGCGGGAAAATGCGGGGAAATTCTGGGTAATCCTTGGACATTCGACGAAAACAAAACAGCCGCAACTCCCGAAAAGATAGGGAATTACGGCTATTTACGGGCATTTTCCCGAAACATTGGTAGCGGGTCAGGGACTCGAACCCCGGACACGCGGATTATGATTCCGCTGCTCTAACCAACTGAGCTAACCCGCCGGCACATAAAAAGGAACGGTGCGGCGCTCGGCGCTTATCGGCGGAGGCTGAGGCGCTGGATAATATCAGTGTACTGGGCTTGGCTCTCGCTCGCGAGGTAGCTCAGCAGCTTACGACGACGATTGACCATGGCAAGCAGGCCGCGACGGGTATGATGGTCCTTCTTATGGATCTTCAGATGCTCCGTCAACTCGCTGATGCGACCGGTCAGCACAGCAATCTGCACCGGCGCCGAACCGCAGTCCTTATCGTTGATGCGGAACTCTTCAACTGCCTTCGTCTTAGTCGCTTTGTCCATAAAGTATTCTCCAATAGGAAAAACGCTTACTATAGGTGGCTACGGATCGAATTCAAGGATCGTATCGAAAGAAAGACCACACTGGAAACCAAATATCCGCCTGTAACTTCACCGCTGCTGGTCGCGGATAGCTTTCGCTTTCTCCAGATTGGCTCGCGCTTCCTCAAATTCAGGATCGACCGCCAGCGCCGTTTCAAATGATTGGATGGCAGCGGCCAGATCCCCACGCTGCCCGTAACAGGCGCCCAGGTTGTTGTGCACACGCGCCACCGACGGATCAAGCTCGATCGTACGCTGCAGATACGGAATCGCCTCGATCAGCCGCTTCTGGCCAACCAGCAACTCGCCCAGCGTGCGCAAGCCGACGGCGTCATTCGGATACGCTTCGACGGTCTCCTTGAGAATCGCGATGGCGCTTTCGAACTCCTCGTTCTCCACCTGGTCCGCGGCCTCATCGATCCGCATCTTCGCCAGCGCCCGTTCGCTCTTGCGCCGCAGGTCGTAGACCGTGATCGTGCGATTGACACCCTCGACTCTATGGGTCATCAGGCGTTTGCCCGGGTGCGGCCGGTTCCGCCCGTATGCCAGACCGAGAAGCTGCGGCCGGCGAGCCCGCAGCACCCAGCTGTCGGCCACCAGCAAATCGGCGTCCATGCGATAGATCTCGCGCATCGTTTGCGGATACTTGCGGGTCGAGGCAGCCTCCAGGTAATAGGCCGTCACAGGATACCTGGAGACAACGACCTTGCCGCGCTGATCGGGATACGTCTGCTGAAAAGTATCGGTGAACTCCCGGATGCCGCTGGCAAAGGTGACGCGAAGCCCGTCAGACTCGTAGCGCTCCAACTCCTGCCCGATCGCCGGCCAGCCGATGACAACGGCAGCCAGGACGACAGCAACGCCGGCGACCACGCCTCCAATGCGCTGCGCCACTGCCATCGTCTTTGCGAAATTGCAGGAGCGCTGCAGCCATTGGGCCACTTGACTGCCGACCCGGCAAAGGCCGATCGCCGTGAACATGATCACCATCAATGTCGTTGCGTACATATAGCGGACATCAACCATTCTGAAGGTCAGCAGGCCGATCGCCAAAGGCCCCTGAACCAGCCACATGACGACAAACAACTCGCGAAACCAAGTCTCCCGATCCCGTCGGCGTATAGCTAAAATCAACGTGCCAACCGACGCCAGCGCAATCATCGACAGGACGAATTTCCCAAGCTCTCTACCCGCCGCCCGCGTGTAACGCCAGGTGTTGACAGCGCCCGCCTTGAGACGGTTCACGACACGTACCGGTAAAGCCGATGCCGGTGCCTCCGCGTCGACAGTCGACGCTTCGGTTTCATGTTCCATAAGGGCTTTCAAGTTGTACTGATCGGACCAGCGCAACGAAATACTGAACGATCCGGTGTACACCCGGATGTACAGAAAATATGGCGCCCCGACCATTACGAAAACAACGAGAGCCAGCAGCAGGTGCTTGAGTGCCTGCCGCCAACGTCGCCAACCGGTGATCAGCAGATGCAGCACCGTGCCGCCAACCAATCCGACAACGCAGGTCGCACCGACTTCACGAGTCAGATACACCAGCATGCAGGCTGCACCGGCAGCTGCGAACCAGCGCGCACTCTGTCGGAGGATGGCGGTCATTGTTACATATCCGGCAACAATAAGCAGACAGCCAAAGGTCGCCTCGGTCAGGGCTTCGGCACTGTACCTGAGAACTGCCGGATTGAGCGCGGTGAAGGCCACTGCCACCAGGCCCGCTGTCGTCCGCTCAAGCGCCCGGGCCCAGATAAACATGGCCACCAACGCGCCAAGACTCATCACGATCGACACCAGAATCGCGGCCGTTGTGAAGTCGCCCGTGACGACGGCACCGATCGCCGTAAGAGCCGGATAAACGGGCGGCAGTTTGCGGGCCATAAAGAAATCGTCCGCCAGCGTGTAGCCTTCGCGCAGAAAGCGGAACGCCTGGATGTCCTCGCCAAACCTCAGGTACTGGGCGCTGTCGGGGAAAATTATGGTGTCCCAATGAGCTGTGCCGGCGTACAGACAGGCAGCAACGACGAATACCACGGATGGCGCCAGCCAGCGCGAGCGCCACCAAATCGTCCGGGGTAGCGCCGGTCCTTTCTGCTTCGTATCCGTGGCGGGCGACGCGTGAGCGTCGGCAGCCGCATCCTTGCCGGGACTTGGCGATTTACGTTGGCGCTTTTTCTTCACAGGCTGGCGGTGCGGGCCATGGCGGCAATATTGCGCACCCGCGGGCTGCTGATTGATGTTCGATTCAGATGCAGTAGTATATGCGTAACTCATTGAAAAGCCATCATTTGAAACAGATGTCAGAGCCCTTATTGAAGCCATGCCAGCGATGGCCGCTGCCGGTCTTCGCCATCCTCTCTCTGGTCCTGTATCTGCACACACTGAATTACGACTTCGTCTTCGACGACAGCCAGAACGTTCGGGACAACCCGAATATCCGCATCACCAGCTTCGACCCGGCGCAACTGCGATCGGCAGCTTTCGACGCACCATCGCACCGACGCCCGGTAGCCAACCTGAGCTTTGCGCTCAACTATCTGGCAGACGGCTACAACCCGCGCGGCTATCGGCTCGTCAACGTTGTGATTCACATCGTCAATGCGGGCCTGGTTTATTGGCTGCTGTGCCTGATCCTGCAGCTCGAGGCCGCCGGCAAAGAAGCGAAGTTCAAAATCGCCCCGGCAGGGATCCCGCTGGTCGCAGCCGCCACGACAGCGATCTGGGCCGTTCATCCGCTGCAGGTCCAGGCGGTGGCCTACATCGTGCAGCGCATGACCAGCCTGGCATCGATGTTCATATTGCTGGCACTGTGCCTGTACATCGTCGGCCGGAAAGCAGGAATCACCCGCCGCCGCGGAATCACCTGCATTGCAGCGGCCGCGCTTTGTTGGCTCATCTCGCTCGGCTGCAAGGAAATCGCCGTCGCTGTGCCGCTGCTGGTGTTTTTCATCGAGTGGTACTTCTTCCAGAACCTGAAACTCCAGTGGCCACTCAAAACTGTTGGACTCTGGATCGTCCCGATGGTGGTGGTGGTCGTCGTCCTCGTGTCTTTGCTCTACCTCGACATGAAACCGGTCGAGCACATCCTCAAAGCCTATGAAAACATGCGCGACTTCACCCCTTTCGAGCGCGTGTTGACTCAGTTCCGGGTACTGGTCTTTTACCTCACCCTGATCGTCCTGCCGATACCAAGCCGTCTGACGCTCGACCATCATTTCCCGCCGTCCACGACTCTCCTTGATCCGCTTACGACCGCGCTGTCGCTGGCCCTGCTTATCGGCATCCTCGTTGTCGGCGTCATGGTAGCGAAACGGCATCGACTCCTGTCGTTCTGCATCTTCTGGTACTTCATCGGATTGGCGCTGGAGTCCTCGATCATTGGTCTCGAAATGGCCTACGAACACCGACTATACCTGCCGTGCCTGATGCCGATCCTGGCGCTTGTCCTGCTCGTGCGCCGAGCCTTGTGCCGCCGGAACCTGATCGCCCCGGCAGTCATTATCGTCGTCCTGCTGATGTCGGCAACCATCTATCGAACGCTGGTTTGGCGGGACGGCTATACGCTGTGGCAGGATTGCGCCCGCAAGGCGCCGAACAAGCCGCGGCCATTGACCAATTTCGGCTACGCCCTGGTCCAACGCGGCGAGGCCGGCGACATCGATGAGGCTGTCCGCTACTACCACCGCGCCCTCGCGGCCAATCCGAACTATCCCCTGGCCAACAACAATCTCGCCAAAATCCTGACCGACCGCGGCGACTATGCGGCCGCCATCGAGCATTGCCAGCGGGCAATCAACAAGAAGCCGAAGTACGCCGAAGCATACAACAACTACGGTGTCGCCCTGGTCAAGAGCGGCAACTACGACGACGCCCTGGAAAAATTCCACACGTCTATAAAGCTGGATCCCAATAACGCCTCAGTCTACCGCAATATCGGCAACGCCCACCTCAGCGGCGGGGATCTTGACCAAGCCGACCAGTACTATCAGCACGCGCTCACACTGCAGCCGGACTCCGCCGACGTCTGGAACGGCAGGGGCGGCGTGCAAAAGAAACGCGGCCGGCACCAGGACGCCCTGCCGCTCTTCCGCAAAGCGCTGGCGCTTGATCCAACGCACAAGCCGAGCCGCGCAAATTGCCGTGACACAATCGCCATCCTCGGAAGTATCGAACTGAAGGCCGGGCGCATCAAAGCCGCCGCGGCATATTTCAGTGAGGCCATTGACATCTTGCCCAATGCCAAAGACTGCAACAACCTCGGTGCCTGCCTTGGCCAGCTCGGACAACTCGACGACGCAATTGCGATGTTCGCACGCGCCGTCGAGCTCGATCCCGAATACGGCGATGCGCACCGTAACCTGGAAGCGGCAGAGCAGATGAAACAACCGCAGGAACACCCATGACATCCCGCCGCGCCATACACGCTACAGCCCTGTGCGGCATCGCGATTGCCGTCGTCGTGGTTTACTGGCACACCAGGGGTGCGCCATTTTTCTTCGACGACTTTGCCAGCATCAAACGCAACGAAGCGATCCGTATCGAGACGATCAGTTTCGAGTCCCTGACAACCGCCGTGCGCGACAGCCCGAAACAATTGCGCAGGCGGGCCGTCGCGTTCGTTTCTTTCGCACTCAATTACCGGTTCAGCGAATATGACGTCACCGCCTATCGCCTGGTCAATATCGGCATCCATATCGTCAACGGCTGGCTGGTCTATCTGTGGGCGCTGTTGACTCTGCGTCTGGCCGGCCGTTCAACGGGTGACAATGAACCGCCGCACGATAAGCACAAGACGGACAAGGCCATCCCGCTGATGGCACTGTGTACTGCCGCGCTGTGGGCGCTGCATCCGCTGCAGACCAACGCCGTGACCTACATCGTCCAGCGCATGACCAGCCTGTCCACGATGTTTTTTCTGCTCGCACTCTGCCTCTTCATCCATGGCCGCAACGGCCAGGGCTACAGCCGGCGGTGCGCCTGGATCGTGGCGTTGGGTAGCTGGCTGT
Organism: uncultured Lentisphaeria bacterium; assembly: GCA_913042885.1. The sequence continues at coordinate 11,164 of CAJWLW010000051.1, read as the reverse complement.
TGGCGCTCGGCAACAAAGAGATCGCCATTACCCTGCCGGCCATCATCCTCCTGTACGAAGCAATCTTCTACCAGAAACTTGACCGTGCCTGGCTGCGCCGTTGTTTCTGGTACGTGCTCATTCTGCTGGTGGTCGCGGGAGTCGCCACCTGGCTGTACCTGGGAAATCACCCGCTCGAACGCCTGAACCACGCCTATGAAAAACGGCATTTCACGATGCCCCAGCGGATGTTGACAGAATTCCGTGTCGTCATCTTCTACCTGACACTGATCTTCCTGCCGCTACGCAGCCGGCTGAATCTCAATCATTATCCGGAAGTCTCGACGTCACTGCTTTCACCGCCAACGACGGTGCTCTGCGTGCTGGCGGTCCTGGCGCTGCTCGCCGGCGGTGTGTGGCTGGCACGGCGTCAGCCGCTGGTAGCCCTGGCGGTCGCCTGGTATTTCATCAACCTGGTTCTCGAGTCCAGCGTTGTCGGGCTCGAGCTCGTGTATGAGCATCGTACGTATCTGCCGTCGATCGCTGTGAGCCTCGCCGTGACCGCCGTCATCTATCAACGGCTGCGTTTGCCGCCACTGCGATTTGCCGTCTTCGCCGCAATGGCGCTGCTCCTGGCATTCGGCACCTACCGCCGCAACCTCGACTGGCTCGACGCCGAGGCGCTGTGGAAGGACTGCGTCGCGAAAGCCCCGAACCATCCGCGGACCAATTACAATCTCGGCCTGATGTACAGCAAAGACCCGGACCGCCTCGACGAGGCGATCACGCACCAGAAACGGGCAATTGCCAATGATCCCGATTTCGTTGACGCTCACAACAACCTCGGTTACATCTGCACCGTAAGACAACAATACGAGCAGGCGATCCCCTACTATGAGGCCGCCATTGCCGCCGCGAAGAGATCAACCGACAGCAGCGCCCGGCACTGGGAGGCGTACAGCAATCTCGGTAAATGCCTGATCGCCCTCGGCCGGCACGCCGACGCCCTGCCCTGGCTCGAGCAGGCACTCGAGATCAACGGCAGCGACATCGATACCCGGCTCAAATACGGTAACACGCTGATCGCAACAGGTGCACCAAAGAAAGCGGCGCAGGCCTTTGAAGGCGTGCTGCGTCGCGATGCGGACTCGCTCGACGGCATGCTCGGAATGGCCGACGCTGCAGCCGCTCTGAAACTGCACGACCAGGCCGAAAAGATGCTGAACGTCGCGATCTCCAAGCACCCCCAATCGCCACGCGGACACTATCAGCTTGGATTACTGCACGCCGGGCAGCAGCAATTCGAAGCAGCCGCAGCGGACTTCACCGCAGCTCTCGAGGTGGCGCCCGACTACCTCGAAGCACGCTACAATCTCGGCAACGCCAGGCGGGATTCAGGTCAACTCGAAGACGCCTTGCAAAACTACAACGAACTCCTCGCGCAGCAGCCGGAACATTTTCGGGCCTGGTACAACAGCGCCAGGATTCTATCGCAACTGCAGCGCTTCGAAGCCGCCGAACGCTGTGCCGCTGCTGCAGTTGAATTGCGACCATCGCATTTCGAAATACGTACGCTGCTGGCAGAGTCACTGGTCAGTCAAGGCAAACTGGCTCCGGCCATCCCGCACCTGAAAGCCGTGATAGCCAATCGCCCGGAGCGGATCAAAGCCTATGAACTGCTCGGCTTCGCCTATTTTCAGACGGATGAGATAGAGGATTGCATTGCAACATTCGAAGCAGCCCTCCGCATCCGCGCCGACCAACCGGATATCCACAGACACCTCGGCGCCGCCCTGATGAAACTGGACCGGATCGACGATGCTATCGGACATTTCCAGGAAGCCGTGCGACTGGCGCCCGACGACACTGCCGCACATCACTACCTCGAGGCGGCCCGGCAGATGCGGCAAAATCAGGACGGCGGCAAATAACGGGCTTCACCGATCCAGGTGTTTTGGTGCTTGCAGACGGGTGAGCTTCCCACTGCCGCCTACTTCTTCCCTTCCCACACGACCGGATGATCCTGTTCGTTCAGGTGCTTGCCCGTCACGTCTTCGTCTGTGGGATAAACCGGTTCGTTGCGTTCGTACACTGTATCGGGGTGGGCGTAGCGGATGATATAGGCACGCCGTGCGTCCGGAGTCCGGTTGGGACCGGCACCATGCACGCACAGGCCATGATGAAAAATCGCATCGCCCGGCGCCGCCTCAATGGCCACCGCAGTGGACACATCGACCCCCTGCTTTTCGTAGTTCGTACCGTCGCCGTAGTCGTAGCCAATCAGCTTCCCCCATTTATAACTACCCGGGACGTAACGCATGCAGCCGCTCGCCTCCGTCGCGGTATCCAGAGAGACCCACATCGTGACTTCCGGGATGGAGGTGGAGTGGTCGACAAAGTCCTGATGCCAGTGGGTCGCGCGCGAGAAATTACCCGGCTTCACCAGGATCATGTCGCTCAACAGGTGTATTCTGTCTGTATCGAGCAAGGCACCGGCGCAGCGGCCGCGGATCGGGTCGAGCGCCAGTTCCCGAACAATCCCGCTGGTGCGCCACAGGCCGCAGATCTGCAGAAAACTCTCCTGCCCGAGCTCGGCGCTGCTATCCCCCCCGAGGTCGGTGCGAAAGAATGTTTCCCGCTCGTTGTTGACGAAAGCCTGCACTTCCACTGTGAGCCGCGCGAGATCATCGCCCACGATCATGCCCGGACAATGCAGGTAGCCGTTGTCTCGGAAAAATTCGATTTGTTCGACGGTAATTTCCGACATGGTAAACCATAACCTACAGCACGCTTTCTCCCACCCCTACCGCAAAGGACATTGCTCGACATCTGCTGGTTTAACATGCACCCGAGCATTGCCTGTGCCGTATACTCAGCCGTTCGGCTGCAACACCACCTTGGCATATTCGCCGGCGTGTTGTTTCTCGAAACACTCCTGCCACTCGTCGAGTGCCGCGACGCGGCTGATCAACGGCTTGACATCAAGTTGACCGGAGCCGAGCATGCTGATGACTTTCTCCCAGATCGGCCAATTGTGAGAGAATGAGCCCTGCAGCGTCACTGCCTTCTGCACCAGCGGGTCGAGGCTGATATTCAACGGCTGCGGGCCCCACCCGACCTTGCTGATCTGGCCGGCCGGCCGAACCGCCTTCAACGCCAACTCCAGGGTCGCCGAAACGCCGGCCGCATCAATGACTACATCAACACCACGGCCGTCTCCAAGCTCGCGGATATGTTCCTCGACACCACCGTCCAGGGCTGCATCCGCGCCAATCCTCCTCGCCAGGTCCAGCCGGGTCGTATCCGCCGGCAACCCGGCCACTATCAGGTGCCCTGCCCCACACAGCTTCGCCATGATAGTGCATAGCAGACCGATCGGCCCCGGACCGAGCACCAGCACATGGTCGCCCGGTTTGATGTTGGCATAGTTGCAGACGGCATTGTAAGCCACGCAACAAGGTTCCGTCAACGACGCCGTAATAAAATCCAGCCCCTCGGGTACAGAATGCAGACAACGCTCCGGCACACACACATACTGGGTCATTGCACCGTTAACACCGTAGCCGAAGCCGAGACGATTCGGATCGAGATTATAGAGGCCACGCCGGGTATACGGTGAGGCTGCGTCGATAACCGCCGCCGTCTCGCTGATGACCCGGTCGCCTTCATCGTAATCCTTGACCTTGCTGCCCTTCTCGACGATGACACCGGCAAACTCGTGCCCCAGGATACATGGATAGTTCACGGTCCAGCTGATGCCCCCGCGCCACTGATGCAAGTCACTGCCGCAGACGCTCACTGCCTGCGTCTGCAGCAACACATCCTCGTCGCCGATCTCGGGCACCGGCACCTCACGCTGCTCAACGCTGAGCGGGTCAATCCCGTAGTTGACGATTGCAGGCATTGTCTTAGCAGACATGTCCAGATCCTCGGTTGTTATAGTTGTCGCCGCCGGCAAGCGGCACGGTACGTACAATAAAGATAGCTCGCTGTATCGCGTTTCACCCGCCCGGGCCTGCCGACAGGCCGCAACAAGCAACGACAACCTGCGCCGCCTCGAAAAGTTGTCGAGTCGTCATGCCCTCGGGAATCGGCCAATCCGGCTGCAACTGGTCCGGCGCCGGCGGCACGTGAACGAAACCGGCCTTGATATGGCTGCGCTGCGTCGTCGCCAGCAGATGCAACGACGTGTACAGCGTGTGGTTACACAGGTTCCCGCCGGCGTAGCCACTTGCCGCAGCACGACAATCGCCTGCCTGCAATGCCGCAACGATGCGATCGACATCAAGCGTACTCCAGTAACCAACCGGACCATCCTCGACAATCCGACTGCCCTGGCGCCGGACACCCACGTTGTCCGGCGTGCTGGAGTCGTCCAGATTCAGGCCCACACGCTCGACACAAATCATGTCTCGACTGCTACTGGCGCCGAAGCTGATGATCGTCTCCGGCGTAAAGCGGTCGACCGCAGCAGCGAGCATAGGCGGGGCAGCCTCGAAGTCAACCGGCAGAATAATCGGGTGCACTGTGGCGGGCGCGAATGCCTGCCGGTCGGCATCGATCATCTGCATCAGTTCCGCCGTCGGATTCGGATCAATCCAGCTACTCGCCTCAAAACCCGTGAGCAACACTGTCGCCATCGGTCACTTGTCCATTTTCAGCGGTTTCATGTCGCGTTTCTCACGCTCCTGATTGACGCGCGCCCAAAGGGTTGTGTCGGCCGCCAGGGTTCGCACCAGGCGGCCGGTGGAGACCTCGAGCAGTTTCGCCGCGTCGCTGACACGGTACTCGGTCGCCGCCAGAGCATCGAGCACATATGCGACGAACACCGCATACTGCCGGTCGCGGGCACCCGGTTTCCAAGGCCCGTCCCACGACGGCGCCGGGTCGCGGCGCAGGTTCAGCGCGATCTGCAACCGCAGCCGCTTGACGGCGCGAGCACGGTTGCGATGCTGCGAACGTTCCTCACTGGCAATGGCGGTAACTTCCGTGTCCTCGAGAGTCAAGCGGACCGCGGAGTCCGACGTATTGCGATGCTGGCCGCCCGGGCCACTGGCACGAAACGTGTCACAGCGGCAGTGGCGCAGCAACTCGTCGTCTTCGAGTGCAAGCAGTTCGTCACGATCCATAGATAGTGCCTGAATGAAAACCCCTGCGGGCACTACTTGAGTTGCCGGTCGACCAACTCGCACATGATGTGCAGCAGCAGCTTATGCGCTTCCTGGATGCGCGCCGTCGTGTCGCTGGGGATGATGAATTCGATGTCGGCCATACCTTTCGCATCGCCACCGCCCTTGCCCAGGAACGCGACGGTCGTGATGCCATTGGCACGGCCACGCTCGAGAGCACTTATGATGTTGGTCGATTGACCACTGGTCGTCAAGGCAAACAGAATGTCACCTTCGTCGGCAAACGCATCGACCTGTCGGGCAAAAACAGTCTCATAATCATAGTCGTTGGCGATGCAGGTGAGCAATCCCGGATCGCTTGACAACGCCATGGCACGGTACGGACCGCGCTCACGACTGAAACGGCCGGTGAATTCGGCGGCAATGTGGGCACCGTCACTGGCGCTGCCGCCGTTGCCGCAGAACATCAGCTTGTGACCGTCCTGCAGACAGTGCAGTACCCGATCGGACAAATCGCTCAACGAAGGCGCAAACGCCTGCAACCGCGTGCACAGATCGGCAGCGTCGTCCAGACATTCGGATATGACATCGAGCATCGTTTACCTCCGATCACTGAATGCCGATTACGGATCAGCCTCCTGCGGGTATAGTATGAGTTCCAGTGACTATTTGCAACACCATACTGATACAGCAAAAATCAGCAGCACCACGATGATCGAACTTGCCATTGACCGCATCGCCTTTAGCATCGGCTCGAAAGAGATCGCCTGGTACGGCGTACTCGTAGCGGGCGGGTTCCTGCTGGGAATGATCGTGCTCAATGTTCAAGCCAAAAAACGCAATGTCAATGCCTCAACTATCGCCGACCTCACCTTGGCGTGCGTAATCGGAGGCATCGCCGGGGCGCGGCTGCTGTTTGTGCTCATCAACTACAGGTACTATGCCGAGAACCCCGCTGAGATCATCCGTATAGATCAGGGCGGGTTGGTGTTCTACGGCGGCTTCTTCGGCGCCTTCCTCAGCACCGGATGGCTGCTGCGCCGGCGCAAACTGCCGTTCTGGACGATCAGCGACATCTTCGCACTGGCGATTCCGATCGGCCAGGCGTTCGGCCGAATAGGCTGCCTGGTCAACGGTTGCTGCTTCGGACACCCGACCGAATCCAGGCCCGCAATTCAGTATACGAACCAGGCAGTCGAGGGGATCATCGACGCCCAGATCCGGCGGGGCGAACTAAAACCCGATGGTTTCGATACGCAATGCCTGCCGGTGGTGCCGGCGCAAATCTATCAGAGCCTGATTAATGTCGGCATCTTCGCTGCCCTGATCGTGGCGGCTCGATACGTCAAACGGCCGGGCCGGCTGTTCGCACTTTTCATGATACTCTACGCCGCGGCCAGGTTCGTCAATGAATTCAACCGCGGTGATTATCTGACCTATCATTTCGGCCTGACTCCCGCCCAGGTTATTTGCCTCTTCGTGTTGCCCGCTGGCATCGCACTGTTCTGCTATCTCGGGTGCAGCAAGGCCAACGAAGACGTACCCGCGACGGATTCAGAACACTAGCCGACCAGAAAATCATGCCCCAGATTAATCAACTGATCGTCCCGGAAGAGTCCGCCGGACTGCGCCTCGACCGCTTCCTGGCAATCTCTTTCGAAGAATACTCCCGTAGCTATCTCACCCGCATCATCGATCATGGTCGCGTCACCCGCAACGGCACAACGGCACGCAAACGCGACAACGTCACTGCCGGCGATGAAGTCGCTGTCGACTGGCCGCCGCCCGAACAACTGCAGCTCGACTCGGAGGCCTTTGACCTGCCGATCCTGTTCGAGGACGAGGATATCCTGGTCATCGATAAACCGGCCGACCTCGTTGTCCACCCCGGCGCCGGCACGCAGTCAGGCACTCTGGTCAACGCCCTGCTCGGATACGACTACGACAGCTTCACGGAAATGGCGGACGGCAACGCACGACCCGGCATCGTCCACCGTCTCGACAAAGATACCACCGGCGTCATGATCGTCGCCCGCAACCCGATTGCCCGGGACCGTCTGAGCGCGGAGTTCGCCGAACGCCAGGTCGAAAAGATCTACCTGGCAATCACCGCCGGCACACCGGCCGCAGACAGCGGTGAAGCGCGTTCCCCCATCGGTCGACACCCGAAGCATCGCAAGAAAATGGCAGTCGTCGAACGCAACGGCAAGAACGCCGTTACTTTGTGGAACGTCCTCTCTCGCAGCGCCGAAGCCGCCCTGCTGCGAGTGCAGTTGGAAACCGGGCGCACACATCAGATCCGCGTCCACCTCGCCCATGAAAAGTTGGCGATTGTCGGTGACTATCTTTACGGCAGCAGCCGTTGCACGATCGAAGCACCACGGCAAATGCTGCACGCCTGGCGGCTCGGCATCCGCCATCCGCGTACCAAAGAACTGCTGGCGTTTACCGCGCCGGTGCCCGACGATTTTCTCGCGGTCGCACGCAACCTGGGCCTTGAGCCGCCGGAATAAATTATGCAAGCAGCTATCGACCCGACTAAAATAACCGGCCTCTTCGGCGGCACCTTCGACCCGGTCCACAACGGTCATGTCAACATCGTCACCGAAGTCCTCGCCCGGACCGCCGTCGAGCAGATCATCGTCATGCCGGCAGCAACTCCGCCGCATAAGCTGGGCGCCTCAATCTCGCCTGGATCCGACCGCACCGCGATGCTGCATCTGGCGTTCGACACACAGCCGGGCGTCATCATTTCGGAGCTCGAACTGAACCGCAACGGGATATCCTACACATGCGATACCGCCGCACTGCTGCAGGCACAACTCGAACAGCAGCTGCACCTGATCGTCGGTATGGACAGCCTCTGTGAATTGCCCACCTGGAAGGAGTCAGGGCCGCTCGTGCGCGACTACAAGTTCGTGATCTGCCGGCGCCCGGGCGTCGCACCGCCATCAGCAGAGGACGTCGCCCGACATTTCGGTGCGGCCGCAGCCACCGAATTAACTGCGGCAATCATCGAGGCACCGGAGATCGATGCAAGCTCCTCCGAACTGCGTGCCATGCTGCAATGCCGCGACAAAGCAGCAAGCCGCTTTTTACCTGCGCCAGTGTGCGACTATATTAGCGCTCACGAGTTATACCGCTGAAGGAGCAATGTTTCTATGAAATCACGAGAGTTCGCCGACTGTTGCATCGAAATCTGCCAAGACCGCAAGGCGGAAAATGTCGTCTGCTACGACGTCAGAAAAACCTCCATCCTCACTGATTACTACGTCATCTGCAGCGGCAACTCCGACACCCATATCCGGGCAATTATGAATCATCTGAGCAAGACGTTCAAGGAGCAGGGGATCCATCCGAAAAACATCGACGGCATACCGATCAGCCATTGGATTGTCATGGATTACAGTGATGTCCTGATCCATGTCTTCAGCTGCGAGACCCGCGAACATTACAAGATAGAAGCACTGCTGAAAGCCGATCAACTCATCTACGGCGATCGCACAGTCGCCGAGGAACCGATAGAGCAACCGTGACTACTGCGCCAACCCTCCTCCCGATCGCTATCGCCGCCATCAGCCTGCTGCCGGGAACAATGGCACCGGCGCAGCATCAACCGCTGCCGGCGGCACCGGAGAAACTCGTCGTCCTCTCCTACAACCTCAACAACTACGCCACCAAGCAGAGCCGGCGCGACGACAAGGCGTACGCCGCTACGGCCCGAATCATCGCCGCTGTAGATCCGGACATTATGGTCCTGTCCGAGATCGCCGGTGATTCCGGCGTCGCGCGCTTGCAAGCTGACCTCGCCGCAGCCGGCCGCCAGTATCCTTACGCCACCGTCGTCAACGCCGCAGACGCCAACCGCAAACTCGCTGTACTCGCGCGATTCGTGCCCGTGCGCGTCGCCCACGACATTACCTCGACCTACCAGATCAAGGAGCGGACGCAGCCGGTCAAGCGCGGCTTTGCCCACTGCGTTTTCAGGTTCGCCAACGACTACGAACTCCACATCGTCGGAGCGCATCTCAAGTCGAAAGTGTTCAACTCACTTGGTCAAACCGACATGCGACGCTACGAAGCACGGCAACTACGCTATCACGTCGACACTATTCTCAAATCCGATGCAGGTGCCAACGTGCTCGTCGTCGGCGACCTCAACGACTCACCCAATTCCTCCTCGATCAACACATTGATGAAACGACGCGCCGGCGTCGGCAAGCGCCTCTACGATCTGCGCCCAGTCGACGAAACAAAGGCCAGCTGGACCCACATTTGGTGGCAGGCCGATGCCTACAGCCGCCACGATTACACCCTGGTATCATTCGGGCTGCTGCCGGAGGTCGACTTCGAAGGGTGCATCATTCCCGGCTTTCCTGATTGGTCAACATCGTCGGACCACCGCCCGCTGATTACCGTCCTCCATCCCCGCAACCGGACGGATCCGCAAGTACTGAATCATTTCAAACGCTCGATCTTCATGCCACCTTCCGCCGATGCCAAGGAACCCGTCGCCGGCACACGCAAACCGCAACGTGAGGATGACAAATGACTCCGAAAGCAGCAAAGCTCCGGCAAATCCTGGAACAACCCGATATCCTCGTACTGCCCGGCGTCTACGATTGCGTCGGCGCCAAACTCGTCGAGCAGGCTGGATTCGGCGCGGTCTTCACCAGCGGCTTCGGAGTCTCCGCCGCTGCCCTCGGCAAACCGGACTACGGATTCCTGACGGCCACCGAAATGATGTACGCTGCCAGTCGCATCACGGCCGCCGTCGATATCCCGCTCGTCGCCGATATCGACACCGGCTACGGCAATCCACTGAATGTCTACCGCACCGTCACCGAGCTCGTGCGCCACGACATCGCCGGGTTCATTCTCGAGGACCAGGAGTGGCCAAAGAAATGCGGCCACTTCGCCGGCAAACGTGTCATCCCGATGGCCGAACACGTCGAGAAAGTGCGGGCCGCCGCGGAAGCCTGCGGCGACAGCGGCCTTGTGATGATCGGTCGTACCGATGCTCGCGCGCCTTGCGGTCTCGATGAAGCGATCACCCGCGGCCACGCCTACTACGAAGCCGGTGCCGACGTCGTCTTCATCGAAGCACCACAGAACATCGAGGATTTGCAGACAATCGCCAATGCATTCGAAGGCATACCGCTGTTCGCCAACATGATCGAGGGCGGACGCACGCCCCTGCTGCCGGCCGAAAAACTCCGGGAACTAGGGTGCAAGATCGTTGTCTATCCGCTTTCCGGACTGTTCAGCGCCGCCGCCGTCATCGGCTCCTGCCTGCAACATCTTCGCGAACATGGCACGACCGAAGGATTCGAAGGGCCGATCCTGAGCTTCAGCGAGTTCGAGCAGGTCGTCGAAGTTCCCAAATACAGGGCACAGGAAGACCAGTTCGACCACGCCGCGGAATAGGGCAGTCACGAACAACTGTCCCACCGGCCTGCGGATTGACCAGCATACCGCCGCCCATGGCCCAGTTTCGTCAATCCCCGCGGAAACGCCACGTCCACATCTACCCGCTGCCGGATAGCTGACCGCCGGCATCGTTGGCATGGTTATCGTCGATTCTGACTGTAAGTTTCCCCCTTGCGAACCCGAATATCACCTGTGCGAGGACACCATACACCATGGCAAAGCCACCGAAAAACGCCATCTCCCCCACCCGCGCCGAAGACTACCCGGAGTGGTATCAGCAGGTCATCCGTGCTGCCGACCTCGCGGAACCTTCCCCCGTACGCGGGTGCATGGTCATCAAACCGTGGGGCTACAGCCTGTGGGAAAACATTCAGCGCGTCCTCGACCGCAAGTTCAAGGACACCGGCCATCGCAACGCCTATTTCCCGCTTTTCATCCCGAAAAGCTTCCTCGAAAAGGAGGCCGAACACGTTGAAGGCTTTGCCAAGGAATGCGCCGTCGTCACCCATCATCGGCTTGAGAAAGGCCCTGACGGCAGCCTCGTGCCCGCCGGTAAGCTCGAGGAGCCGCTGATTGTCCGGCCCACGTCCGAGACCATCATCGGCGCCATGTACGCCAAGTGGGTG
>CAJWLW010000050.1 GCA_913042885.1 uncultured Lentisphaeria bacterium | reverse complement strand
GCACCAAAGTGCCCGACCCGCAACCGGCGTTCCTTGCCGGTACTGTTGGTAACAGAGATGGCTGCCGAGGCGGATAACGTTCCCGCCTTGATGTCACCAACCAGCTGCGGGCTGCCGATCTCAACCCGGTACTTCGTCAGGTCGGCGTTGATGTGCGTCAGACTTTTGTATTTCCATGGCTCGTTGTACTGCCCTTCTCTGGCGACGGCCGACATTTCAATTGGCCGCTTCTTGTTACGGCAGATGTTGAACGCCCAGCTCGAAGTCACGTTCGGCGAAATGCCGAGCACGTAAAACGGGATCCGGACTTCGGCCGACCAGTGATCCTCGCCGATTGCCGTTGCAGCTGTTGCGTCACCATTCCAACCTGGGTCGACGCCGCCGTGATTGCGCAATCCGTCGAAGATGGACCCGGACGCATTCACGATGAACTGAAAGTATCGCGAATTGTTGCTGTCGGGCTTGAGCATGATCTCGATGCCGTCGTCACTCCAGACGTTGGCATCGTGCGCTTTTACTTCGGATTGGATGTTCTCCGGATTCGGTTCGAGGCAGCGGACGCCGAAATACAGATAGCTGTCGTCATACAGGACATACCCAATGGACTGGAATGTCGCCATCGTTTCGCTGCCGTACTGTCGAAACCCGGTGATCTCACTTGCACCCTGCCAGCTCGCTTCGGTCAGTTTGCCGTCGAGTACGGGCGGTATGGTGGTCCGGGTGGCCGGGAAAGAGTCCCGCGCGACGGTGCGGGTGGTGCCTGCGAGGGTGAACAGGATGACGAAGGTCGCGACCTTTAGGAAATGCATATCCATATTTGGCAAATACTCTCCCTGGCGCAACAGGGACTACACCGCATCAATCGCCATCAAAGCGGCCCTGATCCAGCCCAATGCATGCGCCTTGCCGGCATGCCAACCGCCGCAACTCATCTGCGGTGTATGGTCGGGTGTGATGGTCCCCTCGAACCCGTTTTCCTTCAAAATGCGCAGCACGCGGATCATGTCGACGTCGCCTTCGTCAATAAACACTTCATCGTAGTTCGGTATCCGGCCCCGGACATTGCGCATGTGGATGTAGGAGATCTGCCCCGTCTTGCTGTAACGGTCGACGATTTCGTAGATATCGCCCTCGGCCATCTCGGCCAAGGTGCCAACGCAAAACAGCATGGTGTTGTTTTTGCTGGCGTTCAAGTCGAGCATCTGCTGGTAGTGATCCGGCCCGTAAATCAGCCGCGGCGTTCCCCGAAGTGTGGCCTTCGGTGGATCATCCGGATGCAGTGCCAGCCTGACGCCGGCGTCTTCGCATACCGGCAGCATATCATCGAGAAACTCTCCGAGCCGCCGCCAAAGTTCGTCGTGACTGATCTGACCGACAGCGCCCTTTGGGTTTTCCGGGTCGTAAAGGTCCGTATCATATACCCGGTCCTGGATCATGCCCTCTGGAATCGGCGGCTCGATGGGTTCGTGGAAACCGGGCCCCGAGGCGCCGCCCCTGGCAGCCGGCACACTTTTACGCCCCCATACCGCAGCCAGACTGAAGTTGTAGCCCATGGTCGGAATCCCGACGCGCCCCATGTCGCGAATGACCGCCTTCAGCTTGTCCATCTGTTCGGCCTTGCGGGGGCCATCCAGCAGCACATCATACCAGTGCTTGACCTCGAAACTCTGGATGGCCTCCCATTCCAGGCCGGCATCGTTGATCATATCCCGCATCTTGCACATCCCCTCATAGGTCCATGACTCTTCGTTGGGCTGGGAATACGCCACGCGCCGCTCCATGCCGCCCGGGACCTCCGGGGGATACGTTTCAACGGTAATCTTCCCGAACCCCACAAAAACCTGCGTGCAGCCCGCCTGCTTGGCGAACCGGAAGTTGTCCGGGGTCAGTAAGTCCTGTGGAATTGCGAGTCCAAGTTTCATGATTGAGTTCCTGTGTGGTCAACAGATGTTCAACGGGTACTGGTGGAGCCAAAGGTTCAACATACAGTTATGAGAGTATCTGTCCACCCAGCCACCCATACGTCAGGCGAACAATTCCCGTGGAAGTTCGAACTTGCCATCGACGCTCCCGGGACCTTTTTTCAATGATCGTTGCGATGCGATTCTCGTGAAACCAGAAGCTGACCGGCAATGATTCCATTAAAGATATTAAATGGGAGCCAACGCCATGGAAACTCGACAACTACCAGATAATAAAACCTTAGGAAATTTTATACCTATAATATGTTTTGAATTTTTAAGCTTCACCCTTGGAGTGCTAAGCTTCCTTTACCTCGAACCTTATGGTTTAGAAGTTGGCCTTGCTATTATCTTTATTACCAGTGTCATTAGTATGGTACTCTTTTGGGCTCGCTTACGCAGCCCTGCATGCGCTAAATGCCAAGGCCCCCTAGAAAAAGACAGTATGTCTGGTTATCTGACCTGCCAACGTTGCAAAATAATCTGGCAACAATTTTGATAATCATAGGAAAAGGAATATGGTCATATCTGCACCTAATGACCCCATTTAGAAAACAATCTATTCTTCTCTTTGGCGGCCCTATAAAGCTGCGCAAGTAACATATAAGGTTATAAAAAATTAGCATAATCGATTATCCCTTAGAAAATGGCCTCATCCAGGCAAACGCTCCTATTGAAGTTAGTCACAAGACGGGCCATTTCTGGTTCCCTTCGCTACATAAAGTAGGCGACAATACACTGGCCTGTTCCATCATTCGATCCGCTGATGTAGCTCAAGGTAAATGGCCCGCCGAGCTTTATCTTAGCACCGATGCCGGAGCCAGTTGGAAATTCGACCAAGCGATTGATTCTTACGGTCATACATCTATCCGGCACAATCAAACAACCACATTGATGATGCCCTATGAACTTTGGCCCGCTGCTCCAGATGACAACTTGAATAGCGCAGCATCAGGGAATCTAGTCACCCTTAGTACCAAGGGCACTCTTACTGTAGAGACGCCCAATATTACGTTCTGCGATTTTCCTGCTCCTCTAGCGACATACCATGAGGATGAATTATTCCTGCATCATACTGGGAATATTCTCCATTTACCGGGAGGGCAATTATTTACAACTTTGTACGGTAAATTTGATGGTGATACACATTTTTGTAGTTTTGCCGTAGTTAGCAATGATGGTGGCTTTACTTGGTTTTTTCGTAGCATCATCGCCACTAGTGATGATGTGCCTGAAGCACCTGAAGGCCCCAATGAATCGGATACACAATTACTGGATAACGGTGATCTAATATGTATATATCGTGTCTCCAGTGAGCGGGAATTCTACAAGAGTTACAGTTCGGATGAAGGGCTTACATGGTCCACGCCAATGCGTTTACTAGGCATGCGTTCGGTCCAACCACGTCTAGCTAAACTAGGCAATGGCGCAATAGTCCTGACCGGCGGGCGCCCGGGCCTATTCTGCTGGCTCAATGCCGATGGCAAAGGCGAGACCTGGGAACAAATAAACTTAGGTACGCACCACAATCAATTAATTGAGAGCACAGAACATCAATTTCCAGAAGCTTTTTGCCAAGCTGAGGAAGCTTGGGAACCCTATGAAACACCTTCTAGTAGCACGGCTTACACAGGTATCATGCCCTGGGGCGAAGATAAAGTAATTGTTACCTACGACCGTTTGGGCAACGGCTGGTCAGGAGCACCCGGTCCCAATGGCAAAGTGGATCGTGTCTTCACCCTTAGCCTAAAAATATCCATTTGAGAACACAATCCAAAGTCCGTCCCCTCATGGCCGCTGTAGTACATAACAAACGGGTTCATGCACCGCGTGCTCTCATGCGGCAATTTCGCGTCGGGCGGCAAAACCGGGTTGGCCGGGTCGCGCTGCCACGTGAAACGTGAGAATTCCATTATAGCCTTTCTCCAACGATGAATAGTGTATTTATTCGGTTTGCTTTGATAGATTCATCCCTCTATTTTTGCACCCATAGCAAACCAGATTTGAGAGGATCTCATGGCGAAGATCTATACTGAAACCTTCGACGACGGACCTGGGGGATGGATCGCCGATCTGCGCAGTCCCTTGCCCGTCTGGGACGGAGTGGCTTACTGCCACAGTCCCTGGTCGGTGGATGGCAACCACGCGCCGCCTGGCGCAGGGTATCTCCACCTGCTCATGTACCTGGTCACCCGCGCCGATGCGCTCTGCTCCCTGGATGAGACGCTGCGCCGCGGGAACCGCTTCGTGGAGGATGGTCATAGCACCGATCTTACCAATGCCAGGCTCAGTGTCCGCCTGCGCGGGACCATGGATTTCGCAGGTCCGCTGTGCAATAACCATCAACCCGTGCCACACCCCGACCTGGGCGGCTTGCAACTCCTGCTTCTGGTTCAGGCCAAGGTCGAAGGGCCACCGGCAACAACCGTCAATTTCATTCTCACAGGACAGCCCTTCGAGATCACGCCAGATTGGTCGCAGCAAACGGTTCAACTCTCGCCCGATCCCCAGCAATGGACCTGCCTGGGTGCTCGCCATGACCTGAGCGATCTATACGGTTATGGTGAGATCGCCACCGTGCTGCGGGACGTGAACGTCGACATCATCTTCATTCTCTTCCCATTGACCATCGTTGCTGCCGAAGCGGTCGACGATATCAACCGGCAATGGGCGGCCAAAGACTACCGAGTCGACATGCAGTACCTGCCGAAAGGGCTCGTTATGTTCGATACGGTGCAAATCGAGTATCCTGGCTGATCTTTGCCCGGAGTTACTCTCATTCGTCGCACAGGTAGTCGATGCAGGTGCTCGCGTGCACTTTCAGCACCTGCCCAAATTCGGGCTCCAGCGGTTTATCCCCCACCTACCGCCTTATCAAGCACCTTGATTCGTATCATAGGTGTAGCACATAGTCCTGTCGAGAACGAAGCGAAGTCCGACCGATCGGTTTCTTAGTTCCATTGGATCCCGACCATTCCATCCTACGGTATACCACACTTGATAGCTTTGTAACAGCTGACAAGCGCCCATTCAAAACCCACTAATAATCAACCGTATTGATCCCTCGCACCGATACCGCACCATCACCACTATAGCTATCCTGTTTATAATTATGGAGTTGTTTAATGATCGTATCTGCTGTTATTTTTGCCGTTAGTCTCTCTTCTAAGTAAATCCCCATTAATAGTTTCCGAGCATCGCTTGCTTGGAAAGTAAGACCTAACAACGAACCGCGCTAAAAGGGGCAAGTCGCTCGCCGTTGTTAGCGACACGACTCGACCAACTCAGCGCAATACGCCCGCATCTCGAGCATACTCATTCAAAGAACAGGCCCGGCGATCTGGATTTCTGAAGGATTCGTGAAAGTATGTGTACGCAGTATTGGGTTCACGGTGCAATCAGCATATATTCGGGCTTTCGTGCTTTAGCTTTCAACAATCCACCGCGACAAAGACAACCGAAGCAACAGGTGAGCGATGCCTTTTCACGTCAACGGCAGAGTTTTGATCAATGGCAGAGGCCGTGCGGGCATGGCGGTGTCGAACGGTGAGACCGTGGTTCGGACGCATGGCGGCGGCCGCTACCGGCTTGACGTCGATCCGGCTCGTCACCGTTTTGTATTTGTCGTCTTGCCGGACGGGGCGGCTCCCGTAGGATCGTTCTACCGGCCGGTCGCCAGCCTCCCCGGATCCGGTGTCGGTGTCGACTTTGAGTTCGACAGGGCTGACCAGCGCAAGCGGCGCAACTTCATGTTTGCGCAGTTCACCGACATTCATGCAGTGGTGGAAAGGGGCTGGGCGTCGAGTACAGGCATTCTCGGCAAAGATGTGCGGGAAGCACTTTCGGAGTGGGGGCCGGCCTTCGTGGTCGCTACCGGCGACCTGACCAAACACGGCGATCTCGCGTCGCTTAAAGCCTATCGGCGGTTAATGCGTGCTGCCCCCTGCCCCGTGTTCAACATGTTCGCCGCTCATGACGGCCAGAGAGAACAACGGGCACAGAAAAAACCGATCGCGGAAGGGTGGACCCGAAACTATGAATCGATCCTGGGTCCGACCTATTACAGTTTCGACTGGGGCGGGCGGCATTTCGTGGTGTTTGCCAACGAGGACCATATGTTTGCCCCGCCGGAAGCGGAAGCCAAGGCGCGCTGGCTTTGGAATGATCTGAAAACCCACAAGGGACGGCCAACGGTATTGCTTGTTCATGCTCCGCCGTCTCATGATTTTCTCGACACCATCGTCGACACCGATGTGGACAGCGTTTTCTTCGGACACTGGCATTCGTCCAAGGCCTACAGCTATCGGGGTATCCAGGTTTTTGGCACACCGCCATTCTCTTATGGTGGCATCGACAAGAGCCCCCGGGGTTACCGCCGCATCAGAATTCAACAGGGCCGCCTGACGACGGAGCTGCTGCCGATCCGAAGTCGCCAGTCCAACCCGGCGCTGCCGGCACCAAGACACCGCTTCGGGGCTGTCAAAAAAACTCCGCTTCGACTGCTCTGGTCCCGGCACCTCGACACGAAACTCCACCGTGCCGCCCCGGTTGTCTGCAACGATAAAATTCTGCTTGCCTTGAGCGACGAAGATGGGAAGGGCAGACAAGGCGTTCTCTGTCTCAGCCTCGAGACCGGACAACAGCAGTGGCGCCGCCGCACCGACACCTCGGTCAAGAATGCCGTGGCGATCTCCACCAGTTCTCAGAACTTGACTGAAAACTCCGGCGACCTGGCTGTAGCTGTTTCCGTGACCGGCCGGTTAAGTGCATTCGACACACGAAGCGGGCAGACTTTGTGGACAACCGATCTCCACGGACACCCCGACCGCTGGATATATACATCTCCGGTAGTGATAGACAACGTCGTCTACGCCGGTGCGAAAGCGGGATACGGTGCCTACAATCTTGCGGATGGCGAACCGCTTTGGTATTATGAGCCCTCATCGCTCCGGGTGCTACAAAACCGAGTGGGCCTGCTGGATGGCAAACCGCTTTGGTACCATGAGCCCACTGACAGTCGTTCGGATTACTTGCCCTGTTATGCCAGCCCGGTAGTCATCCAGGACACAATCGTTCTTTTCGTTCAGCGAACAGGAATGATTGGACTGGAACGCGCTTCAGGACGAGAGCGATGGCGCCGTGAAATGGACGTCGAGTACATGTACCCCCAGCCGGTGGCCGTCGATGGCGGGGTCCTGTCTTGTGGCGACCCCGGCGAGCTGGTCAAACTCGACCCGAAAACCGGGCAGATCTTATGGCGGCGGCGAATCAGCGAGGACAAATATCTTTCAGGGCTTGGCGCCAACCGGAACGATGTCTTTGTGATCACGCCTTCGGGAGATTGTCGGGCGTACTCACCAACCTGCAGCCGATTAAAGTGGCATTTCGAATTGGGCCGGGAACTGCTCGATACAACGCCTTACCGTCAGGGCTTCCGCAGCGGCACTGTCGGCCCGGTTGTGCTCGGCAAGTTTATCGTCATCGGCGCCGGAGACGGACATCTCTACCTTGTGGATCGGCGTACGGGGATGCTGAAGGATCGTTGGTGGTTCGGTTCACCGATTTCGGCGGTGCCTTGTGCCGAAGGTGAGCGGCTTATAGTTACAAGTTTCGACGGCCTCTTGGCTTGTTTCGATGTCGTCAAGGGATGAAATAAAATTGGCTGGCACCCTGCAGGGTGGCCAGTCAACGACAGCACTGGCAGCAAGGGCCAAGGCGAAAGAGCTTTGCAACAGGATAATCGAAGCGGCCATCGAAGCAGGTGCCCCTTGGCAGCCTGTATTTGCAAGCTTTTCGGTCACTGGATCAATCCTTCCCGGAGACAGACGGATCGAGGCTGATTCGGGTCAGGCCTGTTACGCCTCCTTCTACTTCCTGGTCTTCATCTCGACCCGTATCATACGGTCGATACCGGTCTCGCCTTCCTGCTTCGCACCGTTGGTCCAGGTGACTTCGTACTTCACTTTTTCCTTGTGCTGGCCAAGCCCGAAGTGGAGGGTCAGGTCGTTCTGGTTGCCCTGGCCGACGCCGCCGCCTTCGACCTGGCGGGTCAGTGTCTCATCACCAAGCTTGATACGAACTCGCGCGCCGATCGCAGCCGTGTTGACCGTCTTCCCGTCACCTTTCAGCCGGATCTTGAGCCAGTGGTTCTCATTGCCTTTGTTGATGAACAGCTTGCCCTTGGTCATCAGGTCGAGGTCGCCATCATTGTCGACGTCGGCCCAGGCCGCCTGGTAGCTGACCTTGAGCCCGCCCAGGCCGGCCTCGGCCGTCACGTCGCTGAAACTCCAGTTGCCGTTGTTCCGGTAGAGTCGTGCGGCGTTATGCCCGTAAACCGTCGTAAAGAACAGATCGAGATCGCCGTCGTTGTCGCAGTCGCCGAGCGTCGGCGAGGCGTACGATTCCTGGTAGCCAACGCCGCACGGGCCTTTGTCCCGGAAGGTGAATTTTCCAGCCGGCCCGGTGTTCCTGAGAAAACGCGACTGCGGCTGGCCGCTGTGGGCGAAGTTGCCGGCAAAGATATCGAGGTAGCCGTCGTTGTCCATGTCGCCCCAGCAGGCGCCGACCGAGTGGCCGTTACCGCCCTGGGCGCCAAACTCGCCTGCCCGGTTGGATGATCCGCCTTTGCCGTCGCTGACCCACAGCCAGTTGGACACGAGCCAGTAGTTGGACACGTAGAAGTCGATGTCGTTGTCCTCATCGAAATCACAACCGACGACACTGCGGGCATAGGCGCCGCCGGCCTCCGCGGCCTTCACCCACTTCTCCTCGTTCTCGGGGTCCTGGCGCCACAACGTGTCCTTGTGACCCGACCCGCCCCCGTAGTAGATGTCGAGCAGGCCGTCGTTATCAATGTCGCCCCAGCTGGCGGCAACGCACTCGGCGCCGAACGGACCGGGTGGGGTGGGCCCGACTTCGAAACCGCCCTTGCCGTCGCCGAGCCGAATCGGGCCCGGACCGGACACCTGGGCCCTGTCCAGGTGCCCGTCGTTGTTGACGTCGCCCCAGATTACTGCGCCGCCCCCGCCGATGTTCCTGAACTTCCTGCCGCCCTCGTTCAGCCAAATTCCGCTGCCGGTCGCGACGTCCACGAAACCGTCATCGTTGAAGTCGCCGAAGGAGGCCGTGCTGCCGCCCGCGTCGCCCTTTCCGCACCACTCCCCGGTCTTGTCCTCGAAAGCGACGGCGAGTGGTGGCTTATCATCACCACCATGAACAGCAGCCGGTGGCCCAGGCCCCCATGTCACGAGAACCCTCGTCGTGAGGGGGCCTTCAATGCCTTTGAATGTCATGCCGTCAATCACCATGACGAAGCTGTGTGGGGAGACCTTCCCTTCCGCATCAATCACGAACTCAAATCGCTGCTCCGGGCTGGAGTAATTGGTCATGAAGGTGATCGGCCCCTCATATCCATCGGGCAAGTCCAACTTGAAGGCTGCTTCATGGGGCGGCAGTTTTTTCTCCGTCGGTCTGCCTTCACCCCAGTATATCGACAGTTTCATGTTCCAGCTGTGATAACTGCTGCTGTCCGGCCAACTATCGACGATCGGCCTGCCATCTTTGGCCACCAGCATCAGGCTGACCGGCACCTGGATGGCGCCGACCCGGCTCGTGATGCCGAGCAGCAGCGCCATCAACAATCCTGCTGACAACAGTTTCTTGCTCATTCTTTTTTCCCCCGCTCCGTGCAATTCAGGCCCCCGTCTCGGTCTCCCTCTTCAGTCCCAGAGCAACACGTCCTTGAACTCTATGTCTTCCTTCCGGTTCTCAAAGCTCGGCTTATCACCTTCCTTCGCCCACCACATGGCCCGGCCCTCGCGGAGAAGCCAGATCGTCGTACGCAGCGTAAAATTGCAGGGCGGCCCTCCCGGCGTCAGGATCTCTCCGTTGTAACAGACTTTTCCCCGCTTCGGGTCGCGGAACTGGATGATGCGCCGCAGGCCCTCCAGGGTCGGATTTTTCCGCGCCTCGTCCAGCAGCTCCTGCATGAGCTCGCGCCGGTGGTCCGCGTCTCGCCAGTGGACGGTGTCGCTGCATTCCTCCGGCAGGTCTCTCGCCTTGAGGCTCGCGGCGCGCGTCTCAGCGAGGTAGGCCCGCATCGACGGTTCCTCCGCCGTCATCTCGGTAACGAAACCGAATCCGTCCGGGCTCCGGCGGACCCCTATGCGGCAGGCACTCTTCTCAATCATCGCGACATGACGGTTGCGGTCGATCACCATCGCATTGCAAGGGCCCCAGAAGAAATTGTAGCGCTCCAGCATCTCTACCGCTTCATCCGTACTCCGGGTGTAGCGGCCCAGGAGCATGTCCATGGGAACGGGGAAGATCTCGGGCGAGGGCTCGTCGCCGAATATCCCGCTGGCCACCGCTTGCATAACAAGATGCTCGTTCAGCGCGGCCCAGCCGGGAGCGCCGAAAGGTTCGCTGGGAGCCGAGTCCAGGTTGTTGGCCAGGATCGGGCCCCGGTCGCTCTCGGGAAAGAAGACGCTGCTGCAGCCGGTCTCCCGCCCAATGTCCCCGCTGATATGTCGGTGCAGGTGGAAAAGGCCGTTGCAGCTTGCCGCCCACTGGGCATCCGTCAGCTTCGCCCCGTCCCGGAGCCCCCGCCACTCGGCAGCCACAATCTCGCGGACGCCGCGGAGCTCCGGGTACTTGTTGAGGTCCGGCACCGCGTCGAGCCGCTCTTGGTTACTCTCGGCGAGTATCTTTCCGATCTCCTCCCGGGACATGCCGGGAAGATGCCCCTCGTAGATCTCCAGAAGATAATCGACCGTCCTGCGGCAGCTCTCGGCATCCCGCTCTGCAGCCTTGCGTGCTCTTTCATACGCCGAAGAAACTGTCCACATAATTACCTCCTCGCCGCTTGTGTCCGGTGTTCTTTCCCCGCGGATCCAGGGTCTGCGCGGCCGGGTCGGATGCCGACAAGAGCCGACTGGTCAGAAGCCGCGTCCCGGAGCTTCGCTCGACGATTTTTCAGCATCTCCGAGCCCCGTGGCGTTTCGTCGTTACGGTAGTTGAATCATTGCAGACGTGCAACTTCTCTCGAAACTTCTCAAGAACGAAAGTGCTTCTTAAGTTGAGGGCGGGCGTGATCCGGTCGTTTCGCCTTGATAAGGATCGCGACGTGCGATCATCGCATTGGCACTACGGCTTTTCCACCAGCACACAGCTCAATCGCGGCACGCTCACAGTGAGTTTGCCGTCGGTTACGCTATGGGTCGCCTGTTCCTGCTCCGGGCCGCAGACATTTACGGTGACCCGGTCACCGAGTCGTGAATCGGCGATAGCGGCAGCCTGCGTCTCGGTCGTCCAATTGGCCAGGATAATGGCGAACCGGCCGTCCGGGGCCTGCCAGGCAGCGTCTGCCACCGCCGGCACTTCATGTGTGCGGTCATTGTGCTCCCAGGACATGACTTTCGCATTCAACTCGCCCGGGCGCTGCATACGGCCGTAGACGAGGAAGTCGCGCCCGGGCCCGCGGCGCATCGCCGTCACGGTGCGGATCATCTCGAGTGCATCATCGTTGTTGCCAATCTTCGGCTCCCACTCGGCCCAATTGAATGTTTCGCGGTTCAGGAGTGTTCCGTCGCCCGTGATTACCGCGCCGGGAATCTCTCCCCACACGCAGTTCCAGGCCGTGCTGATCGGAACCTTAAATGGTTCACTGCCCGTACTCATCATGCCGTTGATGATGATGCACTCGTGGAACAGATAGTGGTAGAGCGGTATGTACCCGTCCCTGCCGCTGCTCGGTGGGCTGATGCGCTCGTCACACTGCGGAAACAGTGGCAGGCAATATTCGTTGCAGGCGCATTCGACGGATTGGTATGCATCCGCAGCCCCGGCTTCCTCGGCAACCCGACCGAACGCTTCGACCATCTCCTCCATCGCCGTTGCCATCCACTTCCCCGGCATCGGCGGGTGTCCGTGGTCGGACGCGAAACAGGGGAACGTGGCGCAACCGAAGTTCTGATCGAAGAACTGGATCGACTCCATCCCCCAGCCGACGATTCGTTTCATGGCATCGGTGGCGATATCCTTGGTCATCGCCTGCGCCGCACATCCCAGATAGCTGGGGCGCCAGTCGGTATCCCAGTCGGTCGACCACATCTCGCCGTCCGGCAGACGGCAAACGCTGTCGGCGCCGTCGCGCTCTTCAAAGTCCTTTCGACCGTCGTAGTCCATTGCGAAATGCTCTGTAACCCAGCGCGTGCCGTTGGCCAGCAACCCGACACGCCAACCACGTTCGTTCGCCATCCCGATGAATCGGGCCAGAGCCTCATCACCAGCGATTGGCGGGAAACAGTCCGGGTAAACCCATGGCCCCGCGCGTTCCCAGGACATAACGATTGGCACGAGCGAAGACTCTACGCGACGTGCGATTTCCTCCAGTAACGGGATCGACTTCTCGTACGGCAGGAATTCTTCGATTGGCCTGGCCGGTCCCTCGTCAACGTATCCCTGAACCCGGATCGTGATGTGTGGCGGCGAGTCCAGGAGCGACTCCGGCACGTCCGTCCGCTCGGTCAGCGGCGTTGCCCATTTCTGAGCGAGCGTCCAGCTCCGGTAGATATCAGCCGCATCGTACCAGTCCCCCTCGAAGCTTCGCACAACGACATCGTACTCGAGCGTGCGTTCGCCGGGCGCCGGCCAATCGCCTATGTGTGCGATGCCGAGGCGGATGCCCGGTTCCCTGCGGAGGGCGTGGAAACGTTTGATATTGCCTTCGACATCCTCGCAGGCTGCATAAACGCCCCGGCCGGCGGCGGGGGTGCCTGTCGTATCGTCGTTATACCAGGCGAGGAACTGCGCGAAATCGTGTCCCGGATAGTGGGTGGAGCCGCCCTTGTTCTCGACACGGAACTCCCAGACCGCCGGTTCATCGGCCGGGAGCGCTTGCAGCGCCTTGCCGGAGGTCAGGTGATTTCTGTCTCCAACGGCCTGCAGGACGGTGCCTTCCTCAGGCACGATGAGGACAGGAAACTGTACGTCTGTCAGACGGATCCCAGCGCCATTTCGAACCGTGCAGGACCAGCGGGCGAAGGCGTCTGCCAAGGCAGTGCGGATGGTGATGACCACGTCCACGTCCATGGCGCACAGACCGCGGTAGCAGAGCGACAGCGCCTGTCCTGCGTCGGTCTCCTCGCAGGCAATGTCTGTCTGCGAAGCACCGTGGGAGTCGGCGCATCGGTACTCGCCGTCATCCGTGAGGTATTGAAGTACGAACGCTGGACAGTCCGGCACCGTCGCGATGAGCTCGAGCTCGGGCATCGCTTTGGGCCGAAGCGACGTGAACCGGCCGGTATCACCGTCGAACGTCAAACGGTCTACAGCTGTTTCCAGGACAATGTGGGACATGATGATCTGTTTTCTATCTTCGCAATCGACGTAATCAAGTGTGTGTAGCGGGATCAGGCAGAAAAGTTAGGTAGCGAACATCAGGATTCAAGCGTAAGCTTCGGGTCTCTGCTCCTCGTCTTTCTATCTCCCCTTCCCCATTTCCAATCCGCTGCGATCACTGCCGCGTCAACCCGGCCTGCATAGTTCTCGGCGAGAACCGGCCGAGCAGTCTCCAAGAGCTGCAGAACGCTGCCCAGACCATTGTCGACACTCTCCCGATAAGCGCCAATATCTGCGAGGGTAGTTGCAATGTCGCCGCCGGAATCCAGGCTGCCATCGACGCCAAACTCAATCCGTAAAACCAATTGACACGTTGATCTTGAAAAAAGCACAGTCCACTTCCGCGGCACGGGCTTCCGAGCCTGTGAAAGCGAAGCGCAGGCCGGCAGGATGCCTGCGCTCCCAGGGTACAGCCCGCACAGCTGGAACTCGGCAACGGCCGCCACGGTTCGGTTTGACAAAATCAGTCTGCAGGCAGATACTTGGCTTCGCTGTATCATGCATCATGGAACATATAATAAACGGTTACTCCCATGCCAACCCAATGGGCCGCGGAAGCATTTGATCACCGCGACGATCGGGAAAGCAGCGGACGGGGCATCCGTCACTACCCCATCAAAGACCGACAATGAGTAACCCCCACGATCCGGCTCTGCACCTGTTGGTCGATGACCATCACGTCCGCAACCTGTTGTCAATGAAGCGCGTCTTCGGAAAGGCAAAGAAAGATCCGGAGCCGGTACTGACCGACATCCCGGGCCGTCGCATCTCTTGGGGTTGCGTGCTCACCGAGCAGGGGAAGCACCGGCTGTGGTACCAGTCCATCGTACCGCAAAATTGCCACGATCTGGCGAAGGCCGGCGTCTGGGGCCGCGGCGACGAGTACGGCTTCTTCCCTGATCGGCATCCCGACGCCGTGCCTGAATGGCAAACCGCAATGGTCAGTTACGCCGAGAGCGGGGACGGCATCACGTGGACACGTCCCGACGACCTCGGGCTGATCGAGTGGCAAGGGTCAAAGGCCAACAACATTGTCCTGGACGGCAGCATCGCCGTGAAGCAGTATGACGGTGCCATTACGGACATGGGTTGCCCATCGGTCGTTCGCGACGACTCCGCACCACCGGAAGAGAGGTATAAGCTTTTCGCATTTTGGGGAAGCGTACACTCCCACGATGGCAAGGTCGGCCTGGATCGAAGCGAGGCGGATTTGCAGCGCTTCTGGGACGCCTCGGCGAAATATGTCATGACGAGCCCGGACGGCATTCACTGGCACGGCCCCGTGAAACGAATCAAGGAACACGCCGGCGGCGGCGACTACAGCGGCGTGACACGTGATCATCGCAACAAGCGCTGGTGGTACAACGACCGCGCCCGGCAGGGCCTGTGGGGACCGACATACATCCGCACGGCAGGGCTCTGCACCAGCGAGAGGCTCGACAACTGGCCTGAGCACGTCGAACAGGTTTTTCCGCTGGGCGAAGCCGAGGATTTCGGCGCCGCCTACGAGCACCACGGCATGGCCCCGTTCAACTACGGTGACCAGGACCTTGGCTATCTCGAACTCTCCATCAAGGGCCGGCCGCAGGCGAGCCTGCTGGTCAGCCACCACGACGGCGAACGCTGGCAACGCGTCGACGGCTGTCCGCCGGTGATCGAATGCGGACCGTCGGGGACGTCCGACAGCATGATCGTCAACGCCACGCGTAACGCACCACTGCTGATCGGTGACGAGATGGTCATCGTCTACAACGGCCACCGCGAGTCCAATGACGACAGCAGACTTCACGAAGGGTATATGTACGTGGCCCGACTGCGCCGCGACGGGTTCGCAGGCATGGCAGTGGATCAGGTGGCGGCGGCGCGGCACGGCCGGCCGGCCTTGTTGCAAACACAACCCGTAACAGTAACCGCCGACACGCTGGCGCTGAACATCGAAGGACACGGCGGTACGGCCCGCGCCGCCCTGTTCGACGAAGCCGCAGAGCCGATCGACGGGTTCGGCCTCGATGACTGTCTGCCCATCGACGAAGACAACGTCCGCGCCGAAGTGCACTGGCGCGGCGCCGACGTTCTCCGACTGAAGGGCCGGCGCGTGGTCGTGCTGGTCGAGTCGAGAACAGGCGTGATCTGGTCGTTTCGCCTTTGAATGAATCAAACTGTCCGGCGGAAGGCTCGTATGCCCCAGTGTGTCTCGGGGTGCGATTGGTTGATGATGCGCCGGACATGCTGCCTTTTCTCCTCGCCGGCAGCAATCTTCCAGCCGCATCCGCAGCATATGAACGCCGGAGACCGGTCGCACCCGCTCGTCCGCCCTCCCCCTGACCTTGACGATCTATCTGCCCTGCCCTATCGTATTGCTTTTCTCAACAATCACTCATTCCCACATCTCCTCTCATGCATAAGATCCCCGTTCTCATCGTCACCGTCGCCGGCCTCCTGACTTCTTCAATCGCCACCGCCCAGTCTGCCTGGGGCGAGCTTCCCGAAATCATCGCCAAGGTCAACAAGCAGAAGATTTCGAGAGATGATATTCGGGTGGCGGTTAAAGCCGGACAACCGCTCACCGCCCAGATCGACGCCGCCATCCTCAATGCGCTGGCAGCGCAGCAGGCACGCAAAGAAGGTCTGGACAAGGATCCGGGATATGTCCGCTTCAAGGATAACTCGGCGGAACACGGACGTCGGGCGAAATGGCTGGCGGCCACGATACTGGTCGATATCTACCGCAAGAAAGTACCGGCGCTGGTCGAGGCAAGGCAGGCATCTGCGAACGTCGAAGATGTCGAGGTCATCAAATACATAGCGTTAAACAGCGACCGTTTCGGCACCTTGCCCGACGACCGGGTGCAAGCCACGGCCAGAACCATGATCGTCAATGAACGCTTCGCGGCGGCCGAGTCGGAATGGCTCACAGCGTTACTGCTGAAGAAGGGCATCAAGGTCAATGACAAGGATGTACCCGCAGCAACGATCGAGGCGGCTATGGCCGCCAGGCAACAATCAATGTCTGCCGCCCGGAAACAGCCAAAAGGAACCATTATCCTCGACGCGGTGACGGATATCATCGGCGGTCGCGACGCGCTCGCAGACGCCGTGATCGCCGTGGCGGGCGAGGAGATTGTCGTCGGTGAGCTGCCGGTGTTCGCTGGCCTTGCCGCAAACCGCGCGATCCCCATGCCGCTGCTCAGGCCTATCATCACGACGCTGCTCGCCGCCGAGGCCAGGAAGGAAGGGATTGACAAGGACCCGGAGTTTGTAGCTGCGGCCAGCCAGGCTGCGCCACCATCCACCGCCGATCACACCGTATTGGCGGGAATTTACTGGCGGCATCACGGCATCGACACGCAGTCGATAAAGATTACCGACGCGGAGCTGCGCGGCTGTTCGCGGGCCATCGCTCAAACCCTGATGGCGCAGGACGGGAACGCCTTTCCCACCTGGCTGGCGGCGGCCAAGAAAGAACACGTCAAGGCTGAGGTCACAGCATCGGAGCTGACCGCCTGGTACGATGCGATTTTCGCCGCTGTACTTGACGGCAACAGCAAAGATCTGCGCACACAACTGCTCATGGCCAAGCTCGGCTGGAAGCGCAGCAAGCACCTGGAGACCGCGCTGGCAGCGGCGAAGATCAAACGCTACGTCGATTGAACGGCTCTTTCTGTGGCACGGACCAACCGGCAACTGGCGGTTGCTTCCGTCGCCCTCGGCGGTGATATCAACCGCATCGGGTGTCGGCAAATATCCTGTTCCAATGCCCTGTGAATTTTTTTTCAAATTCGCGCTATTTTTTTTCTTGGAATTTCCAAACAGATTTCCTATACTGATGGTAACAAAGGCGGGAAAACAGCCCATTTGAGCGGGTTTTCCCCTGGTCACAATCTATAATCACCCAATCAAAAAAAGGAACCAGCAATGACGAATCTCAAACACATCATTGGCGGAATCGCCGTGGCCGTTGCGTTGCTCGTCGGCATCCAGAGCTTTGCGATCGGAGTAACCTTCAACTTGTCAATCACCGACAGTGCCGGCAAACCGAAGAAAACCCCGGTTGGCGGTGTCTGCGGCGGCAGTTCCGGGGATCATCTTGCCTTTACAGGTGCCGGCATGTACATGTCGCCCGGCTACAACCCCCACCCCGCAGTACCGGCAGACGGGGAGGCTTGGACTTGGGCACGCGACCTCACGCCTGGGCTCTATGAATGGGCAATTGGCACAAATGGCCCCCTCTATTTTAATGTCAACGCGGACGGCACCGTCTACCCGCAGAGTTTCGCTAACAGTAAGGTTGGGGAATATTACGATCCGGGTTGTAGCGCGAGTCATCCTGACGGCCATACGGCCTACTTTGTTATCAGCCAGCGCGGTGAAGGAAGCGAAGGCGGCGGAGCTGAGGGCCCGGCTGGTGCCGATGGCGCCGCCGGTGCTGCTGGTGATCAGGGTCCACAGGGTAAGGCTGGTGCCGATGGCGCCGCTGGTTCTGCTGGTGCCGATGGCGCCGCTGGTTCTGCTGGTGCCGATGGCGCCGCTGGCGCCGCTGGCACCGATGCACCGTGCACGCCATGCGCCGATGTCACCGATGCCGCCGTCGCTCTGGCTTGCGCAATTTTGGGCGAGAACCCGCCAGCCAGTGTTGTAGAGCTGCAGACCACCTCGCAGGTCATTGTCAATACTCTCCTGATCAGCGCCAATATCTGCGAGGACCCCTGCGATATCAGCGCCGGAATCCAGGCTGCCATCGACGCCAAACTCAGTCAGTAAAACTGGTTGACTCGTTAACCTTATAAGAGAAAGCACGGAGTCTTCGGACTCCGTGCTTTTTTGTGTGTACGCCGGACATACCGACTTTTCCCCTCGCCGGCAGTAATCTTCCAGCCGCATCCGCAGCATATGAACGCCGGAGACCGGCCCTGCATTCCTGAGGTCGATATAGTCCTGCACGTCGTAGACAACGAGCAGTTCGTACGGGCCATCGGGGAGACCCGTCGGATCGGCAGTAGCGGCAGGGACTGCACGCTGCTTCAAAACAGGCAGTTTACGGCCGGCCCATACTGTAGTGGTCGACGACTTCCAGCGCCGTGATGCCACGGTCGAAAATGACGACTTCGTCGATAATACCGAACATATGCTGGTTGAATCCACCGCCGTCTTGATCGACACCGATTAGTAATTTACCGTCCTGGGAATCGTCGAGCGGGGCGCTGTAGGCAAGACTTTCCATGAGTTGACCGTCGACGTAC
This sequence comes from uncultured Lentisphaeria bacterium, assembly GCA_913042885.1. Next base: position 2,947 of record CAJWLW010000050.1, on the reverse strand, counting down.
GTTTTCAGGATATTACCGTCAAACGTAACCGCCAAATGGTGGTACGTCGCCGTGGTCAGAAGCGCCGCCCCGTTGGATACTGCGGCAGCCGAGTTGACGCGCCAATCGACGCGGACCGGGGTGATCTCGGCGCCGAGCTTATACACTTCACCAGTCGAGCCGGCCGTCTCCGATTCGATCCGGCAGACGAAAAACGGGACCGTAAAGAAGTCTTCGACCCTGATCCACGTCATGATGGAGACCCCATCACGCAGGTTGGCATGATTGCGCGGATCCAGAATCTCCACATAAGACGTAGTGCCGTTGAAATAAAGCGCGCCTTTGCGATTCCAGCGACTTTTGGTCCACGTCGGGGTGCCGATCATATTGCCGTTGAGTGACTCCGGGGCGTAATTCTCGACAGAGTGCAGGTCTACACCGATGTTTCGCAGCACAGTGCCGTCGCCTTCCTCGAAGTCGTAGTAGGCAACGACACCCGGGTCTGTCCGAAGGTTGTTCCGGAAGACCTGCCAGCGCGCATACTTGGCCACCAGCTTCGCCTCACCAAGCGCCGGGAGCAGCATCGACACCAGGATCATGATGATCGTGATTACGACGAGCAGCTCGATGAGTGTGAAACAGTTGCGAGCTGTTTGACTATGGACAGACGATACGTCCCGCGGCTTCTCGATATAATTTTTCAGCATATCCGATGTTCCGTGATGCTTCGTCATTATGGCAGTTGATCCGCTGCAGACGTACAACTACTATAGAAACTGCTCAACAACCATTCCGGTGCCGATTCCGTAGTGTCCACGTCGCCCGTGAGATCTTCCACCTGAAGGAGTCAGGCTTGGTCTTTCCCCTTGCGGTCATGAATGTATATTCGCAGTTAACAGGAAGGAAGCCATTATGGGAAAAGCATCGAGTCAACGCCCCAATATCGTATGGATCGGCGTGGATCAGATGCGATACGATACGCTGGGATGCAACGGCAATGCACTCTGCAAGACACCGAATGTGGACCGCATCGCATCGCAGGGAATCTGCTTTGACCGCGCTTACTGCCCGACCACTCTCTGCACGCCCGCGCGTGCGTCCATGTTCACCGGGCAATACGCCTTCCACCACGGCATGCTGACCAATTGTGAATTCTATCACACCATTGCCCCGGAGCTGCCGGATCCCGGCATGTTGCTTCATCCCCGCCTGGCGCGCCTGGGGTACGGGCTCGGATTCGCAGGCAAATGGCACGTTGGCACAGAGAAAGGTCCCGTGGACTACGGCTTCGAGGGCATGAATATCGCCGGGTACGGCAACATCCTCCAGGACCCGGATTACAAGCGATACCTCGAGGAAGCGAATCTGACCTATGAGATCCGCGACCCGATATACGCCAATCCAGGTGAAAACTGCCTGCTTGGCGCGACCTGGGACGGCCCCGTCGAGTCCACACCTGCCCACTACCTGGCCAACCGTGCCATTGGCATGATGGAAGATCTCGCCCAGCGCGACCAGCCTTTCCTGCTTACCTGTCAGTTTTGGGGGCCCCACCAACCGTACCGCCCCAGCCGGGAATACGCCGGGCTTCACGACCGCAGCGCCATAGAGCCGTGGGTGAACTTTGGGGACACCCTTCGGGACAAACCCGCTACCAACAGCCGGACAACCACCGACTTCTACCGGGCACTGCCGAAGGACTGGGAGGGATGGCGCGAGATTGTCGGCTTGTACTACGACTACACAACCATGATCGACGCAGAGATCGGACGGCTAATCGAGCGGCTCGACACTCTGGGTATCGCTGAGAATACGTTGATCATATTCACGTCCGACCACGGTGACATGACGGGAAGCCACGGCGGCATGAACGACAAGGGCTACATGTTTGAGGAAGTCCACCGCGTCCCCCTCATTCTATCATGGCCGGGACAGTTCGACGCAGGGAAGCGATCCGATGCGCTTGTCTACAACATGGACATCTTCCCCACCATCCTGGATCTGCTGGGCATCGCCGACAAGGATCTTGACGGACAGTCGCTATGTCCGCTGGCCCATGGGGCGCCTGGATCCAGGGACGACCTGTTGCTCGAGTTTCACGGCATCCGCTTTCTGCAGTCCCAGCGGGGTCTCGTAACTCGTGATGGCTGGAAGTACGTCTTCACCCCGAGCGACCGTGACGAGTGTTATGATCTGAATCAGGACCCCGGCGAGCTGGTAAACCTGATCGACGATCCCAGGCACAACGACAAGGTGGAAGAGCTTCGCAACAGGATGATGGAAGCAGCCATCGCAGCAGGCGATCCCTTGGCAGCCTGCATCTGCAAGTTTTTCGGTCACTGGATTAATCCTTCCGGCCGACCCGATCCCTCCCAGAGATAGACGGACAGCGAATCTGCCCATGGCAATCCGCAACCGATCCCGAAATTTCCCCAAAAAACTGTTGACGTTCCACCGCTCCATAGCTACACTTATCCGCCAGCGATAGAACAGGAACAAGGAATCACGCGCTCTGATGAAACGAAACGACAACTTTGAGGTGACCGCTGATCAGCAGGCTCACTTTCGTGACGAGGGCTTCATTCTTTTCGAGGACTGTCTCTCGGCCACCGAGTTGGACGCGTTGCAGGGCGGTTGCGCGGCGGCAATATCCAATGTTGAAGCGCGAATGGATGCAGCGGGCACCGATGTGTCCGGGATCAATCACCGGGGGAAACGGTATTTCGAGCCGGCGCATCCGGACGATTTTCCGTCGTTGCGTGACGTTTACTTCGACTCCTTGGCCGCGACCATCCTGAAGGCGACGCTGGGCCCGGACGCCTACTTGTTCCTGGCCCAGTATACGGTCAAATGCGGCGATGTCGGGCTCAAATTCTCCTGGCATCAGGACTCCGGCTATATCGGCTTCCCGCACCCGCCCACAATCAATTTGTGGTGCGCGCTGGATGACATGACCGAGGAGAATGGC
>CAJWLW010000049.1 GCA_913042885.1 uncultured Lentisphaeria bacterium | reverse complement strand
ATGCCACAAGTATCGCCTCCCCGCGCTTTGTTGCACCGTAGGAGGAACACTTCTCCCTCTACTCGTAGACTTGCAGCTTGATCTGCCGTAAGATCGATGGGGTTTCTGGCCATCTGAACTGGCCTCCGACATCTGAACTGACCTCTGTTACGGCTCCGCCGCCTTAGGGCCGTAACCCGAGTGTCTTTCGCATTTACGCGTTGAGTACCATAGACAGTTCCCGAATGTCTTCAGTTGTCCTTGAATTCGGGCATCACATACTTGGCGAACATTTTCAACGATTTGCACACCAGGTCGGGCTTTAGCGCGCCGATTCGTGTCCAGCCCATGAAGTGCTTGATGCCGGTATTCTTCTCGACCCATTTGAGCCGTTCGGTCACGTAATCCGGGTCACCGATGATCGAATGCTCTTCCACTATTTCCTCGAACGAGATCGCGGAGAATTTACGCTTCAGTTCGAGGTAAAAATCGAGCTGGCCCGGCGGGGCCATCTCCGGCGGCGGGGCGATAACCTCGGCGAGCAAGGTTTGAAAATACCACATCAGACTTTCACGACATTCCTCTCTCGCCTTTTCGATTGTGTCGGATACGTAGAGGAACCGTGCCAACGGGAGTTCCAGCTTTCCACTGATATTCGCCGCTTCAATCTCCGTGTGGAAGTTGCGGTAATTCTCGAACACCTTTTCATAGGGCTCCAGAAACGAACTCAAAACATCGTATCCGCTTTGGATAACCCATTGATAGGTCGACGGGCTGACCGCGGCCACATAGATGGGGGGATGGGGCTTCTGCACCGGTTTGGGGATTACGTTGATCGGCCGTATCTGGTGGAACTTCCCCTCGTATTCGAACGGTCCGGTCCAGGCTTTCAAAATGATTTCAAGCGACTCGAGGAACCGGTCGCGGCTTTCATCCAGATCAATTCCCCAGTTGTAAAACTCCTCGACCTGATATCCGCGGCCGACGCCGAAGAGTAATCGCCCTTTGGACATGATGTCAATGGTCGCGAAATCCTCAGCGATCCTCACGGGGTTGTGGAAAGGTAAAACCACAACTGCGGTGCCGATCTTGATGCGCTCTGTAATCGCTGCCGCATAGGCCGCTACGGTGGGGATTGACGAGGTGATCGAGTAGTAATTGGCGGCGGCGGCACGATGCTCGAAATGGTGCTCCGCCAGCCAGATGGCATCCCAGCCCGTTTCGTCCAACAACCTGAACTGCTCGAAGGCTTCGTGATAGGCCTCCACATGGTCTTTGCCCCGTGGGACCTCGAGTAGGTAAAACTGACCAAACTTCATGACCTGATCTCCGGCTGGCAGGTTGGTTGCAAAACATGTCTCGAACTGCGGCGCCGATGCTTGGCCGCATGGGGCCGCATGGGGCCGCATTGCGGCGACAGTAGGTCGAAAATTCGGATAGTCAATTTTTCGAAGCGTTGAAGGCAATGAAGTACGCAGAAAAATGTCGGGTTCGGCTTTACCGCGCCCCCCCAGCGCTCGACAATTCCGGTCTGATTACTTGAATTCTGGTCCGTGCGAGTATATCTCATCGTCGCGTGGCCGATACTGTGCGACGATTATTTGGTTATATTGAAAAACGGATCGAAAGCAATCTGCGCGCGATCACGCGCCAGATGATTTCGAGTCGAATAACAAGGAGGGTTCACAAATGATGCGAGTCGGACGAATCGCCATTCTTTTGACGGTTATCACAGCTGCGGCTGCCGGCTCGGCAAGCTCTGCTGAGGCACCCAGAGTGATCCAGGCCGTGCGGGCCGAGACCGCGCCCGAGATCGACGGCCAACTGAATGACCCCTGCTGGAAAGAGGCCCCGGAGATCACCGACTTTTTGATTTACCGCTCGCGCGACCTCGCTGGCACGCAGACGTACGGATATATCTGTTACGACGATTCTTACCTGTACATCGGCATGAAATGCCTGATCCCCGATGCCATAACAAAACCGGTCGGGGAACCGGGTACGTACGTGCATGACGATTTCCCCTGGGGGCACGACCGAATCGAGATCATGCTGGACCCGGGGCGCACGGAATCGGATTATTATCAACTCGCCATGACCGCGTACGGGGCGACTTTCGACTGCTCCCGATCCGTGGGCGGCACCGGTGAGGACGACGCCTGGAACGGCGAGTGGGCGGGTAAATCGTACATTGGCGAAGGCTACTGGTCAGTCGAGCTGGCTATGCCCTACCACAGCCTCGGCATCACACCAGAGTCCGGATCAACGTGGGGTGTCAACCTGTGTCGTGGCACAACCAAGACGCTGTCCTCGATTTCCGTGCGCGGCGCGTTTAATGATGCGGAAAAATTTGTTGTTCTCGAGGATCTGAACGCAGACTTCAATAAATACTTCTTCCACATCGATCCGAGCTTCGTTGTTTTCGAGCCGACCAAGGAACAGCCATGGCCTGTGCTCAACATGCGGGTCACGAACATGACCGGCAAGCTGCGAACGGTAAAGATTGACGTGCACCGGTTGACGCCGGACGACAAGCCGACTCTGGAATCCAATCACTTCAGTTTTACAGAGAAGGAAGCGATGCTGCTGCAGCTCGAGACGCTGGAAATCGATGCGCTCGCGATCGCAAGCGACGGCCGCCGTGCCATCCGGGTCGAACCCCGGACGAAAAAGGTCGTCGTGACCGACGTGGAGAGCGGCATGATCTTGTCGCTCGCCCTGGTCAGGGAACAATTGACCTGGGTTTACAAGGCGATGACACTCGAAGTGGACGACGCCTGGCCGGAGCATGTCTCAGAGGCACAGCCCCGGGAAACCACCATTCGGGTGCACATGTTGCTCCCGAGAGCGCATCTTGAAACCGGGACTCTGGTGATAACCCTGACATCTCGGAAGACCGGCGAGGTCGTGATCACCCGCAACTTCCCCACACCTGCCAAGACCATCGAAATGATTGTTGCCGGCGACCGGCTGCCGTGGGGCGCCTATGATGTGCGCGCCTGGTTCGAGGACGCCGACGGTCGCGAGATCGTTGCGGCCGAGACCGTTGCCGTCCTGCTGCCCGGCGGCAAGCAGCGCGTCAAGCGGCTCAACAACGTGACCTGTGAGTTGATGGACGCGTCGGCACCGGCGCTTCGCGATGTCTCCGAGATAGAGTTCATGAACCCGCGGGACGGCTGGTGTTTCTTCCGCCTCTCCGGCGACGCGAACATCACACTCGATGACGGCGAACAACCGCTGGCCGTCTCAAAGTCGAATGAGAAGCCGGTCGAGGTCATGCGACACCTTCCCGCGGGCCGACACCTTCTTCGGATCGACGGCACGCCGCAGGCACTCGTCGTCCGCGCCATACCCGAGCTGCTCTACCACGAGTTCCCTCAGGAAGTCGGCGGTTACTTCGAGAAACATGTCCTTAACAATGTCAACACCTTTGTCGTCAGTCCCAGCCGACTGGACACGCCCGCCTACCGGAAGTGGCAGCCGAGCGGCAGACGATGGTTCGCCGCCTGGCCGGTGCTCCGCGTCATCCAGAATGAGAACATCCGGGATTACGCAGACGCGTACAAACACATTGCGGTGTCCGCCGGATACACCAACCTGCTTACTCATGGTGTGATGGCCGACGAGTTCATGAACTCGGAACCCAATTGTGCCATATTCGCTGACGCCGTGCGAAAACTAAATGTGACCCCGGCGTTCGCGAATCAGTTCTTTTGCGCGTATGTAAACCAACTGTATGGCGGCGTGGAAGGCCAGGAATTCGTGCAGGCGCTCAGCGATACGGGTGCGGTCCTCGCCTGGAAGCGATATCTGCCGACCCATGACGACGAGCAGGCGGCGAGAGAATTCCTCCACGACGAGCTCGTCGAGCATGCGGAAAATTATCGCAAACTTTGCCCGGGATCCCTGGAACACATCGCCGTGTGCTTCGGGTACTTTACGCTTCCCGGCGGCCATCTCCTGAACGGTACCCCTTGGGTAAACTACAAGAAATACCTGGACATGCAGTTCAACCTCGTCGCCACCGACCCGGCCTTTCTGGGCACTTATGGGCTGATGACCTATCACTCAGGCTACGCGGACGAGGAAACGGTCCGCTGGGGGGCGCACCTGTTCCGCCACTATGGGATCGAAGGCAATATCGAACCGGCCACCAGCGAGCCGTATATCCTGCCGCACCTTGCGAACACTGACTTTGTCGATGGTCTGAAGGGCTGGACGGTGGATCCGGCCGAAAAGGAAAGTATCCGCGGCGCCCTCAGTTTGGGCTTCGGCCACCTCCAGGCGCGCTACGGCGGGGCGCCGGGCGATAACGCATTGATCACCGTCAGAAGTGCCGCGAGACCGAATCGTTTTTCACAGGAAATCACAGATCTGCGACCCGGTAAACTCTACACCTTCCGCATGATGACCAGCGACTTCAAAGACATGTCGAATAAGGATAAGCATGTCGTCTCGGTCAGGCTGGATGATGTGACGCTGATCCCGGAAAGAACCGTCATACAACATTTCCCCAATCCCACGTGGGCGAGTCATGCGCCCTACGACGGCAATAAACGCCTGGCGTGGATCACTTATCGCTGGTACCTGTTCCGCGCCAATGGCACGACCGCGAAACTGACTGTCTCGGACTGGGCCGACGATGCGAACCCCGGCGGCGAAATCGGACGGGAGCTGATGTATAACTACGTTCATGTGCAGTCGTATTATGAGTCTGAACCAGAATTGTGAACCCGGCTCCGGGGCATTAAATCGATGGAATATCCTGAAGAAATAGACGTTTTTGTCAGCGGGCAAGACGGCTATCACACGTACCGCATCCCGGCATTAATCGTCACTGCAGAAAAAACGTTGCTGGCGTTCTGTGAAGGCCGGAGAATCACCGGTGACGACACTGACGACATCGACGTGCTGGTCAAACGCTCCATAGATGGTGGCGACTCGTGGAGCGAACAGCAGGTGGTCTGGGGTGATGCCGGTAACACCTGTGGCAATCCCTGCCCGGTCGTTGATGAGGCGACCGGCGACATCTGGCTGGGCGGGACGTGGAACCACATCGACGAACCACACGAGACCGTGATCGCGGGAACGGCTAGGTTTTCCCGCCAGCCGCACATCACCCATTCCACCGACGACGGGCGTACCTGGGCCAAGGCCAGCAACATCAGCAAGGCGACAAAGCATCCGGAATGGCGATGGTACGCCACCGGCCCGGGCGTCGGCATTCAATTGAAGCACGGGCCAAACCAGGGTCGACTCGTCATTCCATGCAACCACAGCGTCCCTTACCCCGACAATCCGGAAGGCTACTGCGGCCATATCTTGTACAGCGATGACCATGGCCAAACATGGCAAAATGGCGGGATCATCGAAGGCGTCAACGAGTGTCAGGTTGCGGAGTTGACCGATGGCCGGCTGCTGCTCCACGGCCGCCATCATGACCCGCAGGGTATGCATCAGAAAGGGGTTGCCTATAGTGTCGACGGCGGGCTGGCCTGGTCACCATTGCAGTTTCACCCGCAGTTGATCGAACCCGTATGCCAGTCCAGCCTTATTCGATACTCCTGGCCGGAGGACGGCGACAAAAGCCGTCTGTTGTTCAGCAATCCCGTCAACACCGTACCGAGAATCGTCAACAAACATATGTACAGGCGCAGGAAATTGACCGTCCGGCTGAGTTACGACGAAGGCGAGACCTGGCCGGTTGCAAAGTTGCTCGAGGACGGCTCCTCGGCTTATTCCTGTCTCACGGCCCTGCCGAACGGCGACATCGCCTGCCTGCACGAGGGCGGGGGCGGGGTGGAGAAGTATCGTAAAAGGATTGTCTGCAAACGATTCCCGCTCGAATGGCTGACCGATGGTCAGGACCGGCACCCCAGATCAGCAGCTCGATGAGACAGATAGGTACAATTTAGGCAATGGCTATACTTTTCGGCTACAGCAGAAGAAAAGAGGCTGGAAAAAATGTGGAATCCGCAACGGACATAAAAACAACAGATTACAATATCTCCAAATAACCTGTCCCTGTTTTTCCCGATGATCGGCTCAATAGAGGTAGTAGCGGTTGCCTTTCCGGATGTAATGTTCGGCCCAATACGGTTGACCTATACTACCCGTTTGGTCGAAACTGTGCCTGTGGGTTTCGACATGTCCGTCACCGTAGCCAACGTTATTCTCGTTATACGACGAGTACGCAGTCGCATTAACGGGATCGCGATTGGTATCGCCGTGTGAGTCCCAGTAATCATCCTGAGTATGGGTTTTATCGGTTATCAGCACGTCCTCAGACGCCTCCCCTGGTCTCGGGGCGCGGGCGGTCTGGGAGTTGCCGCTGTTGCTCCAGTCCGGTGCCAGCGCACCTCCGCTACCCGGCGGCGACACCGCTTCCCAGTCGGAAAACATATAATAACTTATGAAGTAATCGTTCTTATTCACATCGCCCGCCCCCCCAGCACTATCGACGTAGGAGAAGATATCGACATATTTCATGATGGCGCCCGATTGCGAGTTTGTCCCGGGTGGGCCATACCGCTTGCTGAAATCGTTGGGCGTGTACCGTCGCGCCAATGGGCAGGTGAAGATTCGGCCGCCGCCGCCGATTGTTTCCAGGTACATATCCAGGTAGTCCTCGCAACTGGCATATCCGAAAATATCGGGCATAGAGTACCGCCACGCCTGACCGGGTGTCTGCCAGGTGGAGTGGTTGGCATTGAACGGACCGTGTCCGTCGAAAATATCGGCGTACATTGTCAGGCCGAGGGTAATCTGTTTCAAGTTGTTGACACAGATCACCACTTTTGCGGTGCGCTTGGCTTTGGTCAGCGCCGGCAGCAGCATCGACGCGAGGATGGCAATAATGGCGATAACTACTAAAAGTTCAATGAGCGTGAACGCAGCCCGACGATGGGGGAATCCTGATTGTGCCTGCGTGGGCAGTTTCAAAGTGGTTCACTCCTGCTTTCAAGGTAAAAGCTCTCACCCGAATCTGGAACCTGGCTCTCAGAACTTATACGGTAACACCGAGCCTAAAATACCCTTTCGTCTTACGCCATAAACCTACTCTAGCTGATGAAAGGTCCAAAGCAAGCCGAAGATCAAACCCAATAGCCTTGGAAACAAAATGCGGAGGCGGGACCGATGCCATTCCCCAAATTAAGTGATCAGTTCCGCGGTGAGCGTCTGGCCCCGCCGCGCGGCCCGGTCCGGATCGTGCTGGACACCGATACGTACAACGAGGTCGACGACCAGTTCGCGGTCGCCTACGCGCTCCTTGCGCCCGAGGCGCTGACGGTCGAGGGGATCTACGCTGCGCCGTTTTTCAACGCGCGCTCAACCGGCCCTGGTGACGGCATGGAGCGCAGCTACGAGGAAATCCTCGGAGTGATCGAGCGCCTGGGCGTTGACTTCGACAGCGTTCTGAGGGGATCACAGAACTATCTGCCGGCGGCGGACGAGGCAGTCGACAGCCCGGCGGCACGGGACCTCATCGCGCGTGCGCGCGCCAGCGATGACCCGCTGTATGTCGTCAGTATCGGTGCCCCGACGAATGTGGCATCGGCGTTATTGCTCGAGCCGTCCCTGGTTGAGCGGATCGTTGTTGTCTGGATCGGCGGACAGCCGCTGTACTGGCCCACAGCGAACGAGTTCAACCTGGCCCAGGACCTGCATGCCTCGCGTCTCTTGTTCGACTCCGGCGTGCCCCTCGTCCAGATCCCGGCGCGGCTTGTCGCCGAGCAATTGCGGACCACGATACCGGAGCTCAACGCCTGCCTGCGCGGCCGCGGCGACCTGGCCGACTATTTGTGCGATATCGTTGAAGGCTATACGTCGGACCCCTTCGGCTGGTCAAAAGTGATCTGGGATATCTCAACCATTGCCTGGTTGATCCAGCCGGAATGGGTGCCGACGGTGCTCACATCAACACCAATCCTCACCGCCGAGGTGACCTACGCTCGCGATGAATCCAGGCCGCTCATGCGCGTCGCACAACGCTGTGAACGTGACGAGATCTACCGCGATCTCTTCCGTCGCTTTTCGGTGGCGCCATGACATACCAGATGGCCAGCAACATTCGCATTACGGTTCGGCGCCGCGTCCGGATTTTCGTGGTGCTTTGCGTCCTTTCTCTCAGCGCCTGTCCGTCGCTCACACAGGCCGGCGTATTGGAGGACAAGACCGAGGAACTGCTCAAAGGGGGCGAGAGACCGGAGAACATGGGTTGCGCCTGGGGCGACTACAACAGCGATGGATGGGTTGACATGACCGTGGCCGGCCATCTTTGGCGCAACGAGGGAGGGAAGAAGTTCACCCACGTGTCGAGCAACATCGGCGTCGGCTCGTGGGGTGACTGGGACAACGACGGATTCCTGGACTTGTACGTCCAGCCCGGATCGGTATCGAGATATGATCCGGACAAAGATGCGTTCGAACGGATAACGCTTTACGACGGCGAAATGGACGGCAGCCGCGCAATGTGCTGGGCCGATCTCGACGGTGACGGCGACCTGGACGTTTATGCCGCGGGCATCGAGGGCGGCCCGGCCCGGGATATGGTGCTGACGAACGATGCGGGCAGGCAGTTCCTGAAGACCTTTGAACACGCGGGCCTCTATGGCCGGGGTGTCACAGCCTGTGATTTCGACCAGGACAATGATATGGATGTCTACGTGACAAACTATCGGCTGAAACCAAATCACCTGTGGCTGAATGACGGCAACGGCAAACTGACCGACGTCGCCGCCGAATACGGCGCGACCGGCGGGCGCGGGCACGGCATCGGTTCGTGCTGGGGCGATATCGACAACGACGGCTACTTCGACATTTACGCCGGCAACTTCGCGCACCGCGGTCAGCCGCACTCAAGGTTTCTCAGAAACCTCGGACCGGAGAAAGGATTCAAGTTCGAGGACCTGGGTGAATGCGGCGTCGGTTATCAGGAGTCCTTCGCTTCACCGACGCTCGCTGATTATGACAATGACGGTGATCTCGATGTGTATTTCACCACCATCTATCGTACCGCCTCATACGGCAGGAGGAATTATCCGGTCCTCTATCGCAACGACGGCGACTGGAAGTTCACGAATGTATCGCCGCCGGCCGGTATCGATGGTTTGGGGCCAACGTACCAGGCCGCGTGGGCGGACTTCGACAACGACGGTGACCTCGACCTCATGACGGCGACCAGGATATTTGTCAACGAGGGCAATGACAACCATTGGCTCAAGTTCCGCCTCGCAGGCGACGGCAAGACAGTGAATCGTGCCGCCATCGGCGCCCAGGTGCGGGTCCGTTTGGGCGACAAGGTGTTGACACGCCAGGTCGAGGCCGGCACCAGCGGCCACGGGAATCAGAACGACCCGACACTCCACTTCGGGCTCGGCGCACACGGCGAGGAAGTGTCATATACCGTCACCTGGCCCGACGGCACCAGGCAGAAGGGGATTACCGGCGTTGATCGGCACGTCACCGTTCAACTGAAGCGCTGACCGGTGGCCGGGACGGTGTCGCGTATCGTGCGAGAATTGCACTGACACGCACGGGGCGGATCAGTATCGAACCTGGGTGGACTGAGCCGTTCCGCGAGCAGGCGGATTGCGGCTACCCACGTTGCCTTGAGGGCTGTTTTTTTGTACGCCTTCCTTTAGTCCTGTTGAGCCTGCAGGGCCTCAATCTGGCGCTGCTGTTCTTTGATGGCTTCGATCAACAGCCCGGTCAGATTGTCGTAATTAATGCTCTTGTAGCCATCGTCGCTGGTGCTCACAACCTCCGGGACGATCGCTTCCACTTCCTGCGCGATCAGGCCGAGGTGCCGGCCGGTCGTCGGGCCGACTCTGCGCTCGGCATCTGCACGCCAGTCATAGTTCACCCCGCGCAGGCGCGTGACCTTGTCAAGCGCGCCAGACACCGTCTCGACGTTCTGCTTCAGTCGCGCGTCGCTATAAGTATCCCACCCGGCAGATTTGGCGGTACCGACGACAAAGAACTTCGTGCCTGAATTGCTGTATAAATCACCCGCCGGCATATTTATCCCAACCTGGCCGGTGGCCATCGCAAGGAAGACCGGAGTATTACCCCGGGAACCGGTGTAGAGCGACAAGATAGCGTTCTTGTTCGACCCTGCATCGTCATGCGAAATTAACATCACGGGTCCGTCAGCCTTGGTATGAGAAACTTTTGCTGCCCATAAACCGTTACTGGATTGCACCACTTGCAACCCCGCGCTTGGGGCCGTCGTCCCGATACCGACAGAAGCATCTGTGGTGGGGTTACCGCCAGAGTCCGTCCATAAGCTGCTTCCCGGGGCACCTGGGTCACCTTGCTTGCCCTGTGGACCCTGCTCGCCCTGTGGGCCCTGCGCACCGTCTCCGCCGCCGGACGGCGCCTCGGCCCATGCAGCGACACCCCCACCCTGATCGACCAAAATACTGCCGACGCCCGGCGACGCAGTGTCGGTCTTCAATGTGATTTGCGCCTGCAAGAAACCGGCGGTTACGATGACGGCGAGAACTGCGGTCAGAAACTGGTACTTTAGGGTGTTCATTTTTTCCTCTCTCTCTCTGGTTTGCCACCCGTGTTAAACGGGCGAATAGGTCATTCATTGCGTTTGGCAGATTATAGTTTTACACAAATAAAATCGAAATTCCAAGTAAAATATTTATCAGTTCAGAACGCCGTTAGAGCCAGCCTTAACTGCGGCGCCGTTAATTGCGTGGCAGCCCAGATTCCGATCGCCCCAAAATCAACGGCATGGAGGCTAAGCTTCATCACTGATTCAGACCAATATCATCGCCGTCTCGTTCGATGTGCCAGAAGAATCCTTCGACGTTCCCCTGCGACACACAGACCGTCAGGAAATGATCGACCGACAGCTCTACGGTCGGTGCCGGGAAGGAGTGATCGTCCGTCATGACAAACCCTTTGGCGTTACTGATTGAAGGCGTTCCGTTCGTCGTGTCGTCCAGCCAAGTCTTGCCGCCGTCAAGGCTGATCCTGGCAAGCAGCGCCCCTTCCTCGTTCTGGTGCGTGACCAGCACAACGTTGTTCCCGGTCCAGAGAATCGCGGCGCGGTGCGAGTAGTATCCCAGATAGCTGTCGGGAACTTCATGGAATGAGCGTGCGCCGTCGGCGGATTCCAGCAACAGCCCTCCCTTGTACGGGTAACCGGCCCCGGGCTCGCAGCCGGTGAGCCGCTCCACAGTGGCCTGGTCCTCGCCGGAGAGCAACTGCCGTTGCTTGCGCGATGCCGCCAGGATGTGATCGGGGTCGGCAGGATCGACGGCGTACTGCGTCTCGGTAGCGTGTTGGTGCACGACGGTGGGATCGCCCCAGGTCTTGCCTCCGTCGGTGGACCGAATCATCACGTCGCGGATGCCCGGCCGGGATTGATCCTTCTGCGTGTAGTCCATCCAGTCGGCGTAGCGCAGGCTGCACGAGAACATCAGCGTCCCGTCAGACCGCTCCAGAAAGTTGACGTAGCAGCGGTTGACGCCGGCCGTAACGTACGGGTCGTCGGCGCCGCCGGGGGATAAGTGGCCGAACGCCACCTGCCGCGTTTTCCACGACCGCCCGTCGTCAGCCGAGCAAGAGACGAACATATCCGTCTCGCCGCCCTGCAGGGGCTGATGCACCACCCACAGGCGGCCGTCACGTGTGATGCCGAATCCGCCCGGGTCCTGGTTGGGCGGCGCGTCGGGGAAGTTCAACGGGATTTGCGTCCAGCTCTCCCCCTCGTCGGTGCTTCTGACCAGCCCGAGCTTGTGGGCGTTGATGTAAATCGATCGATCCGGGTGTCGCACCATGTGGAGCATCGTATGCTCGTTGACGCCCGGGCTGCAGATGATCATCTTTTTGTCTATGTTCATGCCTTCACGCGCACCCATTGTATGTCGGTGCGGTCGGTTTCCGCACCGGCGTAATACACAACGAGCACATCACTGTCGGCGGTGACCGCTGTTGCCGGCAGCCCGACAGAGTAGTCCCCGATTTCTGCCCACGCGTCCTGCATTGTCGTTTTTTTTCTGGTCTGGGAATCGGTTCGGGCCTCGTAAAGCACCATTCTTGTCTCCTCCGGCCAGGTTCGCCCCATGTCGTCACTGGTTCGCATTTCGATGGCCGGCGCACCAGTGCGGTTGACGTGCACCATGGCGACTCTCCCGTCCGGCATGGACACCGGCGTGGCAGGCTGTCCGGGGACCCCGGTATCCCACATCGGTGACCAGGTGCGCCCGTTGTCGGTCGATTCCCGTGCGTGGATGTTCAGGTAGACCCCCGGCTGTTTGTCATACGACCAGAAGAGATTGAGAATACGTCCATCCGCGAGGACCCCCGGCCTCTGATCCCAGTGGAAAACCCTGTTCTGCGGGTCGTTGCTTGTGATCACGTACTCGGGCCAGGTTTTGCCACCGTCCGCGGAAAACTTGAGGACCGAGGAATGCCGCCATTCGGTCGGCTCGTAATAGGATTTGTTGAGTTCAAACTGGCAGCCCAGGTCGCCGTTGGCAAGAGAGAAGACCGGCCCGGTAATGGGGACCGGGCCATAGAACGGCGCGGCATCCACGAACCCGGGCTCCGACCACGTCTCGCCGGCGTCCGGCGATTCCGAGAGCATGATCCTGCAGTCGAGCAACCCCTCCGTGTCCTCGTTGAAAAACGGCAGGTCGGGCTCTGAGCGGTCGACCCAGCAGACAACCGCCAGCACCTGTTTCTCGCCCAGCGCCGTGCAATAACCGCAGTGGTCCGAACCGATGCGGCCGCCGACGCCTGGCACCGGCCATGGCCTGGCGGGTTCACGCCACGTTTTGCCGCTGTCGTCGGACCAGGTCAACAGCGTAGCTTCAGTCGAGCCTTCCTTTATTCGGGCCGCCCGAAACGTACACAACCAGCGCCCGCCGGGCAGGACACAGATTCCCGGAAACGCCAGGCTGGAACGCGGGCTGTCCTTCCGGCCCGCGCAAATCGTTCCTCTGTCCACTATTTCCATGGGGTATCCTTTACTCAAACTTGAATGAAAAAAGTCTAGCCTGATTCAGGGAAAATTTCAATTTCACCGCTCTGCCCTCAAGGCTGTTGAGTTCCGGTCGCCCGTTCCAAGTTACGAGTTGATGGATTGCATCACTCTCAATGCCGTCGCAATCGCCACTGCCGAATCCCGGAACGGGGCTGCCCGCAGCATCGAGGATTTCGACCCGCAGGCGCCCCCGTGCGGCATCGGCGTTGACGACAAGCCTGCCTCCGCTGAAGGTGAACGGTTTCGTGGTCAGCATACCTTCTTCCCGGGCGTCCACGGACACAAAACCGTCCAGGCGCAGCGTCGCCAGGGCGATGCCGTTCTCTTGTCCCTCTGCGTCGTGTGGCCGCCCGAGGTCGTGGTCGGTGGCGTCCGCGGTGTAGTAGATCCATATCTCGTCGCCGACTACCAGGGGCCGCTGAAAAGGGTAGATACGCCCCCAGTCTATATCGTCAATGCAATCGGACATCGGCAGGAACACTTCTCTGTCGCCGGCCCGCTCCCAATGCATGCCGTCGCGGCTGAAAGTCAACTGGACCTGGGCGCGGCAATGGTCGCTGCTGTAGCTGAATACCGTCATCAAGCCGATGCGCACCCCCTCATAGGGCAGCACTTCCATGTTGTAAAACTCGCCCCGGAGAAGGGGATCCTGCGAATCGGCCTCGAGCACAACGCGCATGGGCGTCCAGTCAACGAAGTTGTCGCTTTCGGCCTGGCCCACTACCCGCAGGGATTTCTTGTCGGGCACGGCGCCGCTCCAGAGCTGCTGGTAGCTGTTTCGCGCGGCTTCGTCGCTGATGAGATCGTTGCGCGCGGCGGCTATCTTGCGGGTCCGGTTGCGGATGATTGCCACGTACTTGCCGAGCCCGTCGTCCCAGTACGGCACCGGCTGCGAGTCGTGCCCGGGCGGATGAAAAATCACCGGGTTCCGATCTGCATACTCAGTCCACTGGAGGCCGTCCGTTGAGCGCGCCGCGCAGACCTGTTCGCTGCCGTTGACGTATAGCATCTTGTAGCGCGCGGCGGCGTCTGTCCCGTGCCGATCCTTGAATACGCCGCAGGCAATCCCGCACCGCGTCCGCACCAGATTGTTCTCGCGTGTCCCGCGGTAGTCGAGGAGTCCCAGCGTCGGTTTGTGCCAGGCGATACCGTCGCGGCTGGAGGCATAGGCCAGAACAGAGGCGTCGTCTTTCTCGCCCCGTTCCCACAAGCCATACCACATCTTGAAAACAGTTTCCTCTTCGTCAAAGATGACACTGCCGAACTGGACCGGCATATCCGCGTCCCAGGACGACGAACCGGCCGGCACCATTGGCAGCAGGGGATTTGCGGGGTGTTTGGTCGGCTGGTTCAGGTGCTTCGATGCGCCTTCGAGCGACTCGATCAGATAATCATCGATGAACAGTTGCCTGGTCCTGCCAATCTTCAATGCGATGCCTCCCTCGCCTTGACGTAAAAGTTGTTGATCAGCTCTCCACGACGTGATGAAAACTGGTCCTGATTTTGGCAACGGTCGCGTAGGCATTCGCGACATCGAGCCAATAGCTGTTGAGGGTTGCCAGGGCGCCAAGACCGCAACGGTCGCGAACGCCTTCGGCGAATGCCTCGCAAGCGTTGCGCATGTTGCACGCACATTGCTCCAGATGCGCCGCCGTCGTTGCCGACCATTGGTCCAGTTCCTCGAAGTCACGCGCCTTTTGTGCCGCGTCCGCCTGGCATTTTGCCTCGTGTGCAGCGCTGAGATCGGTCAGGGCGTTGACGAAAAAAACTGCGTGGCGACAATGCCGCTCAAGCGATTGAAGATACTCCTTGCCCGCCGGTTTGCTGACTTTAACCGCCTGTTCGAGACCATTGGTGATGCGCTCGAAGATTCGAGCAATTTCGGACAGGCGCTCCGGTGTGTGTGTCGCCGGCCAGTTTTCCCAGAGAACAGCCATGAACGCCGGTAAAGGGAAGGACAAATGGAAGGCAACGGCGTGCAGATTTTCAGTAAGGTTTTCGAGGGCGCGAAACGCCGTGGCGATAGGTGCCATGGCACGGGGACCACATAAATCCTCGAAAAAATGTTTGTACGCTTTTGCCGGTGTCCAGCCGCGTTCCCACGACGCATGAGTGAGATAATGAAGGGTCGGCAGCAGATTGCTGTGCAGCCACTGACGGGTGTAGAACCCGTCGGCGCCGCTGCTGCGCAGCGCCTGGACCAGTTTGTGGACGGCTGGTCCGGTGAGCTGCGGCACCAGCCCGATGTTATCGTCCTCGAGACTGATGACAAGCGACATGGACAACTGTCCGGGCTCATCCAGTTTGAGGGTATCGGCGCGCCTGGCCACGTATCCCGGCCGGTATCCCATCTCGGCAATGTACGGTGTGCCGCGTGGAAATATCAACGGCAGGAAGCGATGCAGCTCGGGGCTCAGTGCGGTGGCAATTATCCGGGCGTTCTTGCGGGCCCTGCTCAAATCGACTCCTTGCTCGTTCAGCAACACGTCAAGCACGTGCAGCGCCACTATGTCGGCCCGCAGCGACCGTTCCGAACGGTCGGGGGCGCCCTCCGCCATTGTCCGCGCCTCTTCGACAAGTTGATCGAGTGTGGCGATCTTGTTCACGCCGTATTTTCGGTCGAGTTTCTTCCACGCCAACTGGCAGTCCGCTGCAGACTCCCTGAATTCGGTCGTGCCGAGGCAGAAGAAGTCCGCGTCCGGGACGCAGTCGATATGGGCCTGAATGGTGGCGGCGATCAACTCAAGGAACAGGGGGTTGCGGATACTCATACAGCGGGCGACTTCCAGGCTTGGGCCCTCCAGGCAGTCGCCGTAACGGATGCGTGTGACTTGGCCACGCGCTGCTTTGTGTCGCGTCTTGGTGAGTTCCAGCAGGCGATCCTTGATGGCCGGGTCGTAGTCGGTGTAGATCATTTTCAGACAGCAGGACATGCCGCGGGCATGGGCCATCCGAAAGATCTTTTGCAGGTAACGCTTACCGGCTGCATGCGCCTTCTCGTAACTGCTGTGACCATCGAGATCCGGATTGACAAATACGCCGCGGTCAGCGTCGCCGCTTTCCCTGAACAGTTCGAATCCGGGGTGATCCGGATGAATAACCGGGCGGAAACCGAAATTCGACACCGCAAGCGTTTTGCGGGCGCCTTTGAACTGGAGATCGGCAAACGGGTCCTGCGGCCGGCTGACCACGACGATGCTGTTCATGCGCATCTTGGCGAGCTGGTCGATCAGCACCTGGTAGTCTGCTGCTGCCCAGGTGCATTCGTTGTTGGCGAAATCATTGTAGGTGCGGAAGGCGCGCCATTTCAGGTCGGGCTCACAGAGGATGCCTTGCTTTGGCAGGCGCATCCTGCCGGGACGGTCCGGCAGCAGGTCGCCATGCAACTGGTAGCGGACGCCCCAGCGTTCGACCAGATCGTAGACCGCCCACATGATTGCTTTCGCCGAGCCGCCGGCCACCTGAAACATCGGACGATTGTCGAACTCGACAGGTCGCAGCACGTATCCTTGATCCGAAAGCCGACTTGGAATCGGCGGCGTGCGGGCGTCGAGGGTGATGATCTGGCCGTTGGATTTTCCAGGGGTCGCGGCAACGCGGACGGACAGGTGAAACAGCCTTTTGATGTAACCTGCCAGCTCATCAGCCGCATAGCGGACCAGCTTCGCGGGCTTCACGCCCGTCACAATGAGGATTTTTGCCATTTCAATTCTTCCAGTGCCGCTCGGTCCGGATTGACAATTTAGGACTCGACCAGCGGATTGCTGGCGCTCGCATCGTGCGTTGCAAATCGTTGGTCTTTGATCACTGAGCTTTCAGCTTAAACGTGCGGATTTGGAACGGCCGGATCGAGAAGCGGAAGCGGCCGTTCGTTGCCTTGAGGTCGGTTATGGGCGCCTCGATCAGGTTCGTTTCCGTCACGCGTGAAATTCCGGGGGCCCGCACTGTCACCGGCCCGCGTGCACCGTGTGGTTCGTAGAGGCGCAGAATGATGCCCTGGCCGTCTTCCGCGGGTTTCATCGCCTGCACGATGGCGGGTCCGTCGATCGTCAACAGCGATCGATGGTACGGCGCCGCCTGGACCGGGGTCACGGCGGTGAGCGGAGCGTTCAGCTCCCATGCCCGGCGTACGGTCTCGGCTTCCGTCCAGTTACCGGCATGGGGGAAGAGGGAGTAGGTGAATTCATGTTCGCCTTCGTCGGCTTTTGGATCCGGCCAGGTCGTCCCGCGCAGCAAGGTGATGCGCAGCACGTTGTTCCGGATGTCGTGGCCGTATTTGCAATCGTTGAGCAGGCTGACACCGTAGCCGGATTCCGAAAGATCGACCCAGCGCTGCGCCGCGACTTCGAACTTCTCCGCATCCCATGACGTGTTGTGGTGGGTCGGCCGCTCGACCGCCCCGAACTGGACCTCATAGGTCGCTCGGGTCGAGCGGATCGCCACCGGGAAGGCCGCTTTCAGCATCGTCTGCCGTTCCTGCCAGTCCACTCGCGTTACGAAATCGATGCGGGGCGTATGCGCATAGACGATCAGGTCCTGCTCGATCGTTGTGGCACGGTGTTGCCGGGTGACACGCACGATGCCGCGCAGCGGGCCGGTTTCGAGCACCTCGACGGTCGTGGTCCCGCTGAAGGGATAGCGGCGTTTCTCGAACGTTGCATGCACGTTCCAGGCGTCCTCCAGCTCGGGGCCGTCCTGAAAGAGCTGCAGGTCATTGGCGGGTTTCCCGCGCTCGAGAATCTGCCGTTTGTGGGTCTTGTCGTAGAGGGAGGTGATGGCCCCGTCGCGGTTCAGCCGGATTCGATAGAGCGGCGTCTCAAGACGCGTCGTGGTGACGGTCATCACCGGCGAGTCTGCACAAGCCTTGCTGCTGAACCCGAGCACGGAATAGCCCATGGCGGGCACCGCCGCGCCGTCGAGGACCAGGGCGGAACGGCCGCTGTACTGCTTGACGATCTGGACGGGATGTGCCTCGCCATCGGCATCGATGACAGATCGAATAGTCTTGGACGGCGCCTCAACACACACCACGTCGTGGCGCGGCCAACTGAGCGAGTTGAAGAGACATAGACCCGCCGAAGCACCGCGGTCACTCGGCATAACGGCTTGCAGCGCCTCGTCGATCACGGCGCCCGCGGTGGTTTGCACCGTCTCGTGATCCCGCAGCGCCTCGTCGTATACCATGCCGATGGAGCTTCCTGGCAGAATATCGTGGAACTGGTGCAGGCATGTCGTTTCCCATGCCTGGCGCAGGGGCTTCGTGGATACCTTGCGGTTCGACAACGCGGCCATGCTGGCGAGTACCTCGGCGTCGCGCAGGCGCAGCTCACTGGTGCGGTTGGCGCGCTTCATGCGGCCTTGGGTTGACAGCGTGCCCCGGTGCGTCTCCAGGTACAATTCACCATCCCAGACGGGGAGGTCGGGGGCGGCCTTGTCGATATCGTCGAAGAAACGCCCCAGCGGCCCCGTCCGCAAGGCAGGCAAGCCGGGAAATGATCCTTGCGCCGTCTTCAGCATGCCCAGCATACGGTCGTTGGCGCCGCCGCCGCCATCGCCATAGCCGTACGGGAACAGGGCTTCGGGATACTCAGCCTTCTGCCGGTGCCAGTCCCAGTGCTGGGAGAGTTGGTGCGGATTGGGCGTTCCGTTGTAGGCATTGACGGCGTTCGGGATGTGAGCCAGAATCTCCGATCCGTCCAGCCCCCGCCAGTGGAACAAGCTGTAAGGAAAAACATTACGCGCCTGCCAGTGGAGCTTGTAGGTATAAAAATGGTCTATACCGCACCCCTTGAGGATCTGCGGCAGCGAGGCGTTGTAGCCGAAGACGTCGGGTAACCAGCAGATCCGGGTGGTTGTACCGAACTCGCGCTTGAAGAAGTCCAGGCCGTACAGGATCTGGCGCACCAGGGATTCCCCGGATGTGATATTGCAGTCCGCCTCGACCCACATGGCACCGTCAGTTCCCCACCGACCGGCTTTGACCCATCGTTTGATCTGGCGGTAGACCTCCGGATAATGGGCTTTGGTGTAGGCGTAATGTTGGGGTTGACTGCACGAGAAGTAATACTCGTCGTGCTGCTCCAGCATACGGCAGGCGGTGGAAAACGTGCGTCCGCACTTCCGGATGCTCTCGCGGATGGGCCAGAGCCAGCCGGTATCGATATGGGAATGCCCGATCGCAAAGACACGTCCGGCCTCCGGGTCCGGCTGGATCGTGGCGAGTTGCTTCCGGAACACCGTGCGTGCCCGCTGAACCTCCACCACGAGCGCCTCGCGAGGCAACGTCAGGTCGATGGCGAGGCAGGTTGATTCGACCAGTTTCTCGAGCAGCGCTTTGCGTCGTTCATCGGAACACACTGAAATAGCTTCGAACGCGAACTGGAGTTCATCACACAATGCCTCGAACGCCCTGTCGACCACCCCTACGCGGGCGCCGAGGAAGCAGCCCGTTTTGGCGGCAATCTCAGGCTTGCAGAAGAGCTTGGGCACCGAGAGAAATTCGAGCACCAGCCGCAGGCTTTTCCCCGCCGGCAACGGAACGCGCAGGTGATTGGCGTCCACGCCCGCGTACGCCTCGTCGTTCACGAACAGCTGCCCTTCCAAGTCGTCCAGATCAAAAAAGAGAAATGCGTCGTCCCGGGGCAACGCGGCGGGGACCCGCAACGTGGTGCGATAGAAAACTGTCCGCCCTGCCGCGATGCGGTCCGGTATGGCGGTGCGCTCCCACTTCCCGTCGAAGGCATAGCGCCCGGGCTCAAGGTGCAACGCGGTCCGCCTTGACCACGCTGGCAGCGTCTTCACCTCCTCAACCGCGAAGGCCCTGAGGGTCTCCAGTTTCCGGGTGACGATGCGTGGATCCATGCTCATACACTCCTACGAATTACTTGGCCCTCTTTCATTCACACGGATTTTGGATTTCTGAAATTGTAACAGAGCCACTTGCGCCGAAATCCGAAATCCGAAGTGTGCGTTATTCAGTTTTCATGTCACCAATGACAGCATCAGGTTGGACTGATTTTCCGTTCACTTTGACCGTGAAATTCTTGACCGGCCTCCTGAACTCTACTCGCGCACCGAAAGGATTGGCCGCCGTGATGCTGCCGGTGATGTCGGACCAGCCCGGCATGTTGTCTCCGGCGGGGTTGCCGCTGCCGGCCGCGACAAGAACGGGAACGTCCTTATTCTCAATTACGAAGCAATTGTTGAAGGCGATGCCCCCCATCCATTCCGTGCCGTCTACCCGGAACACGATCGGCGCCACGGGAAAGTTGCGCCACCAGTGTGTCGCATGACGCCACCACTGGGAGGGATACTGTATTCCCCAGTAGTGTCTGAATAAGTTCACGGTTTCCATGTCGTACGGCGCCAGCGTGGTGGTATTCCTGAACAGGCCGTTATTGAACTCCAACCGCAGGGCGGTGGCGGCCTCCTTCTGCCGAATCATCACCGCCGTGTGTCGCGTGTCCTCGACGATGTTGTTGCGGAACTCGATCAGACCCTTGGGCGTGTCGCCGCCGATGGCAGTGACATGGATGCCGACGTCCCCGCCCCGGACAACATTGCTTTCCCACAGTACCGAAACATCGGCTGACTTCGACGTCAGCTTGGCCAGGTACACGTGCATGCCGATGATGGCGTTGTTTTCAAGGAGGCAATTGCGGATGCGAACGTTGGCCAGCTTCTGGTTTGCCCGGTTCGGCTCGAGGTCGATCCCGGTCATCGGTGCCGTCCCCAGGGTGTTGCTGAAAACACAGTTCTCGACAAGCAGGTTTTCGGCGCTGATGATACTCATTCCCTGGCGGTGATTGTTGTCGCTGACCACATCCCTGATCAATATGTCTTTGCAGAGGGTTCCGCCAAAGTAGAGGCCGTCTCCACCGGTGTCGCGGATCGTCAGCCCAAGGACTTTCACGTTACTGCAATTATGGACATTCACCCCCGAGCGCCACTCGCCCTTCTGGTAAGGAGGCGACTGGTAATCCTTCTTGCGCATCTTCAGCGTCGCACCGTAGCCCCGCAGGGTGATGTTGCGTCGATCCTCTGCCTGGAAAAGACTGGCGCTGCGCGATTGAAAAGAGCCTTCCCTGGCGGCAATGACGGTTCCGGGCTCGAAGAAAATCTCCTGGTTGTCGCTGTTTAAGAAGAGTGGCTCGACGATCCAGTCCTTGCCCATGTTGGGGACGACGAGCTTCTCCACGCCTGAATCGATGGCCGCCTGTAATGCCGCGGTGGAATCCTCCTCGTCGAACCCCCACCAGGCGGCGTTGGCCATAGTGCGGTTCCCGGCCATGACCTGGGCGACCGCCTCCTTGTCCTCCCGGTTTGTCCACTTCGCCGCAGCCTTGGCGAAAGGTCGGCTTTCATCATTCAACGTCAGGGTGAAATCCTTGACCTCCATCTCGAACCTTTTCCTGGCGCCGCCGGGGACGGAGGCCGTCACCTGTCCGCTGACGTCGGTCCAAAACATGTCGTCGAACCCGCCGGTGAGTAAAATGACGGGTTGGTTTCTCAGTACCCGGTCCCCGCCCGCCGGTTCGTACACGAAACAGTTGTTGAACTCGATGCCGCCGGGTTGCAGGCTCGCCTTCGATCGGGCATGAAATATGATTGCTGCCGGGTGAACCCAGGCACCCAATTTGCCCACGGCAACGTTCTTCATAAAGAGATTGTCGAAGACCAGTCGTATGGCCTTCCGGGATTTGCAGCGGACCAAGACACCGGCGGTGTCGGCATCCTCGATGATATTATTCCTGAATGTCACTTCTCCTCTCGGGCCGTCATCCTCCATGCCGCCGACGTGAATCCCCATGCCGCCGCCACGGATGTAGTTGTTCTCCCAGAGCACCGACACGGGTTCCGACTTCGCGTTCAGACGGCCCAGGGAGACGTGGATCCCCATGCTTGAGTTGTTTTCAAAGATGCAATTGCGGATACGTAC
>CAJWLW010000048.1 GCA_913042885.1 uncultured Lentisphaeria bacterium | reverse complement strand
ACTGAGCAAGCAAACGTGAGCTGAACGCTGAAAGGCGTACGGCGTATCCTTGATGACGAGCTGTTGTCAGGTAATTGTTTACAGGCACGTCCTAACCTTAATCGGAAGAAGGCCAGCGAAATGACTACCGATGAACAGATCCAATTCTGGGATGAGAACGGTTATTTGAAATTCGGCAAGGTCCTCGAGCAAGGTGAAGTCGCCGAGCTCCTGGCTGGGTTGGACCGGATTGTCCGAATCGAATCGGAAGAATGTGATGATTCGTCGATCGAGTTCAGTATCGGACACGACCGCGGCGGCGAGGGCGGTGCGTATGGCGAGGCCATTACGCAGTATCTCAATCTTTGGAAGCGGGATGCGGCGTACGACAGAACCGTGCGCCACCCGTTGATCACCGGCATTGCAAAGCAGCTGCTGAAGAGTCCGGAACTGCGGCTGTGGCACGATCATGTCATCTCGAAACCACCGGGGGAAAACGACCGCTTCCAGTTTCACCAGGATTTCTACAACTGGCCCCTCGCCGATCCGAACATACTCACCTGCTGGATCGCCCTGGACGATGCGACGGTGGCCAAGCGGAAACTGCAGGGCCGTGAGCGCAATCGCGTGGAGATCTGTTTTAGAAAAAATCCACAGTCATCCCACAACGCATCCACGCGGAGAGCCCGGCGGCGCGCATTCGCCGGTTCAACCGAGCTTTGCAATGCATCGTTCCGAGCCCAAACTGACGAAGTTCGCCGGAAGCGACCTCACCCGGCTTGTCCGCCGTAGTCCCGACCTCGTCAGAGATGCAAGAATACGATGGCCGCAGCCGCCAGGGCCAGGCCAATCCAGGCACGCGCCGCCAGCCGCTCGCGCCACACCGTGACCGCGACGGTGACGCTCAGCACCAGCCCTACGATACTGATACCGCAGAAAAAAACCGTCGCACTGACCAAGTTCAGCGCCAGCATGATGCCCAGGGTCGACGTGGCGCCGAGCACGCCTTGCAGCATGCCGGGCCCCACGACGCTCTTGCGTCCCTGCCCGGGCAGCCAACGACAAGCGCAGAGGCAGATGCACCCGGCAACAAAGAAGAGGATGGTCAGGTAGGATGCCACACTGGTCTCGGGCAATACGCGATCGGCGATCAGATTGCCGCTCATACCACAGCCCTGCAAGACGAAGAAAACGGTGATCAACTTCCAGGACGGACGCTCAGAGATACCCTCCCCCGTCACCGTCGCCAGCGACAACAGCGGCACGGCACCAGCGGTCATCGCGAGCCCCAGATACTGCCAGGCACTGAGACGCTCTCCGAAACCGATGCCGACGACAACGGGGACAAACAGGGAGAGGTTTCCGACGGCCAACGCGATCGCCATGCCGCGCGCCTTCATGGTCGCCAGCACGACAAGATAGGAAGCGCCGTAGAAAATGCCGGTAAAAGCGCTCGTTGCCAGCACCACCCCCCAGGTTTCGGGCCGATCTCCTGTATAAAGGAAGTAAACACCGCAGTACAGAGAGGAGACGAAGAAGCTCAGCGTCGCCGACACACAGGAGGACTCGGAACGGGCGGATATATAGCGACACGTGCTGGCGTTGCAGGTCTGCAGAAAGGCATTAACAAAGATGTAGGCAGCTGTGATCATCGTATGTGGTGTTCGCGTTCGGTTGGTTGGGACGGCTCTGTCTGTCTTGAACTGCTGCGGACGAGCTTCGAGGCGGTTACCACCATCAATCTCAAACACGCGGACGCCCCGACGGACAGCTCATCCGACCCGTGAACCATGCCCAATTTCCTATCAGTGCCCTACTTCGGCCCCCTACTTCGGCCCACCGTCACGCTCGCGAAACCACCTGCCGGTAACACCACTTGCCGTTCCCAATCGCCGGTGAGCTCGAAGCCGCTTGCCGGCCGCACGGTACACGTCACCGCCTGATCGCCCGGATTGTTGACCTCGAATGTGCATTCCCCCTTGCCGACGTTGACCAGGGTGATGAAGATCTCACGACGATCACACACCAGTGCGTGGCCGATGAAGATGTCGGGATCCTGTTTGTCCGTTTCGACCTGGCAATAGCCGGTGCCGTCGTCGAGCACGGGGATGGGGCGCACCGCGTCGACCTGCGGCTCGTAGGAAGCGATGATCCAGCGCCAGGTCTGGTGCCCCCAGCGGTCGCGGTAATAATCGGCCCGGTGCAGATGGCTCCTGCCGCGGTAATGGATCACCGCGCTCCATCTCGGGTTTAACCCGCGAAGCATCACCGGCAGATGTATCGGCAACGGTTTGGCAGTGGTCTTGACGACGCTGCCAGAGAAGCCGCCGTCCTCCGCCTCGAGGGTCAGGAAGTATCGCTGATCGACAACGCGTCCGCTCTTCGGCCGCACCTCGTACAGCGTCGGTGTGCCGGCAACGCCCATGCCGGCGCGAATGTCTTCCATCTCGGAGCGGGATTCGCGTGTGCGGCCGCTGCCGGAGACAAAGATGACGTCCCAGGCGACCTCGGTTCCGGCCGCGACCGGCGACGGCACTTCGACAAAACACGACTGCCAGTCGGTCGTGTAACTGTACTGCACGCCGCTGGTGAGCGCGATCACGCCGCCGACGCCGTCGCCGTCGGCGTCGTACCAACAGATGTAGCCGCCTTGGGGGATCGTGCCGGTCAGCGCCACCTTGCTGCCCCGATGGCGGACCGCTACGCCGTCCGCGCCCACCAGCTCGAACACAGTAGCCGTCGGACTGCCCGTAGCGCCAAGACCGATGCGGAGCATCTTTGCATCGGCCGGCGCCACCACGTTCTTGGTGAAACGAACCTTGCCCTGGTAGCGGTTGGCCGTCAGCCCGCCCGGCTTCTGCATCGGCGCAAACTGCCTGAGGTCAGCCGGCCACGGTGAGGGTGCCACTTCGTAGGGACCGGAGAAAGCGCCGATGGTGTAATCTTCGAGCTTCGGCAGCACCATCAACTCGTCGCGTGCGAGCGCGGTGAGGATGACGCCGTATCGGCCGATGGTCTCGAACGACAGTGCCATGGCGGCAATGGGATAGGCCGTTGCCGGCCAGGGCTTCCCGTCGACCAGACAACCTTCGGGCCGCAGGTAGCCGTTGATGGCGCCGCTGAGGCCGCCGTGGCCGTAGTCCCCCTGCTCGCACCTGTATTTCGGCCTGGGCGCGGGGGCATCGGTCGGCGCGTCGCGCGGCTGCCAGCCGCTGGTCACTTCCAGGAGGTGGTAGCGGAAGGCGGGCGGCTCCAGGCTGCCGGGGCCTTTGCCGGTGGTCATCCAATTCCAGTTGTCGCCGCAACGCCGGTGTACCTTCTCCTGGATCTGCAGGTATGCGTTCCAGCTGTGCGCCTTCTGCCCCTGCATGTCGGTCACGGTCATCGAGTAGCAGTGATGCGCGTCGGCAAGTATGGTGACGAAGGTGTCGTACACCTTTGCGCCCTCGGGCCGAAACCGCCGGTACAACCGCTCACCATCGTAAACGGCGATCTCCGCCAGCCCGGCGTCCGACTGGACGCGAATATGCAGCAGGCCGTGGTCATTCCCCGGCGTCGCAAGATCGAAGCTGGTTTCGCCGCCCATGACTGCTGCGTAGCATCGAAAGTCCTGGATCTCGGGGCCCTGGGAGATGTAGGTTGGGAAGTACCCCATGGGGCCGACGCAGCCGCGGAGGCGGCTGAGGACCTGGGCGAGATTGTCGGCGCGGACATAGCTCTGAAAGGCACCGGCACGCGCGGCCGCGGCGATCTCGTCGGTGCTGCGCACGGTGTGCACGGCCATCAGGGCGGTGTTCATGAAGTAGACATGCGGTCCGATGAGCCGGCGCCATTCGTGGAAGGAGTCGTCGACCAGCTCGCCCGCCTCGTAGCAGTACGCCCCGAAGAAGGACCACAGTCCCTGGTACCACGGCCGTTTGTTGTTGGTTTGCGAGCGGATGATGACCCGCGGCGGCCAGCGCTTGGCATCGGCGTCGGCGGCGTACGCCAGGTTGTGCCACCAGCGGATGCGGTCCGGATTTTTGCGACTGCGCCACTCGTCCTTGATCCAGTAGCGCTGGCCGAAATGCAGACCGCGGTTGCCGGCCTCGTCCATGAAGTCGAGACCGGGGTAGGCGATGAAGGCGCCGTCGTTGTCGTTGGCCTGGTCGCAGACGGCGAGCAGCCGCGCCCACTTGTCGGCATCCATGGCGGCGAGGTCCTCGGTAAAGGCGATGAAGTCATAGCCCGCGGCCCTGGCAGCGGCGATCATCTCTTGAGGTGACGATTGCCCGTCACTGAGATCGCTGTGCGCGCCGATGAGTCCCTTGAACTGCCGGGGATAGTCTCGCCGGCCCGTCTTGCGCCAGGCCGCGAGGCCGGCGGCAACATCCACCGGGGCATCGCCGGATTCGGTTGCCGCGGCATCCAGCGTTCCGACTTCGGTGCTTTCCCGGCTTGGCTCGGCGAGCCAGCACGTCAGGTTCTCGATCAGCCGCGCGCCGTCGCTCCACGTTTCTTCATGCCGACCGTCGACCAGCATGCCGCCGGAACCGCCGGTGACCGTGAAACTGCTCCAGGTCGGCCACAGGACCACACGGCCTTTGCCGGCCTGGCGTACGGCGCACAGAATCGGGGCGGACCCAATCGTTCCGGGCTGTTCTTCGAGCCGGCCGGCGGCATCCGTCTGCACCGCCGGATAGGACGCAGCGGTCGGCTTGCCGCGCAGCAGGACGCGCCAGTCCGGCCCGAGCCTGGCGATGGGGCACACCCCCATACTGCCTTCGCCGGAGACCACGCCCGAGGGACTGAGCAGGTTCTCGACGCCGGCGGTCAATGGATCAGGCAGGACGTCAACCCAGGCGTAGCCCGAATACCGCGATGCCGGCGCCTTGATCTCCCGGCCGTCCTTGACGACTTCGCCGACCACCGCCGCGTCGAGATCGAGCTGCTCGAGAATATAGTTCAGCGCGTGCACGCTGCGGCCCCAGTTCTGCTCGCCAAGCCCGCAGAACCAGATACCCCCGCCGGCCTCGAGGAATCGCCGCAGCGGCGGCACCTGCTTCCTGATGCGTTCGGGGAGCTCGCCGGTGCCGGGGTCCGGCTGCACCAGATGGTAGAACGTGTCGCCGTAGATGATGACGTTGTAGTGCATCGGATCGGCCAGATCATGACCGATCGAGGGGGTCAGCATCGGCGCGTCCGGCCACACGACCACCTGCATCCCGGCTCGTTCCAGGTCGGTCTTGATGACCGGATCGATCCCCCAACAGTAAGACGGGCCGCCGATGACCATGCGCATCGGCGGGAACTGCCGGCCGAGTGCCTTGACGCGCGCCTCGGCGCGCGCCTGCCGGGCGGCCGCCTCGGCGCGGATCGGCGCCTCTTTGGCGCGCCTGGCGGCCGCCCGCGCCTTCGCCATTTGCGCCAGGATCTCGTCAGCGGACCCGGCCGGCCGCGTCACCTTGACAGACCCGATACGAAAATAGGCACACTCATCTCTGACGCCGATTGGCGAGGCGGTCGTCATCACGTGGTCGAAATACTCGGCGACCATCTTTCCATTGACGTAGTAGCGCACCAACTGCCCCGGCCACCAGTCGATGCGCAGGTCGTACGGCTTGCTGACTCTGGTGTCTTTCGCGCGGGTCGCGATGTTGCCGACAAACGTGCCCCATTCCCCGGGAGAGATGGTGTCCGGCTCACCATAGATTGTTCCCTCATGGCGGCGAACCGCGTAGAGCTTGCCATGGGCAACCCGGAAACAGATCATGTTCTCGGAATGCCCCGGGGTTATGCCGATGTTGTTGTTATCACTGGGGGTGTCAGACTGCGTCATGTAAAGGCCTTCAAATGCAACCGATATCGGTTGACCAAAGACCTTGCGGGAGTGAAAGCCGGCGTTCGGCGTGACCAGGACTGTCGAATTCTCACACCAAGGAGGCTTCTCAGGCAACGCCCAGGTGGCCGGGTCCAGAGGTTTGTCGAAGTCATCAAACAGCAGGACATCCTCGGCCGCGGCGGCGAGCCCTGGACTGCACAGCACCAGGATGACCGCCGCCATGAAATACCTTGCCAAATACCGCGCCATGTCTCGCTCTCTGCCTTCGCTTTCTGATTTGGATATCGGCGATGTAACTGCCAAGTCCGATGTGTGGGGCTCGCACTCTCAGTGCTTCGCGCCGAACGACAACCGGCATGACAAACGCGAACGGTGACCACACAACAGGCGCCTTATACTGCCGCCGTCAGTATTCTGTCGACCAGACCGCCGGGCTTGCGCACCGCGCTCAGGTCGCCCTGTTCGACGGCGAGCGGCAGCGACCAGATAATCATGTTCTGGTAGTAGTCGCTGCCGTACACGCCCTCTCCCGTATCCCCGCGCACGACGTTGGCCGCATCCCAGGGACGCCCGCCGCGACAGACCAGGCCATGCATGCAGCGCCGAGCCAGGTCCAATCCGAAATCCGCCTCGCCCTCGTACATATAAAGCATGGCCAGCATCAGGAGCTCGGGGACGAAGAAATGCGCCTTGCCGTGGCAGCCGCCGAGCTTGTACGTCCCTTCCGCGGCTTCCGTGCCGTCGCGATTCACAAAGTTGGCCGCGCCATACGGCGAGGCGGCAATGCAGGTGTCTTTGATGGTCTGCAGCGTGGTCTTTACGCGGTCCGGCCGGAAGACACGCGGCAGCCCGTGTTGAGAGGTGAACCATTCGCCGTCGAGCTGGTAGGCGAAGACGGCGTCGGTCTTTCGCCCGGTCTCGGGGTCGTAGTTGGCCAGGTAGTAATCGCCGGCCCAGAGTTCCTCTTCCAGAATCTCGCCGGCCTGCTCCTGCCACGCCTCGCATTGCCGGGCAAACGCCTCGTCCCCGAACGCCTTCGCCATCCGCTCCAGGATGCGCAGGTTCATCAGGTGCAAGCCCCCGACATAACCCGACATGCCGAACCATTCGCTGAACTCGAAACCGGTGGTATCCCGGTCGCCGCTGGGCATGCTCAGAATCCCGGCGGCGCCCCATTCCGGCCTGAGGTTCATCGTAAAGACAGTGTTCTTCTTGACCGACTCGTAGAACTCCCGCAACACCGTGTCGTCGCCGCTGCAACGCCACAAGCGATCCACCTGCACCACATAGAAGGGACCGTTGACGGTCACCTGGTACCCGGGGCCGGGCCGCGCCATCTCGTAGCCGCCGCTGGCCTGGGTAGCGCCGCCGAAGACCCACGGCGCCTGGCCGTTCGGGTACTGGTACGCCTTATAGGCCCGCAGGGTCGAGAGTGCCAGCTCGGGAAAGAAGAATACCAGCGGGAAATTGCCGAGTGTACTGCAACCGAGACATTCGATTTGCGGACAGTCGTTCGGGCATTCGTTCATGCCGAAGAGTCCGTCCGCTTCCCTGCACCACTCGCCGATCGGCGGCCTGGCCTGAGCCCATACGCTGTCCTCCGGGATCAGGTGAAGCGCGTTGACCAGACAATCCCGCAACCACGGCGGCAGCTCCGCCGACGCGTAAATCGCCTGCTGCCAGGCGCAGATACGGCGGGACAGGTTGCGCCAATCCCACGTCATCAGTTGCGCCACCTCCATCGCCGACCAATAGCGGGCGGCGTACATGTGCGTGTAGGTATTGCCGCTGCCGCCGGGTCTGCCGGACCCGTTCCATATCGGCGCGTACCAGGTGAGAAACAGGGGGATGACCTTGCATTCGCCGGGCGCCAGGCTGAAATCAATCGCGACAGAGGAGCCGAGGTCGTGTTCCCCCGGCCGCCACGCGTAGCCCGGCCCGGGCAGTGCGTGCGCGATCGCTGCCCAGGCATCCGCGCGTGTTCCCAGGTGTGCCCCCTTGCGAACCACCGGCATGCTCCCCACCTTGGTGGCGACATAGCCCAGCGCGTAGCCGACCCCGGCGGCATTGGCGACGTGCGACCCGCCGGTGCAGGCGCCCATGTCGGGGGTGCGCAGAAAGGCCGTGTCCCCCAGCGCTTCCGCTACGGTGGGCCCGGCAAAAGTCATAGCGATCGTACCGCGCTGGGCGTCGTCGGAGGTGTTCCGGAGATGCACCTCGAACACCGCGGCCGGGGTATTCGACATGGCGACGTCGCCGGGGATGAAGGGCGCCCAGGCGCGGAGCCCCACGGCTACAGGGGCGTCCGTCTCGAACTCGACGTCGGCCATTGGGTAGTGTCCCCAATACTCGATCCCGGTCGCGGTCTTGACGCCCGGATCATCGGTCAGCCCGGGAATCTCCGCGGTTGTCAGCACCCACGTCTGGCCGCCGACGTTCAACCCCAGAAAGGGCTCTCCCAACTTGCCGCGCTTCGGCGAGTTGGAATTGAAGATCGTGCAATACCCGAGCGTGCCGTCCAACTCCAGATCGATGCAGCCGGTGTCGATGGCCCCGAGCGGCACGCCGCACGACAACGATTCGCCCGTTCTGAAGATCACGCCGCTCACCGGCCCGCTGAATCCCGCAGCCTCGAATTCCACCCACTCGCGTGACGGCAAGCCGGCAGGAAAAAGGCGCGTTGGACTGGCGGGCGTGTTCTTGTTGTGTTTCTTCACAGCCATCGGTCCCTCAATTGATCGTGGTCAAGGTCCTCGCTACGGTGCACTGCAATATCCGCAAGCCTCGTAAGATATCCCGCGGCTGCGGAAAGGAAACCGACCATTGCGGACAGAACCGGACGGACGGTGGTGAATGCGGATGCGGCGCCACGTATATCATTCTTCGACCCCATTGGGTGCACCAGACATCAGCCCGGGAACATCATACATGTCGGGCATTTCTGCAACGCTTTCACTGAAGCCCGATCTTGAAGCGGCGCAACAGCGCTGGCTCGCATTTTGGCAGCAGGTCGTTCGATGTGGCGTGGCCGATGCGGCGCCATGCATCGCCTTCCATCAGCTGCAGATAGAAGAGGTGGCATGTGCCCTGGTGATGGAACAGCCAGAAATCCCACAGTCCTTGTGTCGCGTGGGTGAAACATCATTCTCTTTCTTGATGCCGGTAATCCGCAATGCTCTGCCGGATTTTCTCCAGAACATCATCGCCAGGCACCTCGTCGTTGAAGCCCATGTTGCTTTCGAGGAAACATGACAGATCGTGGAACTCTTCTTCGATCACCTCGTGGCCGATTCCCAATACGATAAAACCGTTGGGGCGCACAACCAGGTCGATCACAAAGTCGTTGTGCTCACGGCGAAGTCTCGACGGGTCGTAAGGCAGGTTGCGCCACCAGTCACCGATTCGGGTGGTGTCGATTGCGGTCAGCGCATCCTGTCGAATACGAACGGTGGTACGCAATGGCGACGTTCGGTGATTCATCAGCGTGATGACCAGAGCGTCGTCGAGCTGATTGACCATGTAATGTCCGCGTTCACCGGAAAGACGAACCGGGCATAATGTTTCATGAAGTCGATCCATGAGCCACCGGCCCAGATCGAGCCAGTGCTCCTGACCACAGGTCATCATCCAGTCCGCCATGACCGTGATGACGCGGCCCCGGCCAAACAAATGCTCGAGCACTAATGGGTGGCCGGTAAGGTTGTCTCTTACCCATACCTTGGCGCCGCTCGACTCGGACACCGCATAGGCGAAGCGTTCGGGATGAAGACCGCCGGTATCGTCCGGTCGCCAGCCGTCGCCGGGTTGATCCAGGCAGGTTGGCGGCTCGACGCCCAGGAACGCGGCATCCCAATCCTCGATCTGTTTATGATTGACAATGAGCATGCCGCCGGCATCGACGTACGAGCGCAGGCGTTCCAGCAACTTGCCCTCGAGTTTGACGCCGCCCATCAGGAAAACCGCCTTGTAGTACGTCGTCAAAACCGCCGGTTCACAGTTTTCCTGAATCACGTCAAAGCTGTCGCCCCACGGGGTGTCGTGCAGGTAGCGGTTGTACTTGTTCGGGTCTTCTTCGCCGCGCGCGAGCCGGGCATAGGTCTCTTCAAATTCAGACGTTGCCTGCTCATCCACGCCGCGGTGCCCGTTGAGTATGCGCAATAGAGTCGCTTGATCCAGCCCTTCCGACGCCATCGGGTAGGCGGCCTCGACAAAGCGGTACATCATCCAGTCCTCGTCCAGCATCGGCACCGCTGCGCCGAAGATGCGCGGCCACTGGATATCCGGCACAGCCCCCCCCTGCCGGCGCCACCAATCGCTGCCGAAGCCGTGATCGCGCTCCATCATCAAAGCGAAGGGCGTCACGAGCTGACCGCGTCGCGGATGCCGGCGGCGCGCAAAGTCGTAGAACTCGATGGCCTTGAGCCCATGCGGCGACGGCACCACGACACCGGGCGCTTTTTCGGTAAAGAAGAACCAATCCGATGATTCATGCATCAGGAAGTTCGCGCCCGCCATGTATTGACAGACCCAGCCGCGCAACATCGCTTCAGGGGTCAGGCCTGAAAGGTATTCACCAAGTCGCGTCGTGCGGGTGGGGGTGTGGGTGAAATCGGCCCACGGGGAATTATCCGTGCCCCACAGCGCGTCGTGATGACGGGCGCCGCCGCGCGCAAAGGCAAGGCACAGCTGTTGCGGCAGCGGATTGTTGGTGTAGCCCTCGAAGATACCGACCGGCACACCCAATTGAAAACCTTCGTGCAGGTCAAAAGGAATGGACGTCGTGTTGGAGACAAACATTTTTCGCAACGTCCCGCCGCCACGCTCGAGCGCGTCTCGAAAAAAACTGAAGCCCTCCTCAGGCATCATCTGATCCCAGGCGATAGACGTGTACAAACCCGATGTGTACCAGCGACGGTAGAAATCGCCCGCCGCCTGTTTGTCGGGTAACCCTTCGTCAGGCCAGAGGACGCTGTTGCTGATTTCGCCGATCATGTCGAAGCGTACCCGCCAACAGCCGAATTTTTCGTTCATCTCGAACATGGTCTGGTAGATCATGTCCAGGTATTCAAAGACGGTCATCCCGGCTTTGTAGGCGCCGCGAGCAAAAAGTTTATACATCGGTTGAATGCCCAGCACGAACTGATTGACCCGGCCGGACTCGAGCAGCTCGCGCACGCGCTCCATGTACATCGGGTTGCGGCTGTTGCACATGCTGATATCACGAAAGCCATCGCACATTCTGTGATCGAGCATCAGGTCGAAGAAGTCCGGGCCCTCGGCAAGTTGCTCGTCTGTGGTGTCATTGCCCATGTCAATGCCCCTGGTGACGGCACCGGCGAATTCCTTCCCCGGACGATGGTGTGGATCAACATCACAAACCACAAAAAACAGGTCGGGGTTATAGTGCACCTCGGCGCCGGTTTGCGGCAGCGATGCATCGAGGTCGTGGTGTGATGTCCTGGGTGGTGTCATGGTTGATCTCTCCTTGTGGGAATCGTATTTTGGGCTCTGTCGTTGTCTTCCGGCAGCGCGTACGAGCGCCATTCGGCACTACCCTCTACCTCTTACGTCGCGCACCATCACGGCCTCGCCGCGTTCATGCGCCAGGCGGCCCGCCTCGGCAACGGCGACATGCTCGATCATCGTCGCAACCGAAAGCGGCGGCCGGCCCGAGGCGACCATCTCGTGAAGGGTGTTGAGGACGCCGAGCCCGCCCTCCGGCTGCACAAACGCGTCGAGATCATCGGTCATCAGCGGTTTGCCCAGGCTGACCGCTTTGGCGAAGAACGGCTGCCGCGGCGTCGCCGGCGCATTGCTCAGAACCAGTCCCGCGAGCACGTGCCTTTGTTCCGCGGTGGCGTACCGTGTCCAGAGGATTTGCAGCGGCCAGTCGCCGGTGCTCTGCACACAATCGACGCGACCGCCGAACGGGTCGCCAAAAAGGAAGAGCGACAGCTCAATGCCATCGGCGATGTGCGCCGGGTTCGGACCGTGGCCCTGGACCGTGCCGCGTTCGACCCGGTGAAATTCGCGGTACCGTGCTTTGAACCACGCGGCGTGCGGCAGCATGCGCAGGTGCGAACAGGAAAGCAGTGGTGAACTGTGCTTCTTCGCCAGCCGAACCATCGCTCTGGCATCCTTCACCGTGCGTGCCAGCGGCCGGTCGACGAACGTCGGCACGGACTTCATCAGCCCCGGCGAAGACAGTCCGCGGTGATCCGAGCCGTCGCCGGATTCGTTGGCGATGAACACCAGGTCGACGTCATCGGACACCTCGTCCAGCGTCCGGCACGGGCGAACCGGGTGTCGGAAGGCAGCTGCAAGTTGCTCGGCCGCGGTGAAGTCGGGATCGTACACTCTGGCCAGGTGAAAGCCCCGGGCGCGGTTCAGCCACAGCTCCTCTCGGTCGTAGTAGGTCAGGTGATGGTAGTGTGCCGGAACGAGTGCGGCAAACCTCTCCGGATCGACGTCGTCAAAGAGCGCCGCATACCACAGCGCACGCGGGTTGGCGCCGATCATGCCGATACGAATCGTCTTCATTGCACTTCCTCGAGGGCGACACGCCGCCCGGCGCGGCGCCCCAGTCGCGCCGCCTCGATGATCGCCATCGGTTCCAGCATCTCGGCGTACGGGATCGGCGCGACGCCGCTCCGGGCCATGCGATCGGCCATCTGCACGATGCGCAGTCCGGCGTAGGGGACCAGGTAGTCGCCAACCCGCGGACTGTGGATGGCGCCGCCGTCGCCGTAGGCGCTGGCATCCATCCGGCAATGCTGGACGTTTGCGGCCGACTCATGATCGTGCCGGCCCGGCCATTTGTCGATCGAGTTGAGAATGATCGCGTCCGTGCCGCCGTCGCCGTTGGGATAGTGCAGTCGAATAACATTCAGGTCGTCGGGCCCCATGCACTCGACCCACTCGCAGCCGGGTCCCATGACGTTCTGAATCAAGCTGATCACATGATAGAGGATCGCCAGGCGCCACCCCCCGTACACGACCACGCTGCGCACCGGTGCGATGTCCGCGAAACGCCCGCGAAACCGTTCCAGGTGCGGTGAATAACTCATCAGCGAGGCGCACATCAGCACCGTGTCGTGCGCCTGCGCCAGAGCGATCATGGCGCGGGCATCGGCGAGGGTGTGGGCAAACGGTTTGTCGATGAAATGCGGAACCCCCTTGGTGAGGCCGGGCCGGGCCAGTTCCAGGTGATCCTCGCCCCCGTAGTCACAGTCGGCGACATAGACTAGGTCAACGTCGTCGGAGGCTTCGTCAACACTGTCGCAGACCCGCGGGCGGCCACCGAATGTCTCCGAGAGCGTTTTCGCCGCCGCCGGGTCCACCGGGTCGAACACGCGCGTGATGGCCATGGCCGCCGGTGGCGCGAAGCGCTCTTGGCACGGATTGTCGGGCTCGTGGAAGTAGTAGTGACAGCCGCGGTGGTTGAGACGCATCAGTTCGGGATCGGGACGCTCGAACAGGTGCGCGTACCAGAACGCATGCGTGTCACACCGGATGATTCCGATGCGGACCTTGTCTTTGGAATTTGTCATCGTCTTGTCGCCGTCGATTGCAGCGGGCAGGTTGGCATTATTGTCTTCCTCGGAGCACGACACTCACGGCGCGGAACCATCGTTCGCCGTGCGTCCACAGGCCGTTGGCATTCATATGGATCTCATCGTCGCAGCGATACTCGGGGCCCGTCATGTCATCCGTGTCCGGTCCCGGCAGTGCGAGCCCGTCGGTGCACAAGCGAGTCTGCGCACCGCGCACGGCTGCGGAGCGCTCCTGCGGCGGCTCGTACTTGGCGGGCACGAAACTGGCGCGGGCCACGAACCAGGGCACACGGTATCCGGCTGCCTCGCGAGACGCCGTGATCGCCGCCGCCAACGCGGCATAGTAGTCTTCGCCGGTAGTTCCGGCCCCGTTGTCGGCCTCGCCCTGATGCCACAACACTGCGCGCACGCCATTCGGTCCGAGCGCCTTCAGGACCCGCTCCAGCCGTGGCCATGCCTCACCGCCCGGCGCCCATTCCGCCGCCTTCACGCCATGGTAGCCCACCGCCGCTATGGCAACCGGCACGTCCAGGTGGCGCACCAGCCGGTCTGCGAACGGACACCACGGTGATCCGCCCTCGCCGCGGGCGCCGGGCAGCGGGTCCACTGCCGGTTGCCAGGCGCCCCCGTCATAAGCCACGACGCGGTCTTCCTCGGCACGCAACGGTGTGCAGCCGTAGTTGGACGAGTTCGACTGGCCGGCGGTGATGAACACCTCACCGACCCCGACGTGGTGCACGCTGGTTTCCGCCGCGGCGCCGGCGTCGTCGACGGCGCGGACCTCGAGCGAGTACCAGCCGCCGGCAGCTGCCGGCACCGTGCCCTCGAACAGCTCGCCATCTGCTGTCGCCTCGAACCGTAGCCAATTTGTCGCGGCGCCGCTGGCGTTCGACATGAGAACCAGTCGCGCTTCAATTCGTGCTTTGCGGAGTCCGCAGCGGACCTGAACCGCGACCCGGCAGTTGCCGGCGTCGGTTCGTTGCACAACCTGCCAGGGGCGCGGCCGGATCACCGTGATCCGGTCATCGGTGTTCTGTTCTGTATCAGTCTGCATATCGCCTCGGCCTCCGCTAGCTACCAGCAAGAATGCACCGATCAATGTTCTCGCCGCACGACTCACGTCCCGTTTCTCCGATGCTCGAGGTCGGAGTCCAGCAGGCCGAAGCGTTTGTGGGGTCGTGGCATGGGCGTCTTTTGCGTTACGGGTTCACTCGCCCGCGACCGTCACCACCTGGTGGGCGCCGGCCCCGAGCTCGAGGGTCCGCTCCCAGCGGCCGGTCAGGTCGAAGCCTTCAGCGGGCCGGACGGTCACGGTATGCGGGCGCTCGGTCGGGTTGTTCAGCTCGAACGTGCATGCACCTTTCGAGGCGGCGCGCATACCGATGAAGACCTCCGGCCGGTCGCAGACGAGAAAGTTGCCGACGAAAATATCCGGGTCCTGGCGGTCCGTCTCGATCTGGCAGTAGCCGGTGCCGGTGTACGGCGTGCGCACCTTCGGCTGCACGCGGGATCCCCAAGCGGGCGGGACCTTCTCGAGCACGGGAATGTAACGCACCTCGTCGACCCGGCGCTCGTAGCGGCCGGTGAGGATCCAGGCCATCCGCATCCCCCACGGGTCGCGATGATTGCTGATGACTTCCAGCTCCGTCTCGCCCCGGTACCAGATGCCGGCGTCCCAGCGCGGGTTCAGCCCCTCGATCCAGACCGGCAGGTGGAGCGGCAGCAACTTGCCGGTAGTCTTGACGATACGACCGCGAAAGCCGCCGTTCGCCGCCGCCAGCGTGAGAAAGAAACGCTGGTCGATGACACGGCCGACGCGCGGCTGGACATCGTACAGCGTCGGTTTGCCGGCAAAGCCCATGCCCTGCCAGACATCGAGCATCTGCTCATTTGAATTGCTCGTCGCCGGGGTGCCCGAGACAAACACCACATCCCAGGTCGCCTCGCTCATCGGTTCGGCTGGCGACGGTATCTGCATGCGCAAGCCCTGCCAATCCCTGCCGTAGTGCAGGACAACGCCGGGCGACAGCCCGATGACGCCGCCGATGCCGTCGCCCTTGTCGTCGTACCAGCAGGCGTAGCCGCCGACGGGGAGATCGACCGCGACGTTGCTGCCGTCGCCGACATTGTGATGGGTCACCGTGCCGCCGGCGGTGCGCACTTCGAGGATGTCCGGGTTGCCCTTGTCGCCGTACCCAAGTCCCAGGCGGATCGGGCTGCCGTCCGCCGTGCTCACCTTGCGGGCAAACCTGATCCGGCCCATGCAGCGCACGACATTGGCGCCGTTCCAGCGCGAGAAGGGATAGTAATACACCTGGTCGCAGGGCCAGGGCGAGGCGACGGCGCGGTACGGCCCGGCGAAGTCCGCATAATTGTACGGTTCCGGCTTCTTCTCCCGGTAATCATAGCGTATGACATTGGCGGCGACGGCGCCGTAGGGGCCGACCGAGGTGAGATCCATCGCCAGCGCCTTGGCGTAGTGTGCCGCGCCCCAGGGTTCGTCGTCGACCAACAGGTTCTGGTGATCCGGGAAGATGTAGTTGACACTGGCGGCGCCGGGCCCGACATGCGTCACGCGCGACTGATAGCACCAGTATCGGGGGCGCTCGGCTTCCGGCTTCGCTTTCTTCGCGTCCCAGCCGGACTGGACTTCAAGGAGCGAGTACTTCGGTTCGTAGTCCTGGCCATGGCGCAGTTTTCGCAACGTGTTGTAGTTCCAGTTGTCACCGCATCGCAGATAGGCAAGCTCCTGGATGTGGGTCCAGGCCGGCCAGCTCACGGCACGGCCGCCGGCGGCGTCGGTCACGGTGATCGTGTAGCTGTGCTGCTCGTTGTTCGGTATGGTCATGAAATGTTCGAACACCGTGCCGCCGGGCTTGTACCGGCGTACCAGTCGCTCGCGATCGTAGAGGCGAACTTCGTCCAGACCGGCAGGGGCGCGGACGTAGATGTGCAGCATCGACCGGTTGTTGCCGGGGATAGCCATGTCCGCGCCGAAGCCTTCGCCGAGGAACTTGGTGCGGAAATCCAGGATCTCCGGGCCGGAGCTGGGGTAGCACGGGAAGTAGTGGGGATAGTAATCGCGCGTCCGGTCGGTCTCCGGGTCCGGCTTCCACGGACCGCAATTCGTCCATATCGAGTCGTACACACCTTTCGGGTTTTCGGGGTCCCTGGTGGCGGCCAGTTGATCGGCACGAACATAGAACTGATAGCGTCCCGGACGCGCTGCCGCCGCGACATCCTCGACGCTGCGAACGGTATGCACCGCGGCGATGCCGGCGTTCCAGACGAAGTTGTGGCGTCCGACCAGCTGGCGGTACTCGTCGAACGAGTCATCGACCAGCTCGCCGCCTTCGTAACAGTACGGTGCGAACAGGCTCCACATCCCCTGATTCCAGGGCCGCTTGTTGTTGGTCTTCGAGCGGATGATAATGCGTGGCGGCCAGCTCTTCGGGTTCGAGTCGGCCTTGTACGTGAATGAGTACCAGTACTCGACGCGTGTCGGGTCCCTGGTGCTGCGCAGTTTCTCAGTGACCCAGTACCGCTGGCCAAACACGACGCCGCGGTTGCCGGCCTCATCGAGGAAGTCCAGGCCCTGGAAGGCACGGAACTTCGGGTTCGCCTGGTTCACCTTGTTGCAGACGGCCAGGAGCTGCTGCCATTTCAGCTCGTCCATGGCCGCAAGGTCCTCGGTGAAGGCGATGAAGTCGTAACCGGCGGCCTGCGCCGCCGCGATCATCTCCTCCGGCGTGTTCTGTCCGTCGCTCAGGCTGCTGTGTGCGCCGACCAGTCCCCGGTATTGATTGGCGTAGTCCTTTCGTCCCGGCACACACCAGCGTTGCAGGATCCGGTCAGGGTCCGGCTGTTCGATCTTCGCCACGTATTGGGCCGGGTCAAAGAGTCCGACGGTCTTGCTGCCGCGAGCAGGTTCGGCCAGCCAACGGAGCAGCTGCTTGATCAGCCGCCGGCCGTGGCTTTTGCGGCCATCGCGCTCGCCGTCGAAGAGCATGCCCCGCGAGCCGGCGGTGACGGTGTAGTTGGTGTAGGTCGGCCAGAGCACGACGCGGCCCCCAGCCGGCGTGTCGCGCACGGCGCAGAGCACCGGCCGCGAGGTAACCGTCCCGGGTGTGGTGGCCAGTTTGTCGCCGGTGGTGGGGGGCGTAAGATCGATGGGATACGATGCCGCGGTCTCGCTGCCGCGCAGCAGCACGCGCCAGTCCGGACCGAGCCGGGTAATGGGCACCACACCCATGCTGCCCTCGCCGGCAACGACCCCGACCGGGTGCAGCACGTTGTCTACCCCTTGGGTCAGCGGATCACCCACGACTTCGACCCATGCGTGTTCACCGAAGCGGCTGCCCCGCTGCTGCACCGCCGTGTCCATGACCACCTCGCCGGTGACCTCCGCATCCAGATCGAGCTCGCGCAGGATGTAGTTCAGCGTCCCCGCCGTCTTGCCCCAGTTCTGCTCCCCGAGCCCGCAGAACCAGACGCCGCCGCCACCCGCGAGGAACTTCTTCAGCTGGCCCACGAGATGGACGATCTCGTTGGGGACCGCGCCGGTTACCGGGTCCGGCCGGCCAAAGCGATAGTGGGGGTCACCGAAGATCAGGATGTTGTAGTCCAGGAGCCGCTCGCCGACGTAGCCCTCGAGCAGCGTGTCCTTGAGCTTCGGGCATTCCGGATAGGCCAACAGCTCGACGCCCTCAGCCCTGAGCTCGCCAGCGATTTGCTTGTCGATACCCCAGTACGGGCACGGGCTGGCGATGACCATGCGCAGCGGTGCTGGCTCGGCTGCGTACAGGCACGAAGCGGCCAGACCCAGAATCAATGAAGCGGCATTGAGAAGGTTCTTCAGCATGGCAATGGCCTCCTGTCGATGGAGGCCTGTCTCATTCGATCTCGTGCACGATGAAATTGCGGAAGCGTATCGTACCATCGCACGCCAGGAAAACAAACTGACCTTTCTCCGGCCACGGCAGTGCCAGGGAAAACACGAGGCAGTCGTCAAAGAAGATGTCGGTCCACGGCCGGCGCACCATCATGCGCAGGTGATGCCAGGCCCGGGCACGCACGCAGAAGCCGGCACTGTCCAGTGGCCGCAGCACCGGTCCGGTCTTGGCGCCGGTGAAGCCGAGCACATGCACTTCCTGCGCTTCGGCGTCGAGCACGGCGCCGGCATCGACGGCGCTCAGCAGGGTCCCGGCAGCGGCGGCGCTCAGTTCACCCCCTTCTTCGGTGATCCCGATTCCAGCGAACCGCCCGGTCTCGATCAGGAGCTCGCACTCGAGCAGAAAATGCGTCGCACCGATCCCGGTTCCCAGGGTGAACGACCCGTCGACCTCGGCGGTGAGCACATCGTCGCGCAGCGACCAGTTCTCGCCGGGCAGACAGCGCTTGGCCTCCACCCATTGCGACCGCAGCCCGCCTACGAGCTCGCCGGTCTTGAGGGCGTCGACCCGTGGGCAATACCGGGCCACGAGCTCGCCGTCATCAGTGGCCTCGAGCAGCTTCGGCGCTGCCAGCGAGACATAGTCGGGCAGGCCGCGCCCGCACATGTGGTAGGTGAGCAGCAGCTCGTCGCCCAACGGCAACACACTCGTCGAGGCGAGGTCCCAGCGCCCGTTGCCGCTGCCGATCAGCAGATTATCGGCCGGCGACGAAAAGCCCTCGTATGGCTTGTCGCTCACGGCGTAGAACGTGCCGCTGGCGAAGCGGCGCGACGGGATCTCGTGGTGATTGCCGTAGATGTCGAACATCATCCAGATCAGATAATACCTGTTGCCGATGCGGTGCAATTGCGGCACTTCGTGGTCGTGAAATAATCCCGGTGCGTAAATCGGCGGCCGCAGCTCCCAGTGCACGAGGTCGCCGGA
This sequence comes from uncultured Lentisphaeria bacterium, assembly GCA_913042885.1. The sequence goes on along the minus strand of CAJWLW010000048.1, from coordinate 2,783 downwards.
AACGGCGTGCCCCACGCAGCCGCGACGGACCGTCGGTCCCTCGGCAACGCGCGCTGCGAACAAGGCGTGGTAAGCGCCGTCGGCGGCGTCATGGCGCACGAACGCGTCACGGCATGATGGCGCGCGGTCGGATTTCTGCTCGAGGTCGGTCTCGTAGGTGCCTGACTCCATGGCCGGTTCGAGGATCGGGTTCTCCGAAGCCTTTGTCCAATGATACAGGTCGTCGGAACTGGCGATGCCGATCTGCTGCGGACGCCCCGGCCCGAGTCGACAGTAGGTCAGGTAGAATCGGCCGTTGGCCGCAAACGTCGAGCCGGTGCCGAGGGTCCCGTGGTCCCATTCTCCTTCAGCGCCGGCCGTGAGCGCCGGTTCCTGCTCTGTCCAGCGCAACAGGTCCGGCGAGGTCGCATGGGCAATGTGCCACCAATACCGTTCGCGATCGATCAACTGCAAGTGAAACAGATGGAAAGTGCCCTCGTGATGGAACACCCAGGCATCCCATAGGCCTTTGTCACGCGGATGGTAGAGCATCTTGGTTGTCCGGTTCCGGTTTCTCGCAACAGAGGTCAGCCCACGCGGACCCTCAGGGCGGCACCCAGCCACCCCCCTGGACGTACATGCCGTCGAGGCAGAGGTCCTGCAGCCAGATCGCTTGATTCACGGTCATGCCGATGCCCATTGTCGCCCACTGGGCGGCGGCGTACGACATCATCTCCATGCCTCCGGGATCAACATCCACTTGCGCGGCGCCATCGAGGCGGAGGAACGGGAATCCGACGGGATGATTCATGGTGTTCGGCAATCGCTGGTGCGAATCGCTGTCGTTTATCGCGAAATCGTAGTCCATCAGAATCGGCGTATTCGGCTCATACCGGGAGACCTTGAACTCATCGTCCTGGCCGCTCATGCGCCTGGCGTCGTCGACAGTATGCTGCGTGGGGTTGATCTGTACATAGCCGGCATAGGCCCAGTATGTCGCCGGCACGGTCGGCGCCTGCGAGGCATCGGGCCACGCGTTCTTGAAGCAGTAGGGTGACGCCAGTGACCAACTGTACCACCACGAGGCGGTGCTCGGATCGGCTGCCGGACAGTTGTAGACCTCCGGCGCCGGCACATACCCCAAACGATACAGCCACCCTAATCCACCGGGGTTGTCGATGCCGCCGCCGCCCGCGTTGCCCCAGCCGTAGTAAAAGAATCGTTGACTGGCGCCGCCGGCCTTGTTCCATGGCGCCGACGGATACAAGTCGTCCACGTCAACCGCGTACATCAGACCGCCGAGCGAAAGCTGCTTGAGATTGTTGACGCACAAGGCTTCTTTGGCCTTGGCCTTGGCTTTGTTCAGTGCCGGCAGGAGCATCGATGCCAAAATGGCGATGATGGCGATGACCACGAGCAATTCGATAAGCGTGAAACGGTGGCCAACGCTCAGCCTTTGCGGCCGGAATCGAATGGCGTTTCTCCGGAGCCAGCGCCGGCGCTTTGGCTGGCTGGCCAGGACCGCGTCCGCGGCGGCAGCCCGGCGGCGGGAAAATTCGCGCTGCGGGACGGTCCGTGGATGTGGAAGGACTTCAGTCATGATGGGATGAGGTGATTCGCTCTCGGGCCGGTTAACCGCGATGCCCGATTCAATATGCGCCCACTCCCGGTTCCGTACAACAAGTAGGTATACTGCTATTGCGGCGTCTCGGCGATGATTCGGACGATTCTGCAGACTCCGTAGAAAATCCAAACAGCCGGGGTCTCGCCGTTCAATTCCATTTTTTCTGCCACCGCCGAGGATACTACACTTGGGGCAGTATTTCATCAAGGTTCGAGCCCTGCGATAAGCTCTGCCATTTTTTTCTGGGGGCGTTTTTGGCATCTGTGCATGTAGGCTGTCGCACTTTGTCTTTTGGTGACTTTTAAGAAAGCTAATTGTAACCAAAAAGTAACCAGTGGTCGGTGTGTAACCATGAAAACCGCCGCCATTCCCGCCGCCTTCGCCGTTGGCGTACATCAAGCCGAGGTGGTACTGCGCATCGGCATATCCCTGCTCAGCAGCCTTGCGAAACCACTTAAACGCCTCGGCATCATCCTCAGGCACACCAAGGCCGGTGGCGTACATCTTGCCGAGGTTCAACTGCGCGGCGGCATCTCCCTGCTCAGCAGCCTTGCGGCACCACTTCACCGCCTCGGCATCGTCCTGAGGTACACCATCGCCCTTGACGTACATCAAGCCGAGCTTGACCTGCGCCTCGGCATCTCCCGCCTCAGCCTTCTTACGCAGTGTTCCCAAATCTTCTGCCGCGACGGTACACACCGCGTCTTTCGGCGTTTCTGATGCGGAAGGATCATGTTTCCTTGCATCTTCTTTGCTAACTTCACTTCCGCTTATCCCGGAAGCATTGTCAATATCCGCAACCTGTTCAACCGCCTCGGCTTTGGCCTCATGGACACCGTATTCCTTCTGCACATCTGCCTTCGGCTTTGCGAGTTGCTCAACGCGTAGCTTTATATATTGATACTTTGCTTTATCCTGATCGCCTTCAGCTAACGCCATTGCCTTTGCCCAAAGCGCTGGATCTTTGCTGTCGCCCTCGACTTCGTTGGTTGCTTTAAGATAAAGTTCTTCGTCACCCATGTTATATGCGCCTCATGTTGATCAGTTGCCTGTTTTCGACATTATAGACCATGCTCACTCTCCCTTCTCCGCTTTCCGCTACATCTGCTTGTGCGGCAGATTCCTTTCCTTACTCCGTTACCTGGATGAAGCACAGAGCCTTTTTGACGTTCTCGAGAAT
>CAJWLW010000047.1 GCA_913042885.1 uncultured Lentisphaeria bacterium | reverse complement strand
AGCAAAAAAGAGGAAGGGCAGCCAAGCCCATCACTGTGGCCGGCGACCACTGGCGGTCAAACCCGATGAAGTGCACGTGGTCTATGACCATCGATACGACAGCCACCACCTTAAGCACATTGAGATTGACGGGCCGCGGCGCTTTGGGCGCCGTGTGAATCAACGGGTCACTCATCGTTTGATCCAGACGGATTCAGCAGGACAAGATCACGCATCGGCGCAATGCACAACGCCAACTTCGCCGTAGGCCAGCTCTATTTCGAAGGCACCGTCGGCAAGCGCCAGCGCCTGGTCGTTCAGCAGGTCGTCCGCCGTCGTGATGCCCCAGCGCGGTTTGACGGTCGTCTTCGCGATGCGGTCTTCGACATTGATCAGGAACACCAGCGAACCGCCCTGTTTCGAACCGCGACGGAATGCGACGAGCCGATCACCGGTGATCTCGAACCACGAACCGACACCGGCGCTGTCGAGCATCGACAGCGCCACATCGTCATGCACCAGCGGCCCGCTGCCCGGCTCGTACGGCATGCCCGAGACATTTGTCGACGACGTCGCCGACAGCGAGAACCCGTACCAGGTGAATCGGCCGTCGGCCGACTGGACACCGACGCACCGGTCACCGATGTGGGCGATCGCCTGCATGTCCCCACGCGGCTCAAGCATGGCGTAGGCTGTGTCCACCGGCAACTCGAATTCGCCGCCGGGCATCGCCACAACGTTCCTGCCCGCCTTGACGTCGAACCGGTTGACCACGTCGAAGTCGGCGAGGCGGCAGTCGATCAGGTCGTCAAGGCCTTCGGGCGGTTTGTAGCTCCAGTGGCCCTTCCCGGCGAATGTGCCGAAATAGCCATCGACCACAAGCTTCGGGCCGTCCGCCTGCTCGAGCACGCCGCGGATGGCACCAAGCGCCTCGTCATCGAGCGCCGCAAAGTTCGGCAGGTAGATAAGATCGTGGCTGGACCAGTCCATCTTCGGCGTCACCATATCGATGGCGACATTATGAGTCCACAACGTCCGGAACATGGCGCGATGCCGGCGAACGAAAGCGTTCGAGACACCGTTGCAGTCGAACAATCGGTGGCTCGGCCCGCTGTAGCCGATCGCCATATCAGCGCGCGGGATCGTCACCGGCAGGTGGTCTTCTATCTTGTGGATGTCGGCGATCGCCTTTGTCGCCGCGACGAACCGCTCGGTCGGTTCACCGTCGAGCGCCGCGAGGTTGAGGCCCGGTGCCTCGAAGGTCATGTACTCCGGACGATACTGCCAGAACATGGCACCGGCACCACCCTCGATCAGCGTCAGCCAGACGCAGATCGATGACTCTTCACCGGTGGTCATTTTCTCACGCGGGTTCAAGCCGCCGACGAAGCTGCCATAGATCTCTTCGTTCCACCAGCGGTTGTTGCGGCCGACAGCGCGGCACCATTGGAAGCCGTACGCCTGGTTGGCGATGCTGTACGGCTCGTCGGTGGTCAGATGATCGGCAGAATGATGCGACAGGCCCCAGCTGTCGATGACCGGACTGATCGTCTCGTGGCGCACATCCGGATACGATCCGCCGTGCGAGCGCTGCTCGTGTTTGCCGTCGAGGCGGTCGATCAGATCGGCCATCCAGCCGAGGTGATCCGCCATGTTTTCGTTTTGGAACTGCTCCCACAACCCGTACTCGACCAGGGCGTCCTTGCTGCGCGGTGCGTCGACGTCTTCCCAGGACCGGTAGCGGCGCAGGAGTCGCTCGTTGAGCTGGTCGAGCGTGTAGCGCTTGTACAGCCAGTCCTTGTACTTGGCGATGGTGTAGTCGTTGTACGCCGGGTACCCGCCGCCGCCCGCCCACGCCGCAGCAGCACTGATACCGTCCCAGGTACCCCAAATACCCATGGCCTCGTGGTCCTTGTAGCGCGGAATGAACTGCCGCAGATAGCGCTCGGAGTAAACGCGCCACATCGGGTGATCGAAATTGTGGGTCATCGTTCCCTGCGGCGACCACTCGCCGGCACAGTCCTGCTGGACACTGCCGTCGCGCCAGACCGCCCGCATATCCGGGTGCTCACGCAGCATCCAGGCGGGACAGGCCATGTGCGTCCCGAGCGTCGAATCCGCCCAGACCTTGAGGCCGTGCTTGGCAGCGGTGTCAAAAAACAGGTCGAGGTCATCGAATTCGTACTCGTTGGGCATCGTCTCGACCCAGTTCCACTGGTACCACGTACGCACGATGCTCATGCCGGCTGCCTTGATGCGGCGCAGATCTTCGTCCCAGAATTCGGGCGGCGGTACCGGCGGGCGATAGTATTCGATGCCGACGGGGAACGGCGTGTCGAAGGTGGCGGAAAGGTCCTTGTCGTGACTGCGCAATTGCAGCCATTGATCGTCGTGGGGAGTGTTCATGGCAATGACAGAAGTTTCAAGTTTCGGGTTTCAGTTGAGTAGGTAACCGGTGGCGGGTTGCCCTTTTCAATCTTCCGAGTTCGTTGCTACCCGCTGCGCTTCGAAGAGCCTCCTGCCGATCACGCGCGACACCATTTCGACGTCGAGCACAGGGTGCAGGATAGATTCATGGCGATGCAGATAGTCGAACACGATGTCGAATTTCTCCTTGATATCCGGTGCCGCCTGCAGATAGGCTTCGTACGCCGGCAGCAGCAGTTTCATGATCTTGAGATAGTATACAAGGTACTTCCATGATTGCCCGACCGTGCCGGTCTGCGCCGTCACCTGCCGCTTTGCCAGCGGTTCGACAGCAGCTACTGCAGCTTGCATCTTCGGAATATTCCTCAGACTGGTGGCCTGGCGTCGGGCATCGAGCTTCGGTATGTAGACGCATTCGAAGAACGGCTTCGCAAGGCGTGACATCTCGACGAAGAACGAAGCGACCTTCGCACTACTGCGACCGAAGGCATCGCTGAAGGTATGGTCAACGATCGACTTGAACGACCGCTTCTTGTTCCACAGCGCCTCGGCCATGACATTCATCATCAGGCTGTGCGGAAACCACTGGCGCTGCACCTGACAACTATTCAATCCGTGCAACCCGATGTCGTTGAGCCCGCGGATGTCGTCGTAGAGCGTCCGTGAAATCGTCACCTGCGCCAGATCACTGAAGCAGGCCCAGATCGCGTGGTAGTCGAAGTCGAAACCGTCGCCGTCGAACGCTTTCGACCATTCGCGCATGTATGCGACGTTCTCGGCCGCCGACTTCGGGAACTGAAGTTTGTTGCGGCGGTACGGTTTTATTTTCATATCCGTACCGGCAGCCTGTGCAAAGGCACTGACATACGAGCGTGTGATCGGTGCGAACATCAGGATGAAACGGCCCTGATTCTTGATTCGCCTTTTCTGTGGCGGCCACAACAGGTCGACATAAATCAGAAAAACGATGCGCGTATCCATGCCGGCCTTGTCCAGGGCCGCATCGACGTCGTTCAGCAGTTCGACGTACCAGTCGGACAACCGCATTTTTCTGCAGTTGCTGCATTCGCAATTGTTATTGCTGCCGTCGGCCAGCCACAGATGCACGACATCGACCTCGGGATTCTCGCGAGCGTACCTGGTGACACTTTTTGCCATTGTCCGGCGCACCGACGCATTCGAATAGCACAGGTTCGTGTTGAGCGCAACGCCTTCGTGCAGCTCGCGTTTGCCGTTGACCTTTGCCAATAACCGGGTTTGTGCCGACGTCAGTTTGGGCGTCTCCTTCACCCAGCCTTCGCCCGGCAAGCCGAGCGGGATGCAGGTCCAGCCGTGCCCCATGCGCTCGAAAACAAGTCCACGCTTGGTGATCTCTCCGACAACCTTCCGGGTGATCGCTTCGATGTCGTACGGTTCTTTTTCGAGCGCGGGATTGGCGGCATGCGAGTACCAGCCCTCAAAGAAATGGGAGCCTTGATGAAACTGTATGAAGTATCCGTTCATGCCCTTCTTCGTCAGCCAGTCGATCATGCCGGTGACATGCCCGACGGAACACGAACCTTCGATGCAAATCGTGCGGTAGGGGTGGTCCGGCTGCTCGTCGATGTCGATGCCGCGAATTCGAGGACTCCGCAGTTTCGGAATGATCTCACCGGTGCGGCCCGGGCGCAGCCAGCGGCAGCCGCAGGCTTCGAGGTAGCGATAAACCGCGAACAGAACACTGCGCGGGTTGGCGCCGGTCAGGATATAGCCGCTGTCCGATTCTTTGACACGCACCCAGTCGTCGACCGCTGAAAGGCCGCGGGGGGCCTGCATGCCAAGCGCTTCGCAGAGACCTATGGTGAATGTCGCCGCAGCGGAATCGGCAGCCATGATCGTCTTGCCGGTGGCCTTCCGTAAATATCGCTTGAGTTCGGTGGCCGCAAAGCGGACTGTCGCGTCCTTGCCGATCACTCGGAGCGTATGTGCCATCGAAATCCCCGTATGCGAAAACTCGTTCCAATGCAGGCAGGTCAGTCGGATTTGTACCCTAAGCCCTGTGGCAGATTTGGCAACGGATGGAAAATCAGAAACATCGGATTGGCGAAGTAGATTAGGACAAGAGAACGAATACCCAAGCCAGACTGCAAGCGCCATGAAAATTGATCATATCGACGTCATCAACCTGCGCCATCGGTACCCGGATGACGGCGGTTTCCGGGGCGCCGGCGGGCAGTGCAACGCGCGAGTGACATCGCTCGTGCTGGTTTACACGGATGGGCCGCACATCGGCATCGGCAGCGCCTACTCGCACCCTGGGCTGGTGCACCTGATCGTCAAGCAGCAGCTCGAGCCGATGCTCGTAGGCCGCGACGCGGCCGAGATCGAGGACATCTGGGACCTGATGTACGGCCTGACACGTTGGTACGGGCGCAAGGGCGCTGCGGTCTCCGCACTGGGCGGCATCGACACCGCACTCTGGGACCTCCGCGGCAAGGCTGCCGGCAAGCCGTTGTACGCTTTGTGGGGCGGCACCCGCGCGTCATGCCCGGCGTACGCCAGCGGTTTGCTGTGGGGCGACGTTGACGAGCTCGCCAGCGAGGCCGAACAACACGTCACGAATGGTTTCCGCCGCATAAAGATGCGCCTGGGCCGCAGTGAAGCGTACGATGTGGAGGCAGTGACGAAGGTCCGTGCCGCCATTGGTCCGGACAACGATTTATTGGTCGATGCGTCGATGCGTTACGATCTCGACATTGCCTGCCGCATGGGAAAGTTCCTGGCCGAACACAATGTATTCTGGCTCGAGGAACCGTTCGCGCCCGAAGAGGTCGAGCTGTACGCCAAGCTGCGCGACACAGTTGACGTACCCGTTGCCGCCGGTGAAAACGAATTTGGGGTCCAGGGGTTCGATGAATTGATCCGCTGCGGTGCGGTCGACATCGTGCAGCCGGATGCCAGCCGCTGCGGCGGTATCAGCGAAGTCCGGCGCGTCGCCGGGCATGCTGCTGCGGCTGGGGTGAAAGTGGCGCCGCACACCTGGAGCGACGCCGTCGCCCTGGTCGCCAATGCGCATGTTGTGGCAAGCATCGACAACGGCCTGACTGTCGAGATGGATCGAAACGGCAATCCATTCATTGACGACCTGTTGCACGAACCGTTACGTGTCGCAGATGGTGAACTGCAGCTGAGCAAGGCGCCCGGCCTCGGCATCGAGCTGGATCACGGGGTGATTGACCAGTATCGAATGGCGGACCCGATGCACATGCCGGACGGACATTATTCCGATATGATCTTCGGCCCGCAACACCTGAATCCTGTCGGGCCTTATGAGACCATGGGGTAATCGATGATCAGTGGGGCGCCCATGCACATAGCTGTCGGTTCAATTTTTATCGAGTGTAACCAGTTCGGCGGTACGCCGGCGGACTTGGCGCGATTCGAGCAGTACGAGCTGCTGCGCGGCGAGGAAATGCTGGGCGTTGGCGAGGGTGTTGTCGGCGGCATGCTCGAGGCACTTCGCGCCGACGAAGTCCATATTCATCCGCTGCTGGTTGCCAGTACATGCTCGAGTGGGCCGGTGACCCGCGACTGCTACGAGCAGCTCACCACAGAATTACTCGCGGCGCTGGTGCCGGAGGATGTCGACGGTGTCCTGCTGGGTCTGCACGGCTCCGGCGTCGTAGAACCGGCGACCGACCTCGAGGGTGACCTGCTGGCAGCGGTACGGCGGCACATCGGCCCGGAACTACCGCTGGTTGCAACACTCGACCTTCACGCCCACGTCAGCGAGTCAATGGTACACAATGCCGATGCACTGGTGGCATGGGAAACATACCCGCACAAGGACGCTTTCACGACGGGACAGCGCGGGGCGCGCCTGCTGATGGACATCGCCGGTGGCAAATGGCAACCGACAATGGCGGTGGCAAAGGTACCGGTGCTGGTCGGCGGTTGCCGTGGCCAGACCGAGGGCGACGGCGCCTTTCCGGAGCTGATGCGCCGGACAAAGTCTTTTGAAGCGCGCGAAGGCGTATTGTCAACGAGCCTGTTCATGGTTCATCCATATCTGGATTTCGCCGGAATGGGTGGCGGCGGGTTGGTGATCACCGACAATGACATGGACCTGGCCGTCGAGCTGTCAACGGACATTGCCGAGCGCTACTGGCAAAGCCGTGAGGCGCTCGAGCAGCCGCTAATGAGTCCCGATGCCGCGATCCGCAAGGGGCTGGAAATCGACGGTGGGCCGGTGCTGCTGATCGAGACGGCCGACTGCGCCGGAGGCGGCGCCGCCGGCGACAGCATTGCGTCGATCCGGGCCCTGCTCGACGCCGAGCTGGACGTAACATCATTGGCGATGGTGGTGGATCCGGAGGCTGCCGCCGCCTGTCACGCCGCGGGTACAGGTAGCGAACTGCGCCTGAGCCTGGGACACAAGCTCGACCCGCACTGGGGTGAATCGATCGAGGTGACCGGGACAGTCGAAAGAATCAGCGACGGCAATTTCCGCTACGACGGCGGCATCTGGGCCGACAGCGAAGCGTCGATGGGACCCGCCGCGGTGTTTACTGCCGACGCAGTGAAGATCCTTATCGCCACGCACGCGACATACGACTGGGCCGACGAACAATTCCGCTCGATGCAGCTCGAGCCGGATGGAGCAAAGTTTGTCGTCGTGAAGAACCCGATGAACTACCGGTTCGGCTATGCCGATATCACAAAAGCAGCCTTCATCCTCGATACGCCGGGTCCGACGCCGGCCAGCGTGCGGGGCTTACAATACAAACACATGCAGCAACCGTATTTTCCGGTGGACACGGAGATTTCGGAGCTGCAGCCGACAGTGCTGCGGAGTCTTCGCCGTCGCTGAGCCGGACACCCTGCCTCTGGACATCTGCGATCCTGCCCCCCGGGCTGAGCACTGAGGCACGTCCCCTATTACCAGTTAATCCTGTCGATAAGGAGTCTTGCCACCGGCGCGTCCTACTCCTCCGACCGATCGGGGTAGGCGGCGAGGAATATTCGGGTGCGATCATTCAGCACTCCGTAAAAAGCGCGCGTCTCCGCATCGGGGTGATCGCGCCACAGCGTCGCCGGAATGGCCGAGTCATCGGCGAGGTAGGGCCGGTCACGATGTCCGTAGTAGATTTGTACGGTTCTGCGTATAGCCTTCGTCGGGCGCGTCGTCGCGGTGTGCAGAACTGAGGCGTTGAACAGCATGCAGCTGCCAGCCAAACCATGGAAATGAACCTGGCCGTGGCGCGCGAGCTGCTCCTTCTCGTCTTCAATCACCGGCTCGTGAATGGACTCGGGAGAGATCGAGAAGCAGTGCGTGGTTTCATCGGTGTCGGCAAGCAGGACCATCAGCTGGATGTAATCCACGTGCAGGGGGTGTTCTTTCCAGTGCGGCTTGTCACGGTGCCAGCCCTGGTTAAACTCACCGTCGTAGGCTCGCATTTCACGCAGGCCGATTTCGCCAAAGCAGAGCGGTCCCCCCATCAGGCCTTCGATGGTAGGCAGAATTTTGGGATGGCGGATCAGTTCGTCGAACTGCGGAGAGCTGATCAGGGCATCGTAATTGGCAAACTGGTGATGCCCGTAGTCGCGCCAAAAGTTAGGAAACTTAGACTGGTCGTTGTGGTACATCTCCTTGAAGTACTTGACCGCTTCATCATCCAGGACTTTCCCTAAATCGAGGAATCCGTTCTCTTCAAAGAATTTCCAGTCTTGGGGACACATAGTGATATCGCCACCTACGAAACCGTGCTAACGCTCCATCCAACTTGCCGTAGCGCCGTGAGAATATCAAGTCCCTTGGCAACCCAACTATAGGTGCGCGGATGGGGTTCTTCGGTTGTTTACGGATTGCTTGCACATCTCCCCTATCAGCATCACCGGGATTCGCTGTACTGCTGGGAAATCGATCCCGATAACGGTTTTACCTGTTCAGATCTTCGCGTCGTCTTCGACAGCCGGGAAGCGAAGGTACCCATCAGACCCGAAGCGGGAATGGCGGTTGATCAGGCAAAGATAGTGCCCCACACCGGCGGCGATACGCAGTTTCTTATTCACCGGATACACCCGTTGGCCACCAACAATCCCAGGAAACTGGGCGTGGCCGGGACGTCATGGGTGAATATGTTCAGCTGTCGGGATGTCTCGTGACCAGGAAAACAGAAATCAGTAAAGTATTTTATTCATATTTGGAATTTCGAAATAGTTTGTATCCTCATATGGAGAGGAATCTTTTCTCCGGTTTTTCTTCCCGTTCGAACCGGACCGTTCCGTCAGGATTTATATACCGCTCGATGCGAAGTTGATCAATGGGAATCCGGGGCGGGCGGCCCAGGGCCAGGTCGGTGAGCACCGCCGCGGTGGCCGGCATCTGCATCATGCCCGACGAAGAATGCCCGGTGGCCCAGAGATAGCCGCCGGAGGTTCTTGGATCGGGACCTATGGTGGCCAGCCCGTCGATAACGCAGGGACGCAAACCCGACCAGATATCCAGGATGGGCTTGTTCTTCAGGCAAGGTAAAACCTGGTCGACAATCTGACCCAGGTACGCCACACCCTCTGGGGTAATCATCTTGCGGAAGCCCCAGTCGTCATGCGTCGCGCCGACGATGACGCGACCATCCGCTCTCGGGGTGACATAACCGAAGGCGGTTTCCCCGGCGCAGGATACGTTGTGCCGCAATCCGCATGGAGGACCCGCGACGGACATGATCTGTCCATGCACCGGATAGACCGGATGCGGTAACCGCGGATCAATGCTACCAGCCCACGCACCGGCCGCATTGATCACCATATCCGCATGTAACGCGTCGTCGCCGGCGCAAACACCCCGGACCCGGTCCCCTTCCCAGACAAGTTCCAGGACTTGAAATCCTTCGTACATCGCAACGCCGTTGTTCCGCGCGGCGAGGGCGATGGTCTCCGTGTAATTGCGCGCGTCCAGAAAACGCCCCGTGGGGTTCCACGCCGCCTCAAGGACATCGTCGGGCAGGGCGGGTTCCTGCTCCCGGGCCCGCTCGCCGGAGAGGAGGTGAAAATTGGTATCGCTCCCCTCCAATGCCTCTACCCGGGCATGGAAATCTGGCAACGCCTCTTCCGTTCGCGCGATCAGGAGTTGCCCTTCACCTCCGTATCCGATTTGCCGCCCGGTGAGATCCTTAAGCTCAACGATAAGATCGTCGTAGTATTGCTTGGATAAGGTGGTCGCGGCCAGAAACCAGGGGTCACGCACGGAACAGGATTGGGGACCAATCATACCGGCCGAAGCCCACGAGGCTTCGCGCCCCACGACCCCCTTCTCCACCAAGGCCACCGAGGCTCCCTCTTGGTGGAGGAACCAGGCGGTGGTGGAACCGCACGCGCCCCCACCGATGATGACCACGTCGTAGTTTCCAAGAACGCTCATAGAACAGAAGAATATCCTACATCAGTTGACCGGCTGTTGTCCATGCAAAGCGTCTGCTGATTTCTGATTTGCCCGATCTCGGCGATTACGATGGTGTTCATGTTGTCAATAAGAGTGGCCGTCACCCTTTTATAGTTTATACAAAGAACCATGACAACTTCCGAGGCGCAGGCGGATGCCATCGTGATCGGCGCGAGTCACGAATTTCATTGACGCTCCCGTGCTTCCAACTGCCGAATCAATTGCTCGGCCTGCTTTTGTCTTTGCGGATCAGAATCCCGGTGGGCGATGCGCTGCAGAGCCGACAAGGCTCGGCGATCGCCGCCCTCGCCCATCTCGATTGCCATGTCATCGCGCTGGGCAATATAACTCGGGTCATGATCAACGATATCCAGGGGCAACTGCTGCCAGTAGTAGCGCATGGGTTCGTCGTCCGGCCAGCCGTGATAGATCTCGTCCCACCCCGCAACCGCGTCGACATGCGGGGTCAATGACGTTTCCGAGACGGGTTCGTGCAGAGACTGATAGCGGGTGTCCGTCGACAACCGCAGGCGATTGCCACGACAGGGCATGCCCTGGTGAACGACCATGCTGTGGAACAGGATCAGATCGCCCTGCCCGACCGGATTGTAGCGCCAGTCCTCGGACTGCAGGTCGGTGACCTCGACGGCACCGGCGCCGAGGGCTGGACGGAACTGATAGACACCACTGCGATGCGAGCCGGCGCAAATCTGCAGCCCGCCCATTTCCTCGGTCAAATCGCTGAACGGTACCCAGGCAGTGTAGGTCGCCTCGGCCCCCTGGATCTGGATCCAGTCCTGATGCGCCGGCGTCGTGAACTCGGTCTTCTGCGGAAAGATATAGCGAGGGATCACCTTGGGATGCGGAAACACCGGGGCATCCATCAGGCAGCCGAGCAACTCGATAATGTTCGGGTGGTGAGAGAGCGCCAGGAACTGCGGCAGCCGATACAGCTCGACCAACACCTTCATATAATGTGTCTCCGGCTCGACACAGAAGCCGTTGAGGTCGGCAACACCATCGGACAGCGGCGCATCTTGATCAACGCAACCGGCATTGCGCAGCAGCTCCAGCCAATACAGCTGAATTGCCTCGACCTCATCCTTCGGGAAAACACCGCGGACGTAGAGATAGCCGTCTTCCTGCATCCGTTCGCGAAGCCCGGCGCTGTCATGCTGGATCGCGGTAGAATCAACGAAAGGCTGGGGCATTTCAAGGTACTCGTGGTGAATCGTTCAGAAACGATACTGCACGGTGAACAGGTTGCAACGCTGGTAAAAATCCCTTAGTGGAACGGTCGGCTCGACCGATGCTGCGAAATTCTACAGGAGAATTATAGGGCACGGGACTCTGAGGAACTGGCAGTATCGCGCGCGGATCGCGATGGTTAACAAGAAGCTCGATAGGCGTTAAGCCGTCTGTGCGACGGCTCTGGGCACGGCGTTTCATTGAACGCTGCGGACGAAGCGGATCAGTAGAACCAGGTTTGACCATTGGCGTTGTGAAGGATCGATTCACCATCCCAGGTTGAACTCGATAGCGGAACACCATGCGCCAGTGAGTTTGGATGGCGATGGACCCGCCCATGCCCATCGGCATAGCCGACAGTGGTTTCCGTGACATGTTCATCTGCGGCCATCAACCAATCCTCGTTCGTCGCGTGTGGCCATATTACAGAATGGCCAGAAGCATGGTATGAGTATTCCCAATCTGATATGATCGGATCACTGCCACTGCGACCATCCATTCGCAGGATATACTGCCCGGATGGGGGTGCCGACTTGTTGTGTGCTTTCTCCTTTGCGTCATCAAGCATCTGCACGCCACTGTTGCTCCAACCCGGCGAACTGTAGGGTGCCCAGCCGGCATAGACATTGTAACCGGAATCATAGAAATTATGGGTCGGGTTCCAGTAAGTTTTTCCGCCAAATGCCTGGCCCGGGTAATCCGTCGGGCCCCAAGGCTTGTTGATCGAGAACGGGCACCACAGAACCTCCCAGGAACCGGCGCATTCCTCGTCGATAACCTCGGCGATTGTTTCGGCGGCTGGAACATTATAGTAGGCGCGGTCAGCCCTTTGCCACAACCCGGACGGGCTGTCGGACATCAAGGCGGCATTGATCAATCGGTAATTACCATCATGGTCCATCGCCCAATTCGTGACGCCCATGGCACGCTGGTGGACGTTCGACAGACACAGCGTGATCTTCGCCTGGCGCTTTGCTTTCGTCAACGCCGGCAATAACATCGATGCAAGCATCGCGATGATCGCGATGACCAGGAGCAATTCGATCAGAGTAAATCGACGTTGAGTCGACTGGATATACATGGGCAATAGAAGGGGTGAGATCACGTATACGAACAAGCCGTATAAGGGTTGTTACAATACAAAATAATGGGCTTTTCGCAAGAACCTTTGAAAAAGGCACAGCACCAATTTCATGCGGACGCTGTTCGCACGGACTCCCTCCCATGTTGACAGACAACGCGCCGTTTTACAGCCATTGAAATCGATCGACACCTCAGCCGATGCACTTGCACTAATGACGAAGACCGGCATGGACGTAAATGCGGTACGTCACCATTCGGAGATATGAAAACAGGATATGTGATTCGCAGGGATCAAGGTTTGGTGTATGGTGTGCAATAACCTGACTGTCGACAGTGAATTGACGACGAAATTGGGAGTGATGGGAATAATGGGAGTGACAACATCCCCGCCAGTCTATCTCTACGCCTGTAGACTCCAAAGGCTCCAACCCTCCAACATCGTTCCACTACGCCACCACTCCACCACGCCACTCCCAACCCCTCCTCGATTATGATCGACGCACACTCCCATGTGTTTCCCGACGTCAACGGCCACGTGGGTGACGGCCCGACGCGCGGCATTGGTCACGGCCGGATAAAGATCGGCGACAACATTATTTCGGTCATACCGGACTACGGTGATACGACCGGTTTTACCGCAGCCATGTCGGTCGCGGAGCTGGACGCGGCCGGCATCGAACAGACGGTGCTGCTGCAGGGGCCGTTCTGGGGTGAGTGCAACGACTTCGCCGCTGCGGCGGTGCGGCAGTATCCGGACCGGTTCATCGCGCAAGCATATTTTGATCCCTGGACGGACGGCTGGCAGACGCGCCTCGACGGGTTCCTCGAAACCCCGGAGTTCCGTGGCGTCAAGATCGAGTTCAGCGTCCCGACCGGCTTGAGCGGCGTCCATCCCGGCGCCCGGCTCGACGATCCGGAGCTGAATCCGGCATGGGCGCTCCTGCAACGCGAGAACCGCGTGTTGACTCTCGACCTCGGCGGTGTCGGTTCGGCATCATACCAGACCGATGCAGTGGCGCATATCGCTACCGGACATCCGGACCTGACGGTGGTCATCTGCCACCTCGGCCAACCTGGTCCGGCGCTTGCCGGGAACGCGGCACTGGCTGGACTGTGGCAGGCACAGATCGAGCTGGGAAAACTGCCCAACGTCTTTTTCGATGCGGCGTCGCTGCCGTCCTTCTTCCAGGACGAAGGCGATCCGTTCCCAAGTTGCCGGGACTATATCGAGCACGCCATCGACATCGTCGGGCCGGAGAAGATCATGTGGGGCAGCGACATCCCGGGGAACCTGACGGTCTGCTCCTACGCCCGCCTCGTCGAACTGGCCCACACCCACACCGATTTCCTCTCGACCGCCGAACAATCGCTGGTGCTGGAAGCAAACGCGAAGCAGGTGTATGGGAAATGAGGCGCCCGGAAGCGGGACGGTCATCCCTTGCGGCTTGGTGCCGGGGATTCGTTTTAAAACCCCAAGCTGCACGGATAGAGTTGTCTGTGTTGATCTTGATGTGTGGTCTCTGCGCCACCTCGCAAGACACTAAACGCAATACAAAATTGAAAAAAGGAGATCGGGAACAATGAATCAAAGTAAAGAAGCCCCCAAACTTCCGGCTGCCGGCATAATATCGTTGTGTATAGTCCTGGGCTGTGTGCTGCTGGCGGTATGCAAGCAGCCCGAACAATCGGGGGCCGAATTACCTGCCCCCCCGGCCCAACCCGTGACCCGCACGTTCGCCGGAACGCCCGCACCGGGGCGACCGGAAGGCAGCTTGTGGAAAGTCGGCAAGCCCATGGTCTGGTACATGCAAGGACCCGGGGCAGGCGGCCAGAACAGCATGTGGGGAGACGGACACAAGAAAATACGACCGCCGGACGACGGGCCGCCCCGATTCGAGTTCATTTCGCCGGCAGTGGCAAAAAAGCTGGCTGAAGGCGGCTTCAACATGATGTTCTGCCGGAATCTCGATGATTTCGACAGTGCCCAGGCTAACGGGATGCGTGGGATGCTGTATGTCCATGAGGGGAAGGCTCCCTGGCGGAATGTGTTTCACGAGGATGCGTTGGACGACCCGGAGTGGCTGGCAAAACTGGATGTGCTCATAGACAAGGTCAAGGACCATCCGGCGATGTACGGCTACATCTCCGTCGACGAACCCGGTTCCGCCGAGTTTCCGGAGTTGGGCAGGCTGGTGGACTACGTCCGCAAGCGTGATCCCAAACACGTGTTTTACGTCAATCTGTTCCCCATGTACGCCAGCCCTGGGGCGCAGGGGACGTCCGGCGATAAGGTGACCGCATACAGAGAGTACCTCCGCCGGTTCATAGAGGAGGTGAAACCCGACTTGATCAGCTATGACCACTACCAGATGAGATACACCAGCAGGGCGTACGATAACAGTGAGTACTTCCATAACCTGGCCCTGGTCCGCGAGGCGACGGTGAAGTACGGCCTGCCCTTCATGAACGTCATCCAGGCTTCGTCGATGGGACTGGGCTGGCGCCAACCCAACCCCGACGAGGGAAGATACCTGGCCTTTACCACCCTGGCCTACGGCGGCCAGGGCATCTGCCAGTTTGTTTACAACGCCTGGGAGGGGGCGGAACATTGGGGAGGGGTTGAGTATCCGGATCGCACGCCGACCGCACTGGGCAAGGCACTGCGTCAGATCCATCCCGAGTTTGTTGCCGTCGGCGAGCAGGTGCAGCCGCTGATTTCCCTGGGGGCGTATCATCTGGGTACCGTTCCGGCGGGCGGCATGGGGCTGCCGGCCGAGGCGTCCTTTACCGTGGACCCACCTGTACCGCCAGACAAGGCAAAGGGCATCCTGCTGGGCTACTTCGGCACGGCAACCGGCGCTACGCATGTGCTGGTGGTGAACCTGAACTATATCATCGGCATCACCACGACCGTGGTCGGGCCCGGGCCACTGGCGATGTTCGACGCCGAGGAGCGGAACTGGCACCCGGCCCCAGACGGGGCGCGGGCGACGGTGAGTATAGTACCCGGCGGCGGCAAGCTCCTGCGCCTGCGGTGACTCTTGACGCCTAACAGCCCAATAGAAGGGAGCCCGGGCAAAGTGGAGATCCAGGAACCCCAGGCCCCGATGGCACCGCGTGGCGGTGGGCGCCTGCTCTATGTCAGCGATCCGTCCAGCATCGCCGGCGGCGTGCTGCCCGATCCGGTGGAGGCCGACGATCTGCGGCAGTGGATCGACATGCTCGCCGACAGCGGCGTGGACATCTTCCAACAGGATGTCTACGCCCAGGGATTCACATTCTACTGGCGGTCAGACCGGTTCGAGTATGGCGGGCGCGAGCAGCACCAGCGGTTCCTGCCCTTGCTGGATGCGGGCATCCAGCCGTTGCAGCTGCTCCTCGACCATTCCCACAAACGCGGGATGTCATTTGTGGCTGGATTTCGCATGAACGACAACCATGGCGGTGAACATTTCCCTGCCCCCGTGGACTTCATCGCGTCGCGCCCGGAATGTCGATTGTCGGAGCCCGGCCAGGACCACGACCCCGATCAAAGGATGCTCGACTTCACATTCGACGAGGTGCGCCAGTTCGTGTTCGAGGTGATGGAGGAGCTTGTGAGCCGCTTCGATGTGGACGGTATCGAACTGACATTCCGGGAGGACCTATACTTCCCGGTCCCGCACGGCAAGGAACGTGCCCCCCTGATGACCGCCCTGGTGCGTCGTCTCCGCGGCATGCTCGATGAGTACAGCCAATCCCGCGGCAAGCGGATACAATTGGCAGCCAGGGTGCACGCCTCGCTCGAGCAGTGTCTGTGCCTGGGACTCGATGTGTCGACGTGGATCGCCGAGGGACTGATAGACTCCCTCAGCCCGATGGACCCGATGTTCGCCTGCTTCAACGCACCGTATGCAGAGTTTGCCGCCCTGACGCGACAGAGTGAATGCATGTTGTATCCGGGGATGGCGCCGTGGTCCAGTGAAGGCGCGAGAAAGCGGGTTCATTTCACCGCGGAACGGCACGTTCCCGGATGCGCCAGCATGACACGGTCAAACGACAGGGCACTGGCACACACCTTCTATGGCGCCGGCGCCGATGGAATTTCCATCTACAACCATTTCGTCGGTCACTTGTGGCCGCCGCCGTTCTATCCGCAGGCGTTGCAGGTATTCCGTGAGCTGCGCGATCCGCAGCGGGTGGCGCGCGGCGATCGGCACTATGTCTTTGACCCAACTCGGGATGATGGGAACCATTTCTCCCAGGACCAGCAGCGGGTAGTGCTCGACCGCAGCGCCGTGAAACCTTCTGGTCTATTCCGGTTCCGGCTGTATGAGCAGAGGGATCTGGTCCACCAGGCCACGCTGATGGTGCGGGGTAGCCTGACCCGCTATGACGAGGTGGAAATACAGCTCAACGGCGTACCCCTGGCCACCGGGCCTTTGGGCAAGCACGACGACAGGTACCTCAGGCCGTTTCCCAACATCCGCTGGTACCCCGTGCCTGACGCCGCGACAAACTGGGGTGAGAACCAGCTGACCATCACCCTCGCATCTGCGGACCCCGGGGCCACCGGAGAAATTGTGATTGACGAAGTGGAAATCTGGGTGGAGCCGCAATAGTGGTACGTGAGGCATGACGCATCACCAAAGACTGGTCGAGTAGTCGGATTCTATTCAAGATATGAAACTCAGCAGAAAAATCGGCATCCTTTCAGGAGTAATTATTGCAGCACTGGTGGCATGGTTTGCCATCATCGAAAAACGGTCTTCCTGCAGCGCCCCTGAAAATGTGCTGCTTATTACTGTCGATACCCTGCGAAGTGACCATCTGGGCTGTTACGGATATAAGAGAATAAAGACCCCCAACATAGATGGTTTGGCCGAACGGGGGACGATGTTTAAGAATGCCATCAGTCAAGTGCCCCTTACCCTTCCTTCTCACTGCAGTCTTTTCACGTCCACGTATCCACAGTTCAACAACGTGAGAGACAACGGATCTTATCGCCTTGGCCAGTCGGCCGTTACCTTGGCGGAACGGATGCAGGAAAACGGCTATGCGACCGCGGCATTTGTCAGTACGTTTGTCCTGGATTCCAAGTTCGGGCTGGACCAGGGATTTGAAACCTATGATGACAGGATGCAACAAAAGATCGGGAAAAGAATCATCGAGCATATGGAGGCAGAGCGGACTGCCGACAAAGTCACGGATGCCGCAGTCAGATGGCTGAGGGACAAGAAAGCCGCCAAAACCTTCTTGTGGGTACATTATTTTGACCCGCACGCTGTTTACAATCCGCCCGCCCCTTACAGGGAGATTTACAAAGATAATCCGTACGATGGAGAGATCGCCTTTACAGATGAAAATATAGGGGTGCTTCTGGCCGCCCTGAAAGAGCTGAAACTTGATGAGAAAACCCTGATAATCTTTGCCGCCGACCATGGCGAGGGGTTGGGTGAACATGAAGAATTCGGCCACTCTGTGTTTCTCTATGACACCACCTTGAAGGTCCCTCTGATATTCTCTTGCCCAGGCCTGATTACGGAGGGGAAAATTATCGAAGGACAAGTCCGTTTAATTGATGTCATGCCGACCATTTTGGATTTCTTACAGGTAGAGAGAAACAAGGAGATCCAGGGCAAGAGTCTCATTGGCTTGATGAAGGGGCGGATAAAATCACTTAATCTTCCGGCCTATAGCGAGTCCCTGTATGCCAAGCTCCGCTATAACTGGAGTGCACTGCAATCCTTTCGGACAGCGGAATGGAAGTATATAAAGTCACCGGAGCCGGAATTATATAACACAAAAAACGACCCTCAGGAACTGGTCAATTTAGCCGGCAGCAGGATGGATGTAGTCAAGGAGTTGGATAATCGGCTGGAAACATTTTTGACTGCGACCAGTTCTTCCGGAGAGACCGCGGTCACGGCGGAGATGGACGAAGAGACCAGACGGAAATTGATGAGCCTGGGGTATATCGGGGGCGATGCTGCCCCTGGTTCCGAAGAACCGGTGCCCAGAAAACTGATTCAGGTTATGGAAAAGATGAATCTGTCAGCCAGGCTTGCTAATGAAGGCTTGATAGATAAGGCAATAGAAGGATTCCGGGAAGTCGTCAAAATTGACCCAAAGAATACCGAGGCATATATAAACCTTGCGCAGTGTTATGCAGGCTTAGGCAAGTATGATGAAGCGATAACGCATTTTGAAATAGCAGCTTCTTTCAAGCCCGATGACCCGGATATTATCAATGACATTGGCACCTGTTATACAGAAAAAATGGACTTGGAAAAAGCTCTTGATCAACTTAACAAAGCCATTGAGCTGGATGCAGAATTCACACAGGCCTATTACAATCGAGGGCTGGTTTATAGAAAATTGGGCAGCTGGGAGCACGCCATAGAGGATTACGACAAAGCCATTGAGCTGGATGCAGAATTCGCAGAGGCCTATTCCAATCGAGGGGGCGTTTATGAAAGAACAGGCAACTATCAGCGCGCCTTAGAGGATTACGACAAAGCCCTTGAACTGAAACCCCAATCTGCAGAGGTTTATTACAATCGGGGGGTCGTTTATCAAAGGTCAGGCAACCATCAGCAGGCGATCAAGGATTACGATAGCGTTATTGAACTGAAACCCCGATTTAAGCCGGCTTACTACAATCGCGGGCTGGCTTATGACAAATCAGGCAACCATCAGCAGGCGATAGGGAATTATATTAAAGCCATTGAGCTGGACCCCAAATTTGCACTGGCTTATGTGCGTTTGGCGAAAGGCTATGAGAAACAGGAACAATATGAAGCAGCGATAGAAGCCTGGAAGAAGGTGTCGGAGATCGGTCCCCAGCAGCATGAAGCTCGAAAAAACCTCACCCGACTAAGGGCGCTGATTCATCAATAGGTAGAAAGCCAATTTCGGCGAATGAAACTCAGCAAGAAAATCAACATCTTGTCAGGAGCAGTTATTGCAGCAGTGGTGGCATGGTTTGCCATCACTGCAAAGCGGACTCCTGACAGTGTACCTGAAAATGTGCTTTTTATTACTGTTGACACCTTGCGAAGCGACCATCTAGGCTGTTACGGGTATGGGAAAGTAAAGACCCCCAACATAGATGGCCTGGCCGAACGGGGGACAATGTTTAAGAATGCCATCAGTCAAGTCCCCCTTACTCTTCCTTCCCACTGCAGTCTCTTCACATCTACCTATCCACAATTTAACGCGGTTAGAGATAATGGCCGGGATCGTCTTGGCCAGTCGGCCGTTACCTTGGCGGAACGAATGCAGGAAAACGGCTATGCGACCGCGGCATTTGTCAGTGCCTTTGTCCTGGATTCCAAGTTCGGGCTGGACCAGGGATTTGAAACCTATGATGATCGCATGCCAAGAAAGTACGGGGCGAAAATAATTGAGCATATGGAGGCCGAGCGCACTGCCGACAAAGTCACGGATGCCGCAGTCAGATGGCTGAGGGACAAGAAAGCCGCCAAGACACGTCTCACTCGGCTTAGCGCTCTGGTGATTCATGAATAGGCAGTCCACAAGTCGGTCCGTTTGGGTGTGCCGGCACACATCGCACTGGCAAATGGAAAGGATAATTAAGGAAAGGCCACAAAAATCGGCAGGCAATTAACGGTTGATTTATCGCACTATCCGTCATACTTTTATAAACCAACTTTCAACTGATTCAACTTGTTGAAATGGAGCTTCACCCGCATTTTTGGGGAAGGAAACCAACCCTATGTTTCTGCAACCAGCCAATTGGAGGCAAATCATGACCTGTCAACGCATCATCATCATAACAATCGCTGCCATGTTCACGGCAATCGGGTCGCAGGCCGATGACGTTGCTTTACTAAACGGGTACGGCAATACGAAGTGGGGACAATCAAAAGAGGAAGTCACGGCCGCGATGCCGAATCTGGAAGAAGACGACAGTTCACAGTATCTTGAGATTCTCCGACAGCCCGGCGAAGACGGGGGTGTCATCCAGTATACGAAATACGTATTCATAGATGATACGCTGTTTAGAGTGTCCGCCTTCTACAAGATGCCGGGCGCGCCTGAGGATGGGCCGGACAACGCCGGTCTGGCCTTTATCAAGGAGAAGTTGGCCTCAAAATATGACGCTGCAAAAAGTGCGCTCAAGCCGGCCGGCATCGATGTACGCGCCACTAACGTCGAATCGGGCATCGTCCGTGTCACGTACTACAACACCAAAATCGAAAATGAAGTCATGAGTCAGAGAAAGACCGTAGCCAAGGAAGATTCAGCCCAGAAAAAGGCCGAAGCCGAGGCAGCGGAGAAAAAGGCGTTCCGTGAATCTGCCCGCTACAAAACCATGGAAGAGGTCGACATTAACGATGGGCTGTAGGGCTTGAACGGACCATGGACTTGCATCGTGCTTGTTTCAATAACAGGCCAGCCCGCCTCTACTATTACAGCATCACCGATGACCAATGTCGCGCTCGCTACTGGCCAGTAGCTCTCCAGATCACAGGCTCCTGTAAAACAATTCAGAGTCAACCATGATCGGCCGGGACGATGACACAGGGCTGGGACGCTTTAACCGTGTCCCAGCATGCGCCATTGTCGAGACAGATGTCCGGGTCTTTGACCCCCTGCACGACAGTGAGGGATCAGCGTTATCTGGCGTGACTCCTTAGATCAAATACGACTCGAGATCGCACTCGACCTCTTCCAGCAACGAGCTGACAAAGTCCTGAATCGGGAACAGCCGGCACTCGGCATCACCCACTTGTCCCCTTTGCAAGCAGCCCGCCCGCTCCCAATACGCTCCAAGCGCCACTCGATCGACCGCAGGATACACCGCCGGATCGCACTCGAGGTGCCTGTTCCAGTGAATGACTTCGACGAAGTGGATGTAAGTGGATGACTCGTAGTCCACCCCCAGCATGAGAATCTTGCCCCCGGCCTGCCAGGCCCGATACATGGGCGAGTGCAGCCCGTAGGTGTGCCCCCATGGCTCAAGATCCCACGGTGACGCGTAGCCCTCCCGGCTGAGGTGATCCGCCACCAACGCCGCGGCTTCTTTTCCCCGGGCCGCTACCGAGTGGGAGTAGTGGTCGGACCGACTTGTGCCGGGCATCCGTCGAAAAAATTCGGTTACCCATCCGACATTGGACGACGTTGTCGAGATATTCCAGGTCGGCGCGCGCCGCTCCGGCTCCACCATGTTGAACGAGGGCATCAGGAGAATACCGTCCGGTCCGAGCGCTTCCTCTAAGGCACCAACCACGGTTTCAGCGCCGCCTTCGACCGATCCAAGACTCTTGAAGGATGGGTGCACGAAGAGCATGTCGCCCGAACCGACACCCAGGTTGTCCAGGTCCTGCACCAGCTTTTGGCGTGTGTGAGGTGATGGCATCTTCGCTCCCAGCGACTGTGCCTCTTACAAACTCGTCGAGATAGGGCCGCACAGTCAGCGGTCTCCCAAACCACACAATGGTGTCCCGTCGCAGAGGAATCAAGAAAGCAGCCGGGATTGCAAAAGGGACTCGACTGTTTAGCCGATGAAAATTCCCCCTCGAAAGGCTTGATCTCGTCTTTGGTATTATGTACACTACAATTGTTGTTTTCTCTATTGAACCGGCTCTTGCGAAGCCAATCCGGAAAGGACATTGGTACATTGTCCAGATTTGTCTGAGAACTATACGGTGGAATACGTTAAATGAGTACAGCCTGTTATTTTTCAGAAAGGCGCGAACAGACAAAGCATCACGAGCAGCTTGGCGTCAGTTCTCGAAACACCAATTGTTTTATGCTTCTTGAATCCAAAGCACTTTTGCAAGTGACAGGTCTCACCAACAATCGAAGACTGTTCGAGAAGCCAATTCGATCAGTATTCACCCTCATCGAACTGTTGGTCGTGATTGCGATTATCGCAATCCTTGCGGCCATGCTGTTACCGGCGCTCAGTCGGGCCAAGGACAATGCCTGGGGGATTATCTGCATGAGCCAGTTCAAGCAAGTCCATATTTCAATGCATTCTTATGCGGACGACGACGCTCTTGGCTCGATTCATGTCCATCGTGGCTTACCTAACGGCCATGAATTATTTTGGGCTGAAAACCTTG
>CAJWLW010000046.1 GCA_913042885.1 uncultured Lentisphaeria bacterium | reverse complement strand
AGAAACTTTCGCTCGATTTCGGTACTCACGGGAACCGCGCCGGGTCGCGGGGGAACGCTTTGTATCCACTCATGTCGACGATATCGCCAGCGACTGCCCAGGGTATCCCGCACTCCGCCGGGAGTTGATTTTGGTCGTAGCACGCCTTGAGAGCCTGCCGCAGACCGGTTACCTGCCGGTACTGTTCCGAGTGTTCTTCTTCGAGATTCCCCATTGTGATCAGGTCCGCCGGCCACTGGCAGATGTTCGGCATGGATTCGTGCATGCCGTTGATGCACAGCGTCTGCATGCCGGCCGCCTCGGGGCCGCAGACGATGGAACGATTGCCGGCAGCAGCGTCTGCGGCAGCGATTAATTTGCAGGTCGAGTCTTCGCAGGGGTCGCCGTAGGTGTCTATGACCTCGCCGTTGTGGTAGGCAACAATCGAGTTGTCGATCTCGTATTGCACTGTGGCATCCTCGAACTCGTAGTGGAAGACTGGTCCGAGATTTTCTTTGTCGTCGGCAGCGTGGGAGGTATAGAACAGGATTTCGACGCCTTCCGTCGTCATGATCCGCGTCGCTGAGGTGTCGAAGCTGGTGATGTCATTGGCTCGATAAAGTTCAGCGCAGACCGTCGCTGGTGTGGCGCTGCGGTCGACCTCCGGACCGATGACGTAAAGGCTGTTGTGCAGGTAGTGTGCCGTGGCATTGTTGGCCGGGCTGTCCAGCACCCAATCGCCACCTGGCGTGCGCAGTTGACCGGCCCAGCTGGCACGTTCGTAGTACCCGTTGAAACGGCGCCACAGAGCAATTGTCTTCAGGCGTTTTGGCGCCCCGAAACGCCCGGACATTATATCGGCCTTGAGTTGTTGCACCGGCACCGAGAACGATGCCTGGAAGCCGATGGCGACGAAACGGTCGGTGGCGTC
This sequence comes from uncultured Lentisphaeria bacterium, assembly GCA_913042885.1. The sequence goes on along the minus strand of CAJWLW010000046.1, from coordinate 21,486 downwards.
GCGGGCGGCGATCATCTGCTGCACCTCCTGCCAGGTGGCGCCCAGTGGTTTTTCGCAGAGAACATGACTGCCGTTTTGTAGAGCAACGGTTGTCTGCTGCAGGTGAAACTGGATCGGCGACGCGATAACTGCCAGCTCGGCGCTGTGCTCGGCGTAAAAGGCCTCCAGGTTGTCGAAAACCGGTATGCCTTTCGCCAGCAAGGTGTCATGGGTGCTGCAGCGATCGATGAACGGATCGACGACGCCGGCGAGCGTTATGTTCTCGTGCGCACCGGACAGATATTCCTCCATGTAAAATTCGCCGTAGCCTCCGGCGCCGATCTGGACGGTTTGTATTTTTTTCATTTTGCTACTGCAGTTCCTCTTCTAATTGTTGTTGAATTTGACACCGATATTGTCGGCGACCTTCTTCAGCGCTTTGTGGTTACCGTGAATCTGCAGGCCTTCGAGGCAGATTTCTTTCGCCAGTCCTTTTTCGTTGCTGAGCCACAGGGTCCAGGCGAATTTGGCGTAGAAAAGCGGATTGGCGTTGGGATCGACGGCCTTGTAATTGAAGAAAACAGCCTGTAGTCCCGTGCGCGCCCGGGAGACATCCTTTTTCGACCCGTACTCGTACTGTTCATTGGCGATTTTGTTGATCTCGTCCCAGAATCGTTTGCCGTTGTCCGGGTTTGCGGCGACTGCTACCGGCATGCCGGTAGCGAGCGCCTCCATCGCCGCAATTATTTCGCCGTCAAGCATCAGTTCGTGCACCAGATCCACATGATTGTGAAGCTGCTTCGGATTTTCTGCAATGCGCTGGCGGTACATGGCAATCGCCGGGTTCGGCAGCTTGACGTGCAAGTTTTCCGATGCTTGCAGGTCGATATCGCGCCTGACGCTTTCGCGCCCCGGCAACTGCAGCATTAGTTGATAAGAACCGGATTCGAGTCTGTCGAATGTAAGGGGCGTGCGGCCGCGCTGTTCACGGTCGAGAAAAACCGTAGCGCCGGTAGGCTGCGAAGTGATCGACAGCGACAGGGCCGGTCGCTTTTGCAGTACAATCTGTACGGGTTCGTCCGGCCAGGTTGTGCTGTCGTAGCTCGCTTCCCAATCGACGTAACCGGATAGCACGGCACGGATATGGACCGTCTGGTCGGGCGCCGGCGCCGGCAGTTCCAGGGGCGTCTGGCCGTGCAGTTCGTCATCGACCCAGATACCGGCTTGTGGGGGCTGCGACTCGAATTCGAGGCTGCCGGGGGGCTGGCTACAGCCTGTCGCCAGTCCTAGAACCAGCATCAGCGCTGGTATAGATCGTATCATATGGCGTCTTTGGTATGGGCGGCTGGTTGATCGCCGGTACTGTTTCCAGATCGGCATTGGTCGAGATACGGAACTGGGCGATCATCATGCCGTTGTCCCAGGTCCACAGCCCGAAGCGCCGACCCTGCAGCGGATTGTCGTCGGTCACGTCGCCGGCCAGTTTGTTGTCGACCCAGAAGCGCAGCCGATTGCCGTGCTTGCGGATCTTGACGTGGAACCAGCGGCGGTGTGTATCGCCGGCTCTCTGCAGCTTAACCGCCTCGTTGAAGTTGAGTTCGTTGTCGCGGCGCAGGATAATCGATCCGGCGTTGTCACAGCCGCCGAGCATGAAGCTGTAGCCGCTGTTGACGTCCCGGCCGTCAGCTGCCAGGACCGCGTTGAAGTCTGCAATGTATTCGTAGTTGCCACCGCGTTCCTTCTGCATTTTCGGGCCAACGTAAAAATCGAGGGTCACGTTATCACCGTGTTCAGCCTTGTGCCAGTTGCAGGCGACGCCATTGCGCTTGTAACCGGAATAAAAGGACCAGCGCGGATCGCATTGCCAGCGATTGGTAACTTTCCAGTCGCCCGCTACCGCCGACCAGTCGACCGGTGCGGTTCGGAACGAGTAGCTCGCAACGTTGGCAGCGCCAATTACTACCGTGTCCACCCAGGACTGGTCCTGACTGCTGGTGCGATGCCCGACGCGGCACAAATCCGCAAGAGATCCGGGTGCATCGAAGTGCTGCCACAACTCGCCGTCGATCCAGGCCAGGATCTTACCGCTGCGTCGCTCCAGCTGCATCGATTCGGGTAGGGCATCCTTTTTGAAAGTTATTGCCGAGGTCATATTGCCCGAGCGGATTTCGACATACACATCATCCTCTGATTTTGGGGCGATCTTTAACTCGATCTGATCAGCTTTGCCGGCCGTTGTCTCTCCAGCTAACAACAGCGCAAATGAATGCGCTTTGAGCTCTGCATGCCAGGGCCGCAGATCCTGTTCGATACTGACGGCACTCCAGAAATCCGACCGGTGCCAGTGGATTGTATCTCTTTTGCCCGTGGCCGACAACCAATCCGTCGACGTTTTGCTCCACCCCGGCATTGCCTTCTCGTGCTCAAATACCCGGACGCGATTCTCGATCGCCGGCAACTGCGTCGCTGCCGCCACGGAATATCGGATGACGTTACCGTCCACACCTGCAGTGCCGGGAGCAGTGATCTCGCCGCACTTGCCGAACGCCACGATCCGGTCGTTGATGCTGCACCAAGCGTCCCCGTCGAGGACGTGCAAGGCCAGATCGAAGGGGCCACGCGGCGGCGCCTCGACAGTTACGGACTCCGCCGCCGCGCCGCCGACGCCGACCTGCAGATTGCCCGCCGCGTCGGCTTTCAATGTCGCCGTGATCGCGTCGCCGAGGTCGTTGCGGCGCGCGTACAGACTCACCCCGTCGCCGATCGACTCGACCCGGGCCGTCACCGAGACATTGGCCAGCACCAAAGCGCGCAGCGCCGGATCGTTTTGCGCAGCATCCATATCCAGACGCGTCACCGGCCGCACGGACGCATCGTCGAACCTGACAGAACCGGCGTGCTTGGTCGAAACGCCGACAGCGCCGCCGATCAACGGCACCGGGTCGACGACTGACATGAGCGGCATGTCATCGTGCCAGACATTGAGATGTCCGTGAAACTGCGAAACCCGTAACACTGTCCACTGATTGGCGATGCCGGTGACGTCGACGTGGCCGAGCACGGTGATCTGTTCGCCGTCGCGCCGTGTGAGGGTTAGCGTGTCGATGCTTGTACCCGGTTCAAACTCAAGCCGGTACTCAGCCGCCTCGGTATAGCAGAGCAGCAGCCCGAATGACACGACACCCTCTGTGTGCACGGCACAAGAAAACTCGTAGTTGCGCCAGAACGGGTAGCCTGCGGTGATGACGCCTTGTGCTGCTTTGCTGGTGAGCGAGAAAGGATTGGCACTGCGCGTCGGATTGTTCAGCGCAACCACGCCCCAGCGACCCTCGCGGACAGTCCACTCACCGAGGTCGTTCTCGGTGTGCATGAAGTCTTCGTCGAAGAATACGGGACCGGTTTTCTGAAAAGTCGTCTCGCCGACCAAGGCTGGTGAGTCCTGCTGCTGCTGGCCCCATGACCAGCTGCCCGAACGCCATTTCTGCAACGGCAACGGTGCGACGATGAGCCGTTGGCCGTCAACGAAAATCGATAGCAGCCCGGTTTCCACGGTCGCCGATATCGTGGTGCCCGCAGTCAGGGAGATTGCGGACTCCACAAGTTTTTCGCGCTGATCCTTGCCGGTGATCAGCCAGACATTACAGCGGCCGGATTCGATCGATGTATCAACCAGCGCGGTGGTGCCGGCGAGGCGGAACCTGAGCGCCTCGTCGTCGCTGGCATTGCGTGCGATTTGCGTGGACCAAATGAAACTGTTTGGCAGCCGCTCGCGCGCGTCGAGCGCTTGCCAGGACATCGCAGCATTGTTTTTTGGGGCTCGGCCGCAGCCCGCAGCGAACAGGATCAGTACAAGAGCGGCGAGTGTGGGCTTAATAGTGATGCGATACCGGTACGGCGTCGACCACGATGCCGCTGGTTTTGTGGACGATGGTGACATGAACCTGCTGGGCTTGGACGGGTTTCTCGAGAGTGACCGTGTGCGAGTCGCTGGCCGGGATTTTGACATACATCCCGTGCTCGATGCGTTCGCCACTGCGCGTGACGACAACTACGGAGCGCAAGCGGATATACCTGCTGTAGCCACCCTTGTTGGTGACGCGTACCTGGGCGATCTGCCATGGCACATCGACAATGAATTGGGCGGTCTCCGATTCCATGAAATCGGTTTCGCCGATGTGAATGCGTTCCGGGGGCTCAATCAGAACCTGCTCGACTTGCTCCACTATCGCTTCACGGCGTCGAGGTCGCTGAATCAACCCGGCACGCCGCAGCGTCCAGCTCATCTGCCGTATAGAGTCCGACAAGTCGCCCAGGTCTGCTTCGACATCGCCGGCAATGCCCCAGTTACATTGGTTCTGTGCTGCTGTGGCGAGACTGTCGTCGACGGTTTTGAAGTTGCCCACAACTTCGCCAAAAGCAGCTGGTATGGCGTTGCGTGCCGTGTCGACCGCGCCGCTGGCGATAGTTGCCAGTGTGGCGGTAGAGGCGGCCAGACGCTGGATTTCGAACAGCGTGCCGATTTCGTCCTCGAGGTCCGGACGGTCGTCCCAGTACCCGGCAGGCGCGCGATAGATGCAGCGGTCTACTGCATCGGAGAGATTGGCACCATAGTGCTCGATCGTGCGTGCCTGGTCGCGGAGATCCCGGTCGTGATCGGCCCGTGCAGCCACCGTCAGAGACATCATGACAATAGCCAGACTCAGCATGCAGCGCTTCATAATATTGCTTCCACGTAAGTTTGGATATTGTTGCCCGGGTCAGTTCCCCGGCGGCAGGATCTGATACTCTTTTACAACTTCTTCGCAGCGCCGCATTAGCGCCTCAGTTTTACCGACAAAGAAATGGTGGCTCAGCAGCAGCGGGATCGCGACAATCAGACCGAAGCAGGTGGTCAGCAGCGCCTTGCCGATACCGCGCGCCAGCTCGGATGTGTTGACGCCCATCGACGACTGGCCAGCGACCACTTCGAACGCTTCGATAATGCCGATGACTGTGCCGAGCAACCCCAGCAGCGGTGTGACGCTGGCGATGATGCCCAGAGGCCGCGCCGCCTGTTTGAGCCGCCACAGACTGTCGTCGATCTCCTCGGCGATGGCGTCGCGGATTTCATCGGTCGTGCCGTTGCGCCAGACATGGCCAGCCTTCAACGCGCGGTTGACGACGACGCGTTTGTTCTCGATGAGGTCGTTGAGCGGCAGGTCTTTGTCATGCGCGACGAGCTGTGCCTCAATGCGCCGTGGCAGAATGGCGCTGCGCCGGGTACGGAAGGCGACATCGAGCATGAACATAAGGCCGACAATCGATGCACCGAGGATGACATACATCACGGTGCCGCCCTTCTCGATAGTTTCCCACACCGAGTTCCCAAGCACGCCGCTGGTGGACGCCGTCTCGGGATCCTGCGCCATCAGCATGAGCGGATACATGCTGCCGATCAGGAGCGCCGCGGTCAGGAAACGAAAATTTCCGGCGGGATGTGTCACGGGTTTGTAATCTCGGGTTTCGCGAACAAGGCTTCGGCTTTCTGCCGCCATGAACTGTCGCCGTAACTGGTGCGCATTTTCTTCATATAGGTATCGGCCCGGGCGACATTGTTGTCGCCGGCCTTGATGAAGGCGTCGATGGCGTGATACAGCGATTTCGGCGACAGGTCGCCATAGTCGTACAGGGTTTCGACGCGGAGAAAGGCGTTGCCGGCCTTTTTGAATGCGCCCTGGGAGTAATGGATGGTGCCGATGTTGAACAGCGAACGTGCCGCCTCGATCGTGTCGGTCATGCCCTTGGTCTTTTTGAACTGCTCGAGGGCTTTATCGTAGACGCCGGCACCTTTGTAGGCCAGGCCCAGGCGGAACGGCACGAGGTACGCCTTCTGTGACTTCGGGTATCTTATCTCCATTTGCTGACACATCTCGATGAGCGGCTGCCAGTCACTGATCTCGATGAGCACGGTGCAATAGAGATGCATGAGCTCCTCGGCGAGGGTCGGGTCAGCACCTTCGACAGCGCTTTGAAGAATCTCGCGTGCCTCGGCCTGCTTCCCCTGGCGATGCAGCGCTTCACCGAGACGGATGGCAGAGTCGGTGACGAATTCGCTGATCGGGAAACGGTCGATCACGGCTTTGAAATGCGGTGCACTGCCGTCGATGTCGTCAAGGCGCCGGTGGCACCAGCCCATCATGTAGCAGGCGCGTTCGCCGCGGTTCGATTCCAGATCGACAAGCCGCGAAAAGAATGTTCTGGCTTCGTCGTAGCGTTCCTGTTCGTAGGCGATCTCGCCCCGCTGCAGAACGGCGTCCTGCACCAGGCTCTTGCTGAAGTCTCCGGATTCGACTTTGGCAAAGGCCACATCGGCCTGGGGCAGCTTGCTCTGTTTCTTGTAACACCACGCCAACCCGTAGATGACGGATTCCCGCATCTCCTCCGTCAGCTCTTTGTCCGCCAGCGCCTGGTACTTGCTGACGGCATCGTCGATCTGCCCCTTCGCGAAGCTGACTTCGGCAGCTTTGAGAAGCATGATGTCGCCGAACTCGCCGTCCGGGAATTCGCTGCGGTAGTTGTTGATCAGCGTCGTCAGGTTGTCGCCGTCGTAGAGAAAGGCGAGACGCTGAAAGGCTTTGTCGACGTGCTTGTCCTTTTGCCCGAACGCCACAAGCTGTTCGTAGAATGGGATGGCGTCGGCGGGTTGCTCGAGATTCTCGTGGCAGCGGCCGCACATGTACAGTGCCTCACTGCGGAACTCGTTGTCGGCGCTCGTCAGACGGGTGAACTGCTCGATACTGGCCTGGTATTGCCCGAGCTCGAACAGCGTCCAGCCGAGGCGGTAAATCACTTTCGGGTTGCCGTCGTCGGCCAGCTCCTGCAGGTGCGGCAAGGCGCGTTTGTACTGTTTGAGACGGTACAGGTATTCGCCTATTGCGAAGTTCGCATGGCCGCGCAGTTTAGTCGTGGGATATTTCTCGAGCAGCTCGCTGATCGAGGCGACGGCACCTTCGAAATCTTTTGTGCGCTGCTGGGCGAGGGCGCGGGAATACAGGGCGTTTTCCGCATACTTCGATTCCGGATAGTTTTCTACCAGGCGCGTGAACCACGGCAGTGCCTGTTCTGGTTGGTCTTGTGCGACCAGGGCTTCGGCCATCGTGTAGATCAGGCTGCTGACCTTTTCGTTTTCCAGACCGCCGTTTTCGAGCAGGGCATTGATCAGCGTTTTTGCCTCGTCGAACTGCTTTGTCTCGAAAAGCGACATGGCAAGCCAGAACTGCAGGTCCCGTGCTTCCTGGGAATCGGGCCGGTCGTTCTGCACACGCCGGAAGATGCCGATTGCCCCTTCGAATTTCTTGAGCTTGTAGAGTGCGATGGCGGCATTGTACAGCACCGCGGCGTATTGCTTGCTGTGCGGATACTTGTTGGCGAATGCGATAGACTTGGTGGCTGCTTTTTCGGGGTCGTCGCGGTTGAACAGGCTCCAGATCAGCCGGATCATCGCCTCTTCGCCATCGGGATTGTCAGCGACGACAGGCTTGAGCCAGCGATCGGCGTCGTCCGTCTGGCCGAGCGCCATCAGGGCGTCGAAGCCGGAAAGCCGGGCTTTGGATACAAACTCATGGTTGGGATAGGCCTGGATGAAGTCCTCGAAGACCTCGACCGCTTCCTCGTAACGCTGGAGCTCGTTGAGCGTCCAGCCGTAAAGATAAAAAATGCCCGGACGATGCTCCGAGCCCTTGAACGCTTCGAGAAATTCGCCGTAGACCTTTGCGGCGGCCGCGTAGTTTTTTGTCTCGCACAAGGACTCGCCGTCGAGCACCATGGATAATTCCCGAACCTCGCCTTTCCCCTTGGCGGCGACGGCGAAGGCCTGGTGGGCGGCTTCGAAGTTCTTCAGCTCCATGTGGCTGCGGCCCAGATAGTGACTGCCGCGCGCCGCTTCCGGGGCGTCCGGGAATTTCTCCAGGGCCGCGTTTTCTGCCTTGATCGTCGCCTCATAGTCTTCGAGCCGGAACTGGCACTCGCCGATGCGGAAATAGGCAGTGGCGATACGGTCGTCGCCAGGATGGTTTTCGATGAATTCCGCGAAGGCGTCAATAGCCCCGAAGTAGTCGTCGAAAGCAAGCTGGCCCTGCGCAAAATTGAAATCTTCCGTGGCGTCTGCCAGCGATGACAGCGGCACGGCGAGGCAAAACAGAATGGCGAGAAGGGCGCGGCGGGTCATAGGCGGTCTCCCGGTTCACAGCTGGCATCGTTTACAGTTTTGGATGTTCGGACGCGGCTCGAGGTTCCAGGAATGAGTCAATTTAGAAAGATATTACCAGCGCTCCGATTGTCAACTGTCGCAGTAGTCGTGCCGGAACGGCAATTTCTGCGCCAGCGCCGAAAGACGATCGCAGGGTTTTTGGCCCGGCACTCCGTAAGTAGACCAAACCCGTACTAAACAGTATATTGTAACTATTTACAAAGGAACCATGCAACTGGGACGGTTGTCTTTTTCACATGTGCCCACACCGAACATTGCAAATCGCTTGTCTGACCCTGGCGCTGAGCCTGCTGACGGCGCCTGCCCAGACCCCGGAGAACAACGCTGCTGCCGATCCGGCATTGCCGCCGGCTGCCGACGAGTCGACCGAGGTCACCACGATACCGATCCGCAAGTACGGGCCGAAAGACGTCAAGATTGCCCAGCTGATTCAAGGCCAACCCCTGCGTCGGGCCTATCCCTACGCCGTCACGACGCTGTTGCAGTCGCTCAATGAACGCACGACTGTCAAGATCGAAACACAACCGACGATCATTTCCTCGTTCGAAGACCCGCAGATTTTTAACTTTCCGCTGATTTATGTCAATGCTGCGGATCGACACGACTGGTTGTTCTCGCCCGCGGAAGCCGACAATCTGCGTAAGTATCTCGAGCGCGGAGGGTTCCTGTATATCGACGCCGGCATCAACGCCGAATTTCTGCGCGGCAGTGCCTCCGCCGGGCAACACCACAGTTTCGCTGACTGGGACGCGTCACCGGAGTTGAAAGAGGCGTTCAAAGAAGTGTTCCCGGAAAAGGAATTCGAACCGCTTAACCGCAAGCATCCGATCTTCCGCTCATTCTATGAGGGACTGCCCGATGCATCGGGACTGCCCGATACGGTGCGTCAATTCGTCGTCAACGAGAAATGGCCGGAAGGTTCGTACTCGACTGTCGCGATGATCGTCAAGGACCGGATTGCGGTGATCGCAACACCCGTTGTCTCGATGGGTTGGGGCAAGAATGCGGTTGGCAACTGGTCGTCGACTATTCGGTTCCGCATTCGCGAAGCGCCGCCGGACCTCAACAGTATTCTGCCTACCGCCATCGTCACTGGTCCGAAGTACCCGGTCACCCGGGAGGATGGACGCCAGGACTGGGTGTTCTGCCAAGGCGATACACTGCCGGCCTGGGTCGAGGAGGCCAGTTCCAACTGGCGCGTTTTCCGCTACTACCCCGGGTTGCAGATCAGCGAGTACGCGCATGTCTTTTACACGCGGCTGGGAATTAATTTTGTCGCCTATGCACTGACACACTAACACAAAAACTGGCAAGGAAAACACTTATGTCATCAGGCACAACACTACCTGAAGGCGCTGTGGCTACGGCGGCCGACGGCGCCGCCATTGTCGCGCGTATCAAGGAAGCTCGCGATCGCATCAAAAACGAGCTGGAGAAAGCCATCGTCGGGCAGCACGAAATTATCGACGAAATCATTATTGCCATGCTGACACGCGGCCATTGCCTGATGACCGGTGTCCCCGGTCTCGGCAAGACGCTGCTGGTCAAGAGCATTGCCCGCATTTTTTCGCTGACGTTCAAGCGCGTCCAATTCACCCCCGACCTTATGCCGGCCGACATCTACGGCACCGAAGTCGTCGAGGAGGACAAAGCGACAGGCAAGCGTTCGTTCAACTTCGTCAAGGGCCCGATCTTCGCCAATATCGTCCTGGCAGACGAGATCAACCGCACACCACCGAAGACTCAGGCCGCCTTGCTCGAGGCTATGGAAGAGCGCCAGGTCACCGCCGCCGGGCACACGCACAAGCTTGACTCGCCGTTCTTCGTACTGGCGACGCAGAATCCGATCGAGCTGGAAGGTACGTACCCGTTGCCCGAGGCGCAGATGGACCGCTTCATCTTCAACGTCGTTCTGTCGTACCTGAGCAGGGCGGATGAAGAGGAAATGGTCGTACGCACGACCAACCCGCAGGAGCCGCAGCTCGAGAAGATGTTCAACGGCGAAGAGATCATCGAGATTCAGGAGATGGTGCGCGAGGTGCCGGTGTCTTCGAACGTTGTGTCTTACGCTGTCCGGCTGGTGACCGCTACGCGGCCCGGTGACGACGCCCCCGGGCACGTGACGGAGATGGTCAAGTGGGGTGCCGGCAGTCGCGCCTCCCAGGCCCTGGTGTTGGCCGGCAAGGCCCGTGCCCTGCTCAACGGCCGATACAACGTCGCCATCGAAGACATCCGGGCTTTGGCGTTGCCGGTCCTGCGACACCGCATCATCACCAATTTCCATGCCGACGCCGAAGGCGTCACCCCGGAGAACATCATCCCCCGGCTCCTCGACGAGATTTCCGAGTAGCCCCGGCCGTTGCACTTTGCTGGAGCAGCCGGGCCTGGATTGCGTGGTGCCCTCGCAGTAGCGTGCTGCTTGGCGAGCGGCACGCTAACTTCAATGCAGGTCTTACCAGGATGGGTAGAACCATGTGGACAGAGAAAATGACACGGTCTGCGTGTTCCCACCATGGCAGTTGTGCCTGCTCGCAGTAAAAGCCGCTGGGAACTGACCAACTGTTCGGTGTCGGTCACATCACGCCTGACCAAGTGACCGAGGCCCCTAAAATCTGCTTGTTTTGAAGACATTATGATAATTCGCCGGTGCTGTTTGCAGGTTGCTTCCGGCATCGTATGCTTATCAGCATGATCAAGATTCCCGTTGATGACGATGTGGATGAGGCCGGCAGCGAACCCGACGCCCAGTTGACCGATCGTGTGGCCGCCTTTTTCGGTGACGACACGCCGCTGCAGCAATCCGCGGCGGTTGGTGGGCGGCCCTATGAGGAGCGGCCACAGCAGAAGGCAATGGCGCTGGCGATCGCCGACTGCATGGACGCCGGAGATCATCTCTGCGTGGAGGCTCCGACGGGTGTCGGCAAAAGCTTTGCTTACCTGGTCCCGGCGATCTACCTGGCCACGGCGACCGGCAAGGCAGTGGTCATCTCGACCCAAACGATCGCGCTGCAGGAGCAATTGATGCAGCGCGATATCCCGGTGCTGCAGAATCTGATCGAGCGGCCGTTCTCCGCGGCGCTGGCGAAGGGGCGTGAGAATTACATCTGCGGCCACCGGCTGATGAAGACTTGTGATCGACACCAGGAATATCTGCCGTCGATGGACCTGCTGCCGGAGGTCGAGCGTATCCGCAAGTGGTACAATGACACAAAGGAAGGGTCACGCTCGGATCTGTCATTCAACCCGGGGCGCCAGACCTGGTCGGCGGTGTGCAGCGAACCGGGCATCTGCCCGCATGAAGCCGATGGCGACACCCAGACCTGCCACTTCCTGAGGGCGCGACGTAAACTCTTTCGTGCGAATATCATTGTCACGAATCACGCGCTGTTTTCCATTGACCTGATGATGCGCGAGGAAAGTAACGGCGAGCAAAGCATTCTGCCCGACTATGTCGCCGTGATTATCGACGAAGCACACACGTTTCGAGACGTGGCGTCGTCGCACCTGGGCATTCACGTCTCGACATATGCAGTCACGGCATTGCTCAACCGCCTGTACAATCCGCATTCCGGTCGTGGCATGCTGTCCGGCCTGGAGGCCGCCGAGGCACAAGCGGCAACGGTTGAGGCGCGGACCGCGGCCGACCGGTTCTTCGCGTTGATTGTTGACTGGGTCGGCCAGCACTCGGAGCATCCGGTGACCTATGACACACCGGGTCACATCCCGAACCAATTGCAGCGGCCTTGGGAGAACCTGGCACAGTGCCTGAAGGAAATCATCGATGACGAAAGCATCGACGCGAACCTCGTGCTGGAGTTGCAGGCGCTGCGCACGCGGCTGCGTGACACGTACGACCGCATATCGGCATTCCTCAACATGGAACGCCAGCAGTGTGTCTACTGGATCGAGCTGCTCGGACATCAGAAACAACACTTGGCCTTTAACTGCGTGCCGATTGATATCAGCGAGACGTTGCGCGAGATCATGTTCAATCGCAACTTTGCAGTGGTGATGACGAGCGCTACCCTGGCAGTGAAACATCGACTGGATTATTTCCTGCAGTATGTCGGTGGCGAGAGTTCGCGGCAACTGGTACTGGATTCGCCGTTTGACTTCAAGGAACAGCTCGATTTGTACGTGCCGTTCAACAGTATGCCGGACCCGAAGGACACCGAGAATTACATCCCCGCCGCGAGCGAGCAGATTCAACATTTCATCCGACAGACCGAAGGCAAGGCGTTCGTTCTGTTCACCAGCTACAGCATGATGAATACGATTGCGGAATCGCTCGAGAGCTTTTTTGCCGCCAGCCGCATCCGTCTGCTGGTGCAGGGGCGCGACCTGCAGCGCACCCAGATGCTCGAACAGTTTCGAGACGATATCAATTCCGTGATCTTCGGCACCGACAGTTTTTGGATGGGTGTAGACGTGCCGGGCGAGGCGCTCAGCAACGTTATCATCGTCAAGTTGCCCTTTCAGGTGCCGACTCATCCGTTGACCGCCGCGCGCAAGGCGCATATTGAGATGGACGGCGGCAATGCCTTCCGCGACTATTTTCTGCCCGAAGCAGTGCTGAAATTCCGCCAGGGTGTCGGCCGGCTCATCCGCAGCCGCGAAGACAGCGGCATCGTCGTGGTGCTGGATTCGCGAATCGTAAGGACCAATTACGGCAGTATATTCCTCGAATCCATCCCCGACTGCCGGCGCCATATCTTCTGATGCGGATGAACAAGACACAGAATATCACAGGCCATGCCAGCAAAATTCAGATCCGGGAACGCGAGCAGCGCCTCGGGCAGCGTGGCGTGACGGTCTGGTTCACCGGGCTTTCGGCCTCCGGAAAATCGACGATTGCCGGCGAGCTCGAACGCCGGTTGTTCGATGACGGGCACCTGGTCTACTGGCTCGACGGCGACAATGTTCGCACGGGCATCAACGCCGACCTCGGCTTTTCTGCCGAAGATCGCACTGAGAACATCCGTCGGATCGCGGAAGCGGCACGTCTGTTCAACGACGCCGGACTGCTGGTGGTTGCGGCATTCATTTCGCCCAGTTCGGTAGACCGCATGAACGCCTGCAAAGTGATCGGCGACGACCGTTTCTACGAGGTCTACCTGGACGCTCCTCTCGAAGTGTGCGAGGCGCGGGATCCAAAGGGGCTGTACCGTAAGGCCCGCCAAGGTATCATCCCGGAATTCACCGGCATTTCGGCGCCGTACGAGGCGCCCGTGGCGCCCGCATTGACGTTAAATACCGCAACAAAAAGCATTAACGAATGCGTCGAAGCATTAATGTCGCTGCTGACCGACGCGGGTGCCCTGGCTACATGACTTGGTTCAAGCAAAAATAGCTATTAAATTTTTGGCATACATGTTGATATTTTTGTATGAATCGCGATATTTCCCCATGTTCACGTCACTTCGGCGCTAATTCGGAGGATGAAATTTTGTCAGTGAGAGGCTTTTTTCATCTACTGGTCATCGCGGCTGTCAGTCTGTGGAGTGTGTACATGCTGTTGCCAGCTTACACCACCTACAACCAGACCAGCCAACGCCTGCGGGAGGTCGAGCAGAACCTTCTGGCGGAACAGCAGACCAAGGAAAAGCTGCAGGACGAGATCCATCGACTGCAAGTCGATCCGCATGCCGTCGAACGGGTGGCCCGCGAGAAACTCGGCTGGAGCCGAGAGGGCGAGATCATCTACGACTTCAGCGAAATCGACGAAGACTGACCGCAGCGGTTATCACTTCTTCTGATTCAAGGTCTGCGTGAACACCTTCCGCACCAGTAGCCGCACATAACCGCTGATCGTTGAAACGATGCGCATTTTACTCTTGCCCGAGCGGCGGCTGCTGTCCAGTACCATCGGTACTTCCTCGATTACTTGGTCGCAGTAGTTGAGTTTCGCGAGCAACTCGACCATGCATTCGAAACCGCCGCTGCTCAACAGCGGTTCGCCGTAGGCCGCACGCACCGCCTGCAGGCTGCTGACCCGATAGGCTCGATAGAACGAACTGAGCGTCGCAATGGCGTTGAGGTCGAAGGCGTATTTTGCCAGACCGTTGGCGACGTGGCTGAGGATCAAACGCCACCACGTGACATTGGCGATGCCGCCGCGATGGTGGTAGCACGAGGCCAGCACCACGTCCGCGCCCTGGTGGATCTCACCAATCATTTCCTTCAGGATGGAGGGATCGCTCGTGTTGTCCCCTTCCAGAGTCACGATCACGTCCCCCGTGTCGCAATGCGTCAGCAGGTGGTTGAAGCCGGTGTTGAAGGCGGCGCTCACTCCGGCATTCGCAGCGTGATCCAGCACGGTGATGGGAAACATCTTTGCCATCTCGTCGAGCACCGCGCGGGTGTCGTCGGTACTGCCGTCATTGACGAAAACGAACTGCGGCTGTGCCTTCGACAAGCTTTCGGCACAGCCGGTGACCTGGCGGATCAGCCGCCTGAGGTTGTCGGCCTCATTGTACACCGGGATCAGGAAGAACAATCGCATCTCGCGGCGCCCTAATTCCGTGTCTGTACCCTGGTCAACACTGAAGGGGATCTGCGTGGCCACGCTCTCAAGGGTCCGCTTCAGACCGTCCCGGAGATTGACGCGGGGCTCGTAACCGAGCAGTTCGCGGGCCCGTGAAATGTCCGGCTGCCGCCGCATACAATCCTCGTAGCGGCCGAACGATTCGTATGGAATCAAGTCGATCTGCGGCTGATCGTTCTGAACGGTCGACCACACTGCTGCTGCAAGTTCACGGATTGAGACCTCTTCGGTGCCGCCTATGTTCAAGATCTCGCCGTCGATCTCGGGCTTGTCCAGGAGTGTCATGATCGGATCGACATAATCGGAGATGTATGTGAAGCTTCGGGTCTGCGTGCCATCGCCGTGCACCGGGATCGGCGTGCGATTCACCGCTGCTTTGAGGAACACCGGAACCGGGCCGCCCCACCAGCTCAGATTCATGTGCGGCCCGTAGCCTCCGAAGAAACGCAGGATGACGACCGGCAGATTATAACGCTCGTGATAGGCGAGCAGCAGGTGCTCTTCGTAGAGCTTGGACACGGCATATGCCCAGCGGCGGACGTGGCTGCTGCCGAGCACTATGTCGCTGTCTTCGGTGAACGGCACGTCCGGGTTCTTTCCGTAGACGTCGGCGGTCGACGCGGCGATTATGCGGACCTGGTTGCGGCGTGCCAGCTCCATGAGGCAGTGGCTGCCCTGGCCATTGATCAGCAGTGTGTCGAGCGCGTCGCTGTAACGCGGAATCTTGAAGGCCGCCAGATGGACCATCTGCGAGATGCCCTGCATCGCAGTTTCCATGGCGGCTTCATCGCGAATATCGGCCTTGATGAAATCGAAAGCTCGATGGTCGATGAAATCACGCATATTGCGGCGCGAACCGTACGACAGATTGTCGACACCAACGACACTGTAGCCGGCATCGAGCAGGCGAGGTGCAAGATTGGCGCCGATGAAGCCGGCGACGCCCGTAATCAGAATTTTCTGTCGGCTCACAGCTGGTCGACAATCGTTTCGATGCGGCGCGCGTATTCGACATAGATATCCGTTGCCGCGATGTCATCGACGACGTCGATACCGGCGTGAATCTGCGCCGCCAGGTGCGGTTCGATAGAGATCCAGTCGCCATAGCCGCGAGCCTGTAGGTCGGCCAGGATGCGGGTCTGCACAGGGTCATCGTCGGGATAGCAGGTAACCCATTTGCCGTCGCCACCAGGGCGGGCGGCCTTGATGTGGATGTGGGCGACATGATCTTTGCACCCTTCCCAGAATCGCCAAGTTGCCTCGTTGTCGCCATCGTGCAGGGAGTTATTGCCAGTGTCGAAGGTCAATGTCAACGCCGGGCTGTTGACGGCCTCGAGCATCTCCATCGTCTGGTCGGGGCCGATGCAGCCGTAGCCGTTGCAGTTCTCATGTGCCAGCAGAATGCCGCCGTCCTCGGCGATCGCCGCCAGCTCGCGCAGCCGGCGGAACACTTCCGCTTTCCAGTCGGCCTCGGGCCATGGATTGTCGTTCGGTTGCGGGTACGACATGATGCGCAGCAGTTTGACTCCCTGCTTCTGCATGCGCGGGATGGTGGCGTGCAGCTCATCCAGGTCGACCTGGAAATCCGTCGTGATCGGTCGCGCCCAATTGGCGATGGAGCCGCCGAAGCCGGCGATTTCGATGCCGGCATCGCCGAGTTGCTGCATGGCGGCGTCAAAGTCAGCGTCCGACAGGGCGCTGTAATGCACGTCACCGACGAGCCGCAGCTCGATGCTGCGCCAGCCCGCCGCCTGTGTCGCGGCTATCTGACCGCCGATACTTTTCGAAGCTTCGTCCGCAAACCCGGTGTAGCGAAAGGCCATGGTGTTACTCCCGAACAGTCATTGACTAAGGAAAGACATTGTGAAGGTCGCAAGTATACCACGGAACCTTGGGCAGACAAACTGCGGTAGATTCTTGCATTCGTCCGGTGCCCAACTATTATCACCAGCGTCTGTACCACCCGTGATCCGGCAACGATACGGATCGCGGAACAACTAGTATGCGACACTTTGTCGACCGCCGGCTTAATCCGCGATGATCAACACGACGAGCCTTTTCCTCGCCTGGCGCTATCTCAAGCCGAAGGGCACGTTCATTTCATGGTTCATTCCGCTGCTCGCGGTCCTCGGGCCGATTGTCGGCGTCGCTGTCCTGATCGTCGTGATCGCTGTCATGGCCGGTTTCAGCCGTGACTATCGCGAAGCCATGTTCCGGTTCCAGGCGCATCTCGAGCTGATGATGCCCGACGAAGAACCGATTCACGACGCCGACACCTACATCGAGCGGCTTCGCGCTCTCGGATTCAAGGCCGCACCCGAAGCCAATGGCCCCGCCTTTGTCCAGACCCGGCGCCGCCTCGCAGCGAAGATGATTCGTGGCATCGACCCAGCCACCGAGCAGCATGTCTCCAAACTCAAGGAGAGCATCATCAGGGGCAAGTACGAGATCGAGGAAGACGAAGTGCTGATCGGCAATTTCCTGGCTATGGATTTCAATCTCCGGATCGGCGACAAGATCATCGTGCACCCGACCGGCGCCCTGCGAGAGTGGATCAAATTTGACGAAAACGATGAAATCGTCATCGAGGACCCCGGCAAGGTCTATTCCCCCGAGGAACTCACCGTTGCCGGCATCTATTCCATCGGCATGCACCTGTATGACAACGAGATCATCGTCACTCACATCGACAAAGCAAACGAGGTCTTCCGCTCTGAATGGGGTGATGCGACTGTCATCAAGATCTGGACGGACGATCCGGAACGCGTGCACGAGGTGCGCAAAGCGATTGGCGAGGACGGCGGCTTCGGCGGACTCGCGGCGGTCACCTGGATGGAGAAGAACGCCGAGTTTTTCCGTGCCCTGGCAGTGGAGAAGAATCTGCAGTTTTTCGTGCTGGTTTTCATCGTCATTGTCTCGTCGTTCAGCATCGCTGCGACGCTGATCACCATCGTCATTCAGAAAACCCGCGAGATCGGCGTGCTCAAGGCGCTGGGGGCGACGCAGCGGACGATCCTGTCGGTGTTCCTCCTGCAGGGCGCCATCGTTGGGTTGGCAGGCGTCGGGCTCGGCACCGTCGTCGGCCTTTTGGTCGTCAACTATCGCGGCCGGATCCAGGAATTCATCGAGTGGGCCTTCAATATCTCCGTGTTCCCGCCGGAACTTTATATGCTTACGGTCATCCCGGCGCATATCAGCAAGAGGGATATCATAATAATCGACGCCATCTCGTTCGTGATCTGTGTGCTCGGTGCACTTATACCGGCGATCTATGCGGTGAGTTTGCAGCCCACCCGAGCCTTGCAACACGATTCCTGAAATGCCCGAACCCGCCCTCCAACTTATTTCTCTGGCCAAGCGCTACACGCTTAAAACGCATGTCATCGACGTGCTGTGCGGTGCCGAGCTTACCGTTGAACCCGGCACGTGGGTCGTGGTTACCGGCAAGTCCGGTTGCGGCAAGAGCACGCTGCTGCATCTTGCCGGGGCTCTCGACAGCCCAGACTGCGGAAAGGTCGTTTGCTTCGGGCAAACCGTTTCAGACATGCGCGCCGACCGCAGCGCCGTGTTCAGGCAGAAGCACATCGGCTTCGTCTTCCAGTCCTACCAGTTGATGCCCGGACTCAACGCCCTGGAAAATGTCGCGCTTGCCAGCCGCCTCGTCGGCAATTCGAAACGCGCCGCGACAGCACGCGCCCTCGATCTTCTCATACAGGTCGATCTGCAGGACCGCGCGCACCATTTTCCGGCCGAACTCTCCGGCGGCGAACAGCAGCGCATCGCTATCGCCCGGGCGCTGATGAATGACCCCGACATCATCCTGGCAGACGAACCCACCGGCAATCTCGACCCGGACACGTCTGAGGATATCATGCGCATTCTCGCCGGACTGCGCGACAACGACGGCAAGACCATCGTCATGGTCACCCACGACATGTCACTCACCGTCCGCGCCAATCAGGTCTTTGTCCTCGAGGGCGGCCAACTGCATCCGCCTGTCGACGGTGAGCATGACGGCAGTCAGGCCTGATCCCACGCCGTGGCTTCGGCCATTTTTTGCTTGACCAATTGTTTGCAGGCTGCCAAACCGTCGTTGTCCAGTTCCGGGGCGATGCGGATCGGGCTGCCGATCACCAACCGGGTGCGAGTGAATGGCTTCGGGATCTGCGTCCCGTCCCAGTTGTTCAGCTCCCAGTGACTGCGGGTGTTCACCGCAACTGAACGAATCGGCACCTGCGCTCGGCTGGCCAGCCAGCAGATGCCGTCCTGCACTTCGTAGCGCGGCCCGCGCGGTCCGTCGGGTGTCAACCCCAGCACGCCGCCATCGATCAGAAACCGCTGCATGTCTCGCAGAGATTCGGCGCCGCCGCGACTGCTCGAGCCGCGGATCGAGCCGATCCCGAAGCACTTCAGAAAATCGCAGATATATCCGCCGTCGCGTGACTGGCTCACCAGTGCTGCGCAGCGCTCCCGGATATGCAACGGAAGGACCGTCGGCATGCACAGCAGACGATTGTGCCAGATCGACATAATACAGGGTTCCGGCGGATCGGTCTCGAGAAATCCGTCGGGATCGTCCACTTCCAGACGCAGCGTACTGCCAAGCATCCGGGTGCCGAGCGCCAGCACTTTAGTTGCACAGCCCGGCATTTGCTTAATGTGTTTGAAACGACTCACAACTGTCCTGTAATCCTCACGTAGACGGAGTCACCGGCAAGGTGATCTTGGACGGCCGTTGCCGGTCGTGAAATACCGTGTTGTCCGCCACGACGCGTCGACGCTCACAGCCGATCGCTTCGCCGGTATTCGGGTTGACGTCGAACCGCGGAAAATTGGAACTCGAAATGTCGACACGGATGCGATGGCCGGCGACGAACAGATTGCTCGTTGGGTACAGCGGGAACGTCACCTTCACGACTTCGCCTGACTCAACCAGCTCGCCGCGCTCGCGCCCGTCGCGGTAACGCAGTCGCTGGATGCTGTCAGTCAGATTCAACGCATAGCCGTGCGGATACGATGGATTCGGCGGATAGACGTCGATCAACTTGGCGGTGAAATCGGTATCGACCGCGCTGGTGGCAACCCACAGCGTCACTGAAACGGGTCCTGTCACTTCGACGTCTTCCGTCAGTGGCTCGGTTTCGAAGACCAGCACATCCGGACGCGAGCCGAGCGGCAGGTATGGCAGCCGGCAGCCGAAACTGTCGCTGTTCTCGATCTGGTCGAAGCCGCCCGCCTGCATCAGGTCCTCGGCGCGCGACGCGTACGTCGCCAGGCCCGGATCTGTGATGCCTGCCGGCAACGGGCCGAGCTGGTTGAGCGACGACACGTTGCCGCCGATGGACGGTACCGGATGCGCCGGATCGAAGCTGTACGTCGTGCCGGCGGTTTCGAATGACGGAGGTTCCTGAGTCAATCTCCCGTCGCCGTGCAGGTAAAAATCCGTGTATGCCGTGCGCTGCAACGGCCACGTCTCTTCGTCGCGCCATCTGCCGCCATGAAACAACCGGCCGGCAGGCGTGCGATGCCCATCGCCGCCGCCCATCACGAAAATGCGCACCGGCGGTTGGTCCGTGATCGCCGATCCGTCGCCTTTCAGAGCTGCGTCGAACCAACGGTGATTGAGCCCGCGGAAGCTATCCAGTGTGGAATCCGGACCGAATTCGACGTCGCCGGAAAATGATTCTTCGGTGGTCGTGTCGCCATGGGTCCACGGGCCGACCAATACCTTCACACATGACTTGCAGGCGGAGAGGCCGCAATAGTTCTCGAACGTGGCGCGCGTGTACGAATCATACCAGCCGCCCACCAGAAGCGTCGGGATATCGGGAAAACGATCCCAAAACAGCTTGGGTGCCATGCTCGGATGGCCCCAGTAGTCTTTGTCATAATCGGCCCGCGTCACAATGTCGAAGGCCCACTTCTCGTATGCCGGTACCAGTTTCAACTGCGTCTGGCCGCGGCGGATAGGCAATCGCGTGAGCCAGTCGCTGAAGCGGACCGGCCCGGCATTCAGACCGGCGTCCACTGCCGGGTCGGTTTTCAATGCCGCCTGGGTATTGCCGGCAGAGTGCCAGAAGGCCCACGCCAGGAACCGCAACTCCAAAGCACCGTTGTGACGGACTGAACTCGAGTAGGCGTCCGCCCCGCTCATGTTCGGAATCATCGCTGTGAGGTTCTCCGGACCCAACGCCGCCATCGCTGTCTGGGTCCATCCGGACCATGACGTGCCGAACGAGCCGACTTTTCCGTTCGACCAGGGCTGTGCGTCGATCCACTCCAGCGTGTCGTAGCCGTCCTCGGCTTCGGGAATCAGGAAGTTGACCTCGCCGCCGGACCGGAAGCAACCGCGGCAGTCCTGCATCACCACGATGTACCCGTGCCCGCCAAAATACTTGCCGTAGTTTTGGTCGCGCTCGAAATTGACCTTGTTGTACGGGGTCCGGAACAGCAGTACCGGCAGCGGCTCCTCGACTATCGCATCCGCTTGCGCCGGACGGTACAGATCGGCCGCCAGCTCGACACCGTCGCGCATCGGCACCATGATGTTGTCTGTGACCCGAACCTCGAACGTTGCCATCAGTCTTGTACCCATGGATTTACAGGTCGCAACGCGGCACCCTGAAACTCGCGCATCATCGCGCCGGTTGCTTCGTCCGCCTTGATCACCAGCGACCCCGGCAGGTGCATCGCCTCGTGGTTGATGCCCCAGCAG
>CAJWLW010000045.1 GCA_913042885.1 uncultured Lentisphaeria bacterium | reverse complement strand
TCAGGCTGGTGTGAAAAGCCAGCACCGTGCGTTCGCTGAAAATCAGTCCGGCCTCACGCAGGCTGTCGGAAAACTGGCGCAGAACGAGATTCTCGTCACTGGCATCTAAGGGAGCTGCCGCACCGTTGGGCGACAGATACGGGCGGAAAAGATCCTGTAGCCGCGTCGGCGTGTCCGGCGACAGCAGCGACGACACATTACCGGTGCGGTTCAGAATGTTCTCCTGAATCTGTTGTTCGGAGGCGATCTGCTCGCGGATGTGGTGGAGTTTTCGACCGTCGACTTCCAGAGCCGAATTGACGTCGGCAAGCTCGATGCTCCGGTCGTGCATGGCTGCCATCTTCTGCTCATATTCGGCGCACTGCCGCTGCAGTTCGGCGTCTTCACCGCGCAGCTTCTCGACCTGATGCGCCAGACCGTCTTTCTCCCCGGTCAGGGCGGCGAATTTGTCGCTGGTCTCGCGCAGGCGGATCTGGGTGTCCTTCAGCTCCGACTTTGCAGTGGTGATCTGACGCTGCAGGGCATCGACGTTGCGCCGCTCCTCGGCCGCTTCGTGCTTGGCCGCCTCGCTTTGGTCACGGATCTTCTCGAACTCAGTCCGGGCACGCTGATAGCCGTCCTCGGCCTCGGTCAATTGCTGGCGTGTGGTCTCGGCACGATGCAACGTCGCCTCGACTTCTGCCGCCTTGTTGCGATTCTCATCGAGAAATCGCTTGAGCTCCTCCGCTTCGGCGGCGACGCCCCTGGCAGTGCCAGCATCCCGCTCGAGGTCGTGCAATTGGTCGCGCAAGGCCTGCCGC
Source organism: uncultured Lentisphaeria bacterium (assembly GCA_913042885.1). Next base: position 21,914 of record CAJWLW010000045.1, on the reverse strand, counting down.
TCTTTCTCGAACGCCTCGAGTTGCGCGCGCACCCCCTCCAGCCGCTCACGCAGATCTTCGTACCGGGTCGATTCCGGCAATCGCCGAAGCCGGCCCTGATAAACAAAAAACAACGCCGCCGTTATCGCCAATGCGATGACAGACAGTGTAAGGCCGGAATAAAAAAGCTGGATCGCAGTCATGGGTTGAGTTCCCCTTTCTTCTTCTCCAATTCGGCATTCTCCGCCAGCAGCCTGGCGCGCTTCTCCTGGGCCTGGTTGATCTGCTCGTCGATCTTGGCGAGCTTGCGGCTCTTGGCGAGATGCTCCTTGTTCTGGGCCTTGAGATTTCTTTCATAGGTGGTCAGGGTGCGCCGGTAGTTTTCCTTGAACCGTGCCAAACGAATCTCCTCGGAAATGAGCTCTGCACTGACCGACTTCTTGTTGGCACGCAGAACCTTGATGCGCTCCTCCAGGTCGTCAGCTTCTTCGAGACGCTGTGCCAGGTCCCGGATGCGTACCCGTTTCATGGCGATCTCGGCGATGACGTCATCCAGTTTCTCACGCTGCACGTCGAGCTCGGCGGCAATCCTGGCGCGCTCCTCCACGGCTCTTTCTTTTCCCCGGAGCATGAGTTTCTGCTCGCTGGAAACTTTGCCGGACAGCCCTGCCCGCTTCTCCTTGAGTTTGTCGATGCTGTCCTCGATCAACTTCTCGCGCGCTGCGTACATGGCGCCAATCAGCCGGGCGTTTTCAACTTCCTTCAGAACGACCGACAATTCCGCCTTCTTCTCGGCCGCGACGGCGGCCTGGGCTTCGAGTTCACGGACCTCTGTTTTCAGCGCGGCGACCTCTGCCTGGAGCTCTTCGCGGTTGTCGGCCCATTCACGAAAGTCGTTGAGTTTACTCTCGATTTCCGTCAGCTCGGCCTGGCTCTTCAACGCCTGGCGCTGGGTCTCCTGCCATTGTTTTTCCAATGCGGCTTCCTGCACTTCCAACTCAATGACACGCTGATTGAGAGCATCCGACCGTTCGCTGGCTGCCTTGATATTGGCCATCTGGACCTGTGTCTCCTCGACTTCGGCACGCCCACGCGCGAGTTGTTCGTCGAGCGCTTGCAGCGCTCCCTGCAGTTGTTGCTGCTGTTGGCGGTCGGCCGCCAGTGTCGCCCGGATCTTCGACAACTCGGCTGTTGCCTCGTCGAGTTCGGCACTGGTAATCTCATGATACAGGCTCGGCAACACCGAGCGGCCGAGCAAAACATAGCCGATCGCCAGCAACGCCAAAACGACAGCCATCGACAGACTGCCAATCACCCAGCCGCCGCCGGCCGGTGTGTCGGTCAATTTGATGTTCTGCGATTCAGCCATTGTCCATCGTCTCCAATAAATCCCAACCAACCCGATGCATCCCGCCGGGCGTCTCGACGCCACGGTCGCGCAGAATGCATGCGGCGATTGCCGGCATCGTCAGGACGTCGGCAGCACAGTAACACCTCAACTGCTGCAGCGCCGCCGCATCGTCGGCAAGATCCCAACGCTCCCACAGACAGGTTGCATCGGCGCCATTGACGCCGCTCACAGACACCGGACGCTCAATGTCGAGCTGCGACTCGATATCTTTCAGGCCGCCACGATAGCCGCAGTGATAACATAGCCACCGCAAGTCGATATGTGGACATGGCAGCTCGGGAATATGATAGTGGTCGAGCAATCGCGGCACGTCGAAGGAATTGCCGTTGAAGGAAACCAGCAGCGAGACGTCGTCGAGCAGCTCGAGAAAATCATCAAGGTCGTCGTTACGTGTAAATACCCGGACACTGCCGCGGTGCAGGCAGCCGATCACTGTGACGTCGCAAAAGCTGCCAAATCCGCTGGTCTCAATATCGAAATATGTGGCACTCTCAAAGCAGCCGGCGAAGATACGCCAGTGCTCACGAGTGTCAAAGCGATCGAGCAGGTATTTGAGATCGGCACCGCGCAACGCATCGAGGCAACGCGGCAGTTCCTCGATCAGGGCATCGACGGTGCAACCGGCCAAAGGCAAGGATTCACGGGCAGCAAGCGCCTCCTCCCAGTCCGCGATGCCAGCATCGAGGATCCGGCGTTCGGTGACCGGGCCAATACCTTTGACATGCTGGAAGGAGTGCTGAATCAATGGAGACGCTCCCGTTTTTCACGCAGAATTGTCGAAGCACGTTCCAACCGGTTGTTGAGCTTCTTCACCTCGAGATCATCACCTGGCGGCTCGATCACCTGCGGCGTCGGCAGGCGGTCAATCTTCACATCCGGCGCCTCGACCCGACCGTCGAGCAGGTACGCCAACAGGCTGAGTGTGCAGACGACAGAGGCATTGGACTCGATAAAAAGCTGTTCAAGCTCCTCGTCACTGACACCCGGCGGCAACGGCGGCACACACGCCGGACAACCGGCGTGACATTCGCATTCGGTGAGGATCTGGCGGCAGAGCTTGAGAACTTCAGCGAACTGCTCGCACACCTTCTCGGCATAGCCGACACCGCCCTCGACAGTGTCGTAAAGGTACAGCGCACTTTTCCACTGCGGATCCGACTCGATCAACGCCACGTCGGTGTCAATATCCTGGATATCGCCCATGCAGATGCAGGGCGCGGTGCGTTTGAGAACGTAACTGAGCCCGTACAGGCCGGCGCCGATATAGCGCTTGTCGATCTCGCTCATGCAACGACGCCACGCCAGCCCGGGCGTCAGGCAGAAGCCCATCGTGTCGTACTCGAAAGGCGCCAGTGTGATCGGCCCGTAACCGATGTTCTCGTAGCTGCGCTCACGGATTTTCTTGTAAAGTTTCGGCTGTTTGTTGACGTGGACATACCCAAAATCGACCGGGCTGTCGCTGATCGACAGCGATTCCTCGATCTCGGTCATGTCCAGGCGATTCTCCCAGACCGCGTCAGTGTAATAATCGACGTTGACGCGTTCGACATGGCAGAGCTTCTTGTCCAGATCGAGATCAAGCGACATGTAGCGGTTGCCGAGGTGCTGGTAGATGGCGTCCTTGTAAAGGGTCCCGCGCGCACCGATCGGGTCGAGCTCGCCAATGACTTCGGAGCCACAATAAATCTCGATGTTGTAATCGGTCATGCCGCGCAGGTTGACGCCGCGCGCCGGATAATCCGAGAGCGCGTAACGGTGGCAGTCGTGGTACGGCTTGATGCTGCCGTCCTGCTCCAACACCTGCACAGCCTGGCGGTAAGACGGTCCCTCGAACAGCGGTTCATCCGCACGCAACGGGTGCTCGTGCGCCGCACACGGCAGGTGCTGGAGAATGATGTAAGGATTGTTCGCGCTGAGCCAGGCGCGTTCGATCGGTGCCCGCGTAATGAACTCGGGATGGTGCGCGAAAAATTGATCGATCGGTGTGTCCTTGGCGACGAACACGACGACCGCCCGCTGCTCCTGGCGGCCAACACGTCCTGCCTGCTGCCAAAAGCTGGCCATGGTGCCAGGGTGCCCGGAAAGGATACACAGATCAAGCCCGCCGATATCGATACCGAGCTCGAGGGCATTGGTCGTAATGATCGTGTTCAGCGCACCGGAGGCCAGGTCGCGCTCGAGCTGGCGCCGTTCGTTCGGCAGCAGGCCGCCGCGATACGGCTTGACCCGATCCCGCAAACCCGGGTGTCGATCGATGACCGCCTTGTACAAACGCTCGACCTGCTGGCGACCGCGGCAGAAACAGATGGTGCGGACGTTGCGCTCGATCGCCATGCGGATCAGCGGTATGGAGATCGACCCAGGGCCTTTCCGGTACAGCGCGTGCCCATGGCTCTGAACCAGCGGCGGATTGACCAGGTACATGTCGCGCTGCGGCCGCGGCGCACCGTCCTTGTCGATCAATTCCAGCGAACGCTGAAACAGCGCCGAAGCGTGTTCGCTGGGGTTGTCGATGGTCGCCGACGACCCGACGAAGACCGGGTGACTGCCGTGCAGCTCGCAGATGCGTTGCAGTCGACGAAACACATTCGCCACATGCGACCCGAAGGCGCCGCGATAGATGTGCACTTCGTCGACGATAACGTAACGCAGCCGCGACAGAAACGTGCGCCACCGCCGATTGTGGTTGGGTAGAATCCCGGCGTGCAGCATGTCGGGATTGGTGATCACGAAATCCGCCTGGCTGCAGATCCGGTTGCGTTCGTCACGTGGTGTGTCGCCGTCGTAGGTGCCCAGCCGCAGTTGCGTGCCGGCAGCGGAAAGTAATTTTCCGAGCGTACCTTCCTGATCTCGGGACAGTGCCTTGGTCGGGTAAATCAGCAGTACGCTGAACGGTGCTTCGGCCTTCAGGTACTCGTTGAGGACCGGCAGCAGGAACGACAGGGTCTTGCCGCTCGCCGTATGCGACACCAGCAACGTATCGAGGTTGTCCGAAATCGAGCGAAAAGCAGCGTCCTGATGGGCAAACAGGCGGGTGATGCCCTGTTCGGACAATACCCTGCTCAGCTTTGGATCGAGCGTCGGCGGATAGGGCTCAAAGGTGCCTTCGACCGGATCCAGGGTATTACGTGCCTTGATTTCGCGGTGAAAACGGTTCTCGAAATCTTTGATCAGTTCGTCAATCGCAGACATGAGTACGGTATACAGCTACGTGATCACGGTACAAGAACAGATACGTGCAGTGGCACAGACACAGGGTACCGCCGGAATTGCGGTATTTCAAGCGGTGATCAGGTCAGGCAGAACGCCTTGTCACTGCATGCAGACAGGGGCCGGTTAGCCCGGGACATGCGGGGTCTACGGCATAGGCAGTAAGTGATTGGTGCGTTTGCTTTTAGTCCTTGGCTGACTATATTAATGAAATTACTGCTCACGCGACGGGGGACCTGCAGAGACCTACTGCTTACCGCGCGCTCTCTCCCACGTGGCTGGACTGGCAATAACCGGTGTTCGCACAATGGCTGACAATTTTTCGCACGATCAGGACGACGATTTGCTGGCGGAGAAAAAACTGGTGAACACATGTCCGGTGTCACGTAAGGCCATCTTCAAGCAAGCCAGGGTACGGGTCGGCGCCTACCTTGACATCGTCGGGATTGATGGCGAGCGCAACGGCGTCGAACTGGGCCGCTCCCAAGTCTATATCGGACGCGATCCCGAGTGTGAAGTGCATATCCCGACGACGACGATCTCCCGGCAACATGTCCGTATATTCTGCCGCGGCGAAGAATATCACGTCGAAGATTTGGACAGTACTAATGGGACATATATCAACGGCGTCAAGATCAAGCGCTGTATCCTGCGCAACAACGACCAGATCACTGTTGGCGATATTACTATCACCTTCCTCGAAGAACGAACCCGGGAAAAATGAGCAACGGACGTGCGAAGATGGCGTACGTTACGTTTTGGGGTACTCGCGGATCCATTCCAACTCCCGGCCGAAGCACGGAAAAGTACGGAGGCAACACCCCATGCGTTTCGATTGAGTGCGGCGACACCTACCTGGTGATCGACGCCGGCACCGGCATCCGTAATCTCGGGCTTGAGCTTGCTGCTGAAATGGTTGAGAAAGGCAGCGGCATGAACCTCCACCTGCTGCTCAGCCACACACACTGGGATCATATCCAGGGCCTGCCATTCTTCGACCCCGCCTACATGGGCGGCACCACGCTCATCATCTATGGCAGCCAGAAGAAAGGCGAATTCCTCGAATCAATCCTGCATGGGCAGATGAACAACGACTACTTCCCTGTGCAGATGAGCGATTTTCCGTCGAATATCCGTATTCAGCAGCTGCCCGAAACAATGAACTTCGACGACTTCACGCTCGATACGCAGGAACAAGTCTTCCATCCCGGCGGCTCTTTGCGTTTCCGTATCAACACCGGCGACCGCTGCATCGTCTACGCCAGCGACATCGAGCTCAACAAGATTTTCTACCCCGATGAACCCAGCGCCGAAATCGATGCCATGAAGGACGAGTACATGCAGTTCATCCACGGCGCCGACCTGCTCATCGCCGACGGCCAGTATACCACGGAAGAATACGGCCTGCACGTCGGCTGGGGGCACACCTCCATACCCGTGCTGGTCGAGGTCGCCCACAAGTGCCGCGTCAAACAGCTCGCACTCTTCCACCACGACCCGCAGCATTCCGATACGAAACTCGACGAAATCCTGCTGGATATCAGCGCAACCTTCCAGTCCGCCGATCCGCCAATGAACGTTTTCTGCGCCCGCGAAGGCGTCTCCCTGCCGATTTGACGGCTATCAATCGTACGACGATGAACGACCTGCACGACATCCGTACGATCGGCATCATCGCCCACATCGATGCCGGCAAAACGACCTCCACCGAGCGCATGCTCTACCTCTCCGGCCGCACCCACCGCAGCGGCGAAGTCGATGACGGCAGCACCGTGATGGACTATCTCGACGAGGAACGCGCCCGCGGTATCACCATCGTCTCCGCAGCCGCTACCTTCCAGTGGCAGGACACGCTCATTCACCTCATCGATACTCCCGGCCACATCGACTTCACCGCCGAGGTCGAGCGCTCACTGCGTGTCATCGACGGTGCCGTCGTCATCTTCAGCGGTGTCGAAGGCGTCGAGGCGCAGAGCGAAAAAGTCTGGTTCCAGGCCGATCGCTACAAACTGCCGCGCCTGGCGATCATCAACAAGCTCGACCGCGTCGGCGCCTCGTTCGAACGTGTGCTCGGCGAAATCAACGACAAGTTCCAGGATCGCGGCGTCCCGCTCCAGTACCCTGTCGGCAGCGAAAGCGACTTCGACAGCGTTATCGACCTGATCACTATGCAGCAATGGCGATTCGACGAACACGATGCCGTCGCCAGCGACATCGACAGCGAGCTCGTCGAAATTGCGGAGTCCGCACGGATCGCTATGATCGAGCGGCTCGCCGATCATTCCGACGAACTCGCCGAAGCCTATCTGCAGAGCAGCGAACTGACCGCCAAAAAAATTTATGAGTGCATCCGCCAACTCACCCTGGCCAATCAAATCATTCCCGTGCTCGCCGGATCGGCCAAGAAAACGGTCGGCATCCAACTGTTGCTCGACAGCATCATCCGCTACCTGCCCTCGCCTGCCGACATCACCGGGATCCCGGCGTTCGACGCGAAAAGCGGCGCCGACGTCACGCTGACACCTGGCGACGACGCACCCTTCGCCGGGCTGGTGTTCAAAGTGGTTGCCGGTAAATCCGCCGATCTCTATTACCTGCGCACCTACACTGGCACACTGCAGGCCGATACCGCCGTCTATCAACCGCGCACAAAGCAGGCGGTCAAGCTCAAGCGACTTCTGCGCCTGTACGCCAAGAGCACCGAGCCTTTGGACGTTGTCGGCCCTGGCGATATCATCGGCTTCATGGGACCTCGCGACATCATCACCGGTGACACCCTGTGCGACCGCCGACAGCAGGTGATGTTCGAGCGCATGAACTTCCCCGAACCGGTGATCTCAATGGCCATCGAGCCACAGTCAACCAAGGACCGCGGCCGCCTCGAAGAAATCCTCACAATGCTGGCTCGCGAGGACCCGACGCTGAACATCAGTGAAGACGAAAACACAGGTCAGTGTATTCTCTCCGGCATGGGCGAACTGCACCTCGAAGTTACCGTGAAGCGTATCGTCAATGAATTCAATACCGCCGTGCACGCCGGCGAACCGCGCGTCGCCTATCGTGAATCGATCACCAAGGCAGTAACCGAAACCGCGACCTTCGAGAGAAACATCGGCGACGCCGAGCTGTACGCCCGTGCGACAATCGCGCTGTCACCCTCCGTCGACCACAGCACACCATTTGTCGTCGAGAACCGGCTGCGCAATGGCAACCTGCCCAAAGCCTTCGTCAAGGCCGCCATGGAAGCTCTCAACGACGGCGTCAAGACTGGCGGCAACAACGGCTACCCGCTGATCTACGTCAAGGCTGAGCTCATGGAACTCGAGATCCACGCCGACAGGACAACGGACGGCGCCGTGCTCGGGGCTGTGCTGCAGGCGATGGACCAGGCGATCAGCACCGCCGGCACCGAAATTCTCGAGCCGATGATGCGCGTCGACATCTTCGCACCGGAGGAGACGACCGGTGAGATCTCCAATTACCTGCAGGGTAAGCGCTCACTGATTCACGGCGTCGACGATGTCCTCGAGCTCAAACGGATCCGTTGCGAAATGCCGCTCGCCGAGATGTTCGGTTTCAGCAAGGCCGTCCCGCAGCTGACCGGCGGACGCGGCAGCTTCTCGATGGATCCGTGCGGGTATCGTGCGGTGGAAAGTTAGCATGATTACCACCGTGATCTTTGATCTCGACGGTCTTTTGGCCGATTCCGAAACGCTGCACTGCAAAGCGTACCAGGATACCCTGGGCAGCCTTGGCGTGACGATCAGCGAAGCGGAATATGCCGAATTCTGGATCAGGCGAGGACTCGGTATCAATGAGTTCGCCGACATATGTGACGCCGAGCTTGACACGAAAGAGGTCCGCCGCCGCAAAGCCATTCGCTTCCAGGAGCTGGTCGACACGGCGCTCGTACCGATGCCAGGTGCACTGGACGTCGTACAACGGCTGCATGGACACAAGCGCCTGGCGCTGGCGACCGGGTCCTACGCTGCCGATGCCATGGCAATCATCGATCGCCTCGACCTCACAAAGAATTTCGAATACATCGCCACCAAAGAATCGACGCCGCGTCTCAAACCGCATCCCGACCCGTGGCTGCACGTGGCCGAGCAACTCGATGTGACACCTGCTGAGTGTGTTATTCTGGAAGACGCCCAGAAAGGTATACTCGCGGCCGTCGCAGCCGGCATGCGATCCATCTGCATACCCAACCGCTTCACACGCAACACCGATTTATCACAGGCTACCATTCGCCTCGAACACCTCGATGAAGTCACGCTCGAGCTCATCGATTCGCTGGCCGACCATGCCATATGACGGACGACTATCAATATCGATTCGGTGGTATCGGACGGCTCTTCGGGACCAACGCCCTGGCCGTTCTGCAACGAGCCCATGTCTGTGTGATCGGCGTCGGCGGCGTCGGTTCCTGGGCCGTCGAGGCACTGGCACGTTCTGGAATCGGTGAGCTCACGGTGATCGACTGGGATGATATCTGTGTGACCAACGTCAACCGCCAGCTGCATGCCGTCGACGGTGAAATCGGCCGCGCCAAGGTCGAAGCATTGGCGGACCGCGTCAAAGCAATTAATGCCGGTTGTATTTTTCACGAACGTCAGGAGTTCTTCAGTGAGGCGTCTGCCGAACGCATCCTCGAAACGCCCTACGACTACGTGCTCGACGCCATCGACAGCTTCAAGCCCAAGTGCCTCCTGATTGCCATGTGCAGGCGCCGGCGCATTCCAGTGATCACCGTCGGGGGCGCCGGCGGTCGGGTCGATCCGACTGCTGTACAGGTCAATGACCTTTCCAGGTCCTATGACGATCCGCTACTGGCGCAAGTGCGCAAGAAGCTGCGACAGAAGTTCGGATTCCCCCGCGAAAGCCGACACCGATTCCGTGTCGAATGCGTGTTTTCAGCCGAAGCCATTCTATACCCGCAGCCGGATGGCACCGTTGGCCACCAAAGGACCACCGGCAGCAAGATGAAACTCGACTGCGAAAGCGGCTACGGCAACGCCAGTTTTGTCACCGGCGCCTTCGGGTTCGCCGCCGCCTCGCGGATCGTGCGCCGCCTGGTGGCCCGTGCCGAGGCAAAGAAATGAGAATGCGGACCGTCTGTATCGAGGATCTGGGCGTGAGCGAGGTCACGGGAAGAACTTCAAAGACAGGCAGGACCAGCAGATACGCAGAGATGGGGCGTAGCCGACAGCGAATGTCGGGCTACCAGATCTCGGCAAACAACGACAGCATCGCAGCCCACGAGCGCTTGTCCGCTTTGGCATTGTAGGCGATGGCAGCCATGCCGCGCTTGTCGGCATCCGGGTTGGTGAAGCTGTGTTTGGCGCCGGCGTAGGAAATGAACTGCCAGTCGGCGCCGGCATCCCGCACGTTCTGTTGAAAGGTCGCGATCTGTTCGTCAGTGATCAACCCGTCGTCACCGCCGTTGCAGACAAGGATTCTCGCCTTTGATGACGCGACCGTATGGGTTTGAGCTTCGCCGTGCGATCGGGGAACGATCGCAGCGAAAAAGTACAGAACACACGCTGTTGCTGCGCAGCGTACGATCGCCCAGCGCCCGTATTTATGCCTCGGCCGTTGCAGCCGGGGTCACGTGGACTTTGCGATTGTGCTTCGTGAATTCCACGATGCCATCGGCCAGGGCATACAGCGTGAAATCTCTGCCGCAGCCAACGTTGGTGCCGGGATGGAACTTCGTGCCGCACTGGCGTATTATGATGCCACCCGCACGGATGCTCTGGCCGCCATACACTTTAACGCCGCGCATCTTGGGTTTGCTGTCGCGACCGTTACGGGTCGCTCCTTGACCTTTCTTATGTGCCATGACCAAGGCCTCCGGAAACAGGTTCAAAAATCGCAGAACCAATACTATAGCGCCCTGCGCGCCTCAGGCAAGGCCTGTACAGCAGTTCAGTGGAAGCCTTTGGCGCCGCCCAGAACCAGACAGGTCCAACAAAGGCCGCGTCCTGTCTTAAATAGGCACGGGAAAAGAAGGCGGATATATAGTGAATCTGCGTAACCTGCCGATCTATCTATGCCCGCCGGCCAAAGCGTTTCTCCAGCTCGGCAAAGGAAATGTTGATCATCGTCGGGCGGCCGTGCGGGCAGGTATACGGCAATTGCGTATTGCCAAGCTCTTCAAGCAATTTGTCGATTTCCGACGCTTCCAGATGATCGTGCGCTTTCACTGCGGCCTTGCACGCCGCCATGGCGATAGCGCCCTCGTCGGCCCGTCGCTCCCGCAACGGCCGATCGCGCAGATCGTCGATAATGTCGTGCAGCATGCCGGCGACATTCTCCTGCGGAAAATGAGCCGGCACGGCGGAGATGATGAAGCTGTTTCCCCCGAAATCCTCGATGGCAAATCCGAGACTGGCCATGGCATCGAGATTCTCGCGCAGGGCATTGGCATCGGCGGCAGACAGGTCGATTGTGATCGGGATGAGCAGGCCCTGGCCGGTGCCGTCCTTGGATTGGGCCTGCTGGAGGATTCTCTCGAACATGACGCGCTCGTGCGCGGCGTGCTGGTCGATCAATACGAGACCGGTGGAACCTTCCGCCAATAAATACAGATCTGTGATGGCGCCGATGACGCGGAGCCGCAGCAGTTCATCCGGGTCGGCAGCCGAGATCGAAGTGCTCGCCGGCATGGGTGGCGGCGGCAGCGCGTCCGGGTATGCAGGAGCGGACGATGGCCCCGGCATGCTTGGCACGGGCGACGGCGATATCGTTTCGGCCGCGTCGGCCGTGTCCGGCGCGTTCGACGGCAATATGACCTGCGCCGCAGCCGGCATCATTTGCGGTTGTGCCGGCGACGGTATGATCTCGGGCTGCGACAGACCGCGCAGGGCTTGGCGGATACCGGCACTGACAACTTCGCCAACCTGCCGGTGCTCGCGAAAGCGTACCTCGCGTTTGGCCGGGTGCACATTGATATCGACGCGGTCCGGCGGCAGCGTGATGAACAGGAGCACCGGCGGGTAGCGGCCTTTCATCACCATGCTGTGGTAAGCGTCGCGGATAGCGAAGTGAATGCCGTCTGCAGTGACCGGTCGCCCGTTGACGAAGGTGCGCTGGTCGCGGCGCGTCGAGCGCGTCAGCCCGGGGCGCGCGGCGAAGCCGGTGACGTGTATGTGGTCGTCGGCATGGTCGACCGGCACCATGCCGGCAACAGTTTCGCGACCGAGCAGCATGGCCGCGCGCGTGCGCATGTCGCTGCCGCCCTGAACGGACAGAATGCTGCGATCGTCGAAGGACAAATCGAAACTTACCTCCGGATGGGCTAAGGCAAGCAGCTGCACGATCTCCTGGATGTGCGACTCCTCCGTAGCAATACTGCGGAGGAATTTCTTGCGCGCCGGCAAATTGAAGAAGAGGTTGCGTACCTGCACGGTCGTACCGGGAGCACAGCCAGTCGGACCGACGTTCTGAATGACGCCGCCGGTGACATTGACCTCGGTGCCCTCATCGGCATCGTTCGGGCGCGTGCGCAACTGGAACCGGGTCACCGAGGCGATGCTGGGCAGTGCCTCGCCGCGAAAACCGAGGGTGCGGATGTCGCCGATATCTGTGCGCTCGCGAATCTTGCTGGTCGCATGCGCTTCCAAACACATGAGCGCGTCTTCCGCGTCCATACCGCAGCCGTTGTCAATGACGCGTACCAGCGAGCGGCCGCCGCGGTCAACCTGGATCGTGAGGCGGGTGGTGCCGGCATCGAGAGCGTTTTCGACCAACTCTTTGACGACCGAGGCCGGGCGTTCGATAACCTCACCGGCGGCGATGCGGTTGCTGACGTCTTCGGGTAGTATCCGGATTATGCTCAAATGTCGTCGATAACGGTAAAAAGATCGGCCCCGAGGGCGCGATAGGCTTTGGCTCGATAATCCGCTTCCAGGTACGGGCGACCCATTTGCTCGTACACCTTTGAAAGCATGTGGTACAATGTGCCTGGGCTGGCAGCGCCGTCATCGGTCATCAACCCGTCCTTGAGCACCCGTTCCGCCTCCTGCAGGTAATTGGCTTTGAGCAGGGAACGCCCCCAATAGATGTAGCTGCTGGCCTGGTCCGGGAAGTAAGCTTGGTACTGGTTGTAATAGTTGCAGGCGAGCGTGAACTGTTCGTTCTCGTAACACAGATCGCCGATGTCGCGCAGCGCAAAAACGTTGTTCGGATCGTACATGTAACCGATCTGATACAGCAGTACGGCCTGGTCGAGATCGCCTTCGAGCCACTCGCGCCAGGCGTGTATGACGTAATCACGGGTGGGCAGGGACTCGTCTCTCGGACGCAACACAGTGAAACGGTCCTTGTAGTTGTACGGGCTCAGCGGGATCGCCGTATCATAGCTCCAGTCCCATTTGACGGGTTTGGTCGGCACCGACTGAATCAGCAGAAACCAAGTGATCGCGATGACTATCGCCAAGATCAATGCGAAGATGATTACGGTACGCTCCATGCCTCAATATATCTCACGGACGCGCCGCACAAAACCTTTATACCGACATCTGCAGTTGCGGTGACGCCGGCGCGGATCAATATTAACCCGCTTTCCCACAAACTCCCAGGTTCACAATGCGAATTCTCACTGGCATCCAGCCCTCCGGCATTCTACACATCGGCAATTACTTCGGCGCCATACATCCGTTCGTCGAAAGCCAGGACGACGGTCAGCCGTTCGCCTTTATCGCCGACTATCACGCCCTGACGCAACTGCCCGAGCCTGACAGCCTGCGGGAGATGGTTACCGGCGTCGCCGTCGACTGGCTGGCCTGCGGCGTTGATCCGCAGAAAACCATTTTCTTCCGCCAGTCCGACGTGCCGGAGGTGGTCGAACTCATGTGGATTCTGTGCTCGCAGATTCCGGTCGGCCTGCTCGAACGCTGCACCAGTTACAAAGACAAGATCGCCCAGGGCATCTCTGCCAACTTCGGGCTGTTCAGCTATCCCGTGCTGATGGCAGCCGACATTCTGCTGTACAAGTCAAATGTCGTCCCGGTCGGCCGAGACCAGAAGCAGCATCTCGAAGTCACGCGCGACATTGCAATCCGTTTCAACAATCAGTACGGGGAAATCCTGGTCGTACCGGAAGCCCGCATTCGTGACGGGGTCGCCGTAGTGCCCGGTATCGACGGGCAGAAAATGTCGAAGAGCTACGACAACACCATCAACCTCTTCGGGCCTGAGAAAGCACTGCGCAAGCGCATCATGAGCACGGTCACGGATTCGACGCCGATGGAAGAGCCGATGGACCCGGCGAGCTGCAACGTCATGGCGCTCTATAAACTCTTCGCGGACGATGCCGAGGTGGCAGCCTTGAGCGAACGCTATGCCGCCAACGACTTCGGATACGGCCATGCCAAGCAGGCGGTATTCGAAAAGTCCTGGGAATATTTCCGGCCGATGCGCGAGCGTCGAGACGAACTGCTCGCGAACCTCGACCACGTCAACACCGTCCTGCATGATGGTGCCGAGCGGGCCCGTGCCGTAGCCGCCGAAACAATGGACGAGGTGCGCGCCGCGATCGGACTGCGATAAGACGCGTCTATTCCTTCGCCGTCAACGTCTTCATCATCTGCTCGATATCCGTCGTCGGCAGGTCGCAGGCCTGGTTTTGGCAGACGTAGGCTGTGGCGGCGCCATCGATGGCATCCATATCGGCAATGTACGGCGCGAGTTTGGAGATCGCCGCATCACCGGACGCTGCCCGGAAAATCAACACTTTCCGCGGCAGATACTTCTCGCGAACGGCTCTCAGCATGGCCCGCGTATCGTTTGCCAACGGTTTACCGACGACGACAATTTCGTTGGCTGGGCCAAGAAGGAAGTCCAGGCCGATCATCAGCTGCGTGTGATGACCGGGGCTGCTTTTGACACCACCGCTGAAGCCGCGGACGATGGCGTAGGCCTTTTTTTCGTAATCGGTATTGGCGGTCAATCGCGCCAGGCGCACGAGGTTGAGGGTAGCGACGGAATTGCCCGAGGGAATTGCGCCGTCGTAGATTTCCTTACTGCGCACCAGCAACTGCTCGCTGGTGTCCGCAACCATGAACAACGCGCCTTTGTCGGTGTCCCAGAAATGTTCGAGCATATAATCGTTGAGCCTCACGGCTTCTGCCAGATACTTGGCCTCAAGGGTCGCTTCATACAGATCGATCAGGCCCCAAACGAAGAAAGCGTAATCCTCGAGATGTGCCGGAAGTCCCGCGTCACCGTCACGATAACGCTTGAGCAGTCGCCCCTGGTCGTCCTGCAAGGTTTCGAGGACAAAGTCGGCGGCGCGTTTCGCCGACTGGGTATAGTCGGAATTGCCGAACGCCTGTCCAGCCTTCGCGAAAGCGGCAATCATCAGTCCGTTCCAGTCAGTGAGGACTTTGTCGTCCTTTTGTGGGTGAATGCGTTTCTCGCGTTCATTGAACAGGTGCCGGCGTACATCGTCGATCCAGGACAGATAGGAGTCCATGGTTTTGCCTTCGGCCGCGGCGATTTCCGCAATTGATTTCTTCAGGTGCGGAATGTTCCTGCCGGTTTCACGGCGGGTTGATTCGTCACGGAAGTTGCCGCGCTTGGTGACATTGAAAATCTCCAGAAACTTGTCACCATCGACATCTCCCACGATGTCAATGATTTCTTTCGGTGTCCACAGATAGAACAAGCCCTCCTCACCTTCGCTGTCGGCATCCTCGGCGCTGTAGAAGCCGCCGCCCGGCGACGTCATGTCACGCTGGACATAGGTGAGAATTTCCCGCACCGTCTGTTTGAACAGCGCATCGCCAGTTACCTGCCAGGCCTCGGTGTAGGCGATTGACAGCAACGCCTGGTCGTACAACATCTTCTCGAAGTGGGGCACCAGCCAGTCGGGGTCGGTCGAGTAGCGATGGAAGCCGAAACCGACATGATCGTAAATGCCGCCGTATCGCATGGCGGTAAGCGTTTTGACAGCCATCTCGACCGCCTCGGCATTGTCGGTACGGTCGGCATAGCGCAGCAGGAACGCGAGATTGTGCGGCACGGGAAATTTCGGCCGCTGTCCGAAACCGCCGCGATCACTGTCAAAACGGCCCTTGAGCTGACGAAAAGCCAGACCAAGGCTCTCCAGTCCGAGACCGTCACCCGGCGTGCCGCTGCTCAAGGCCTTCAGATGCTCCGTGATGGCGTCGGCGTCCTTCAGCAGCTTGTCGCGATCGTTCTGCCACAAAGCACTGAGATGCGGGACCAGTTCCATCATGCCCGGACGACCGCCGCGCCCGCTTTTCGGGAAGTACGTGCCGGCGAAAAACGGCTTCTTCTCGGGCGTCATGACCACGGTCATCGGCCAGCCTCCGCGCCGCGTCATTGCCTGGGTGACCGTCATGTAGACGTTGTCGATGTCCGGGCGCTCTTCGCGATCGACCTTGATGCAAACAAACGCGTCGTTCATCAGCTTCGCGACTTCGTCGTCCTCGAAGGATTCGTGTTCCATGACGTGGCACCAGTGGCAGGTGGTGTAGCCAACAGAGAGGAAAATCGGTTTGTCCTGGTCGCGAGCGGCATCGAAAGCGGCATCGCCCCACGGATACCAGTCCACAGGATTGCGGGCATGCTGCCGCAGATACGGGCTGGGTTCGAATACCAGACGGTTGAACTCGGCGCCACCGTCCTTCGGCAGTTTGGCGATTTCCTCTTTGGGCGGCAGCGGTATACGGACGTTCCCGCTGCCCGCGGAAAATGCAGTCACTGCTGCAATCATCATTATGGCTGTACAGGCAAGACGTCCGAACATAGCGATATCCTTGGATAGGGGAAGTATGGAGTGCAAACCTAAAGATAGCGTGTCGATAGGGGTTTGGACAGGTACCCAACATGATAAGTTGCATGTCGACACGCTATCGAATAGGGGTTAGATTCCCGCCCTTTCCTTCCTTCTCCTCAATCGTCGTTTCTATTGCTTACATTCCACTTTGGGCAGGCTGTTGAAACTCAGCGTCATTATTCCCGTCTACAACGAACTCGACACGATCATGCAGGTAATCGAGCGGGTGCAGGCTGTCGAGATCGACAAGGAAATAATTATTGTCAACGACTGCTCTACAGACGGCACTCGAGAAAAGCTCGAGAGTCTGGCGACCAGCGACGATCTCAGGATCATCCATCACGACGTCAACCAGGGCAAGGGTGCCGCGATTCGCACCGGCCAGAACGCCGTGACCGGCGACGTCGTCATCATTCAGGACGCGGATTTGGAATACTCGCCGTCGGAGTATCCCAAGATGTTTTATCTGTTCGAACAGGGCAAGGCCGATGTCGTGTTTGGCAGCCGTTATTCCGGTCGCGACCTGCTGGTCGATTCATTCTGGCATTATGTCGGCAACAAGTTTCTGACGACCATGTCGAACGCCTTGGCCAACGTCCATCTCACCGACATGGAAACGTGTTATAAAATGATCCGTGCCGACATTTTCAAGACGATCGAGATCGAGTGCGACTGTTTCGGTTTTGAACCGGAGATCACTGCAAAGTTGGCTAAGTCCAACTGCCGCATCTATGAGGTGCCGATCTCCTACGAGGCCAGGCGTTTTGACGAGGGTAAGAAAATCGGCGTCTGGGACGGTGTCAAGGCGATGTACTACATCGTCAAGTTCAACTTGTTCCGCCGCCAGTGATTTCTGGTTGCAATACGACCGTTTTTACCTATAATGGATGTACTTGAAAGGTTTCATTATGCGCATACCTATCATGCTAAGTGTACTCTTCGTCGTGGCGACGTTGTCCGTCGCTCAGGCAGCGGAATCTGCAACCGATCCGTTGACGGACGAAAAAAAACTGGTGAAGGAACGCTTGACGGAGAAGCCCGATACCGTCATCCTGGCGGTCGACGGCATGTGCTGCCGTACATGTGCGCTCGGCATCGGCAAGAAGGCGTGCCGGCTCGAGTTCGTCGATACCGCAGCGCTGCCGCCTACAGGCGTCCTCATCGATCGCGTCAATTCATTGCTGACAGTGTCGGTCAAGAAAGGCAAGATTGTCGACATTGCATCGCTTGCCGAAGCAATCCGCAAGGCCGGGTACAACCCGGTACGCTTTTACCAACTGGTCGAAGGAAAGAAGCTGACTGTTGAAACGATCGCTGCGACCGAAAAGAAATAAGATTACCTTTCCAGACCGAATCGTTCTGAGAACCGCCGCAGTGCGCGCCGGCAACGTCGTTCTGCTTCTGGCGATTCTGTCCAGGAGCGCCGCCGCCGATCAGCCGGTCATGGACGAGGTGCCGCGCTGGCAGGGCGGCTATGGGGTTCAGGTATTCATCGAACACCGCTGGTCGGACAACCTCATGTCCGGCAGCACCGAGCTCGACAATCCCTCGGGCCTGTACGAGAACAAGCAACTCACCCATCTGGAAGCCGTATACACCTTCGAGCCGTGGTTACGCATTACCGGGAAACTCCCTTACGTCCGCCAATGGCAGCGCCGAGCCGACCCCGGTGGCGGCACCAGCACCGAGCGCAATGACGGCTTCGACGATCTGACGCTGGCCCTGCCGATTCGCAAGTACACCAATGGCTGGGGATACTCCGGGCACTTCGGCATCGTGCCGCAGATCCGTCTTCCTGTCGGCGAGGACTCCGGGGACTACCCGATCAGCGACGGGACAACGGACTATGGGTTCTCGGCGACGTTCGAGCGCGAAACCACTGTCTACATCATCACCGCCGACGCGACCTACTGGTGGGAGCAGGACCGCTGCGCCGAGGAGACAGTATCTATCGACATCGGCCTCGGCTGGAACTTCAACGACTGCGGGTCGTTTCGTTGGGAAACGGAACTGGAACGCGAACGCGGCGGCGAGAAATGGCTGGCCACAGGTCCGACGCTGTTTTGGAATTTCAACGATGTCGTCATGGCCCGTATCGAGTACAAGCACGCCATCGATGAACGCGTCGCAGACATCGGTTTCACACGCGGCAATACCTTGCGTGTCGGCGTCGGGGTAGTGTTTTAGCAGTCCCCCCGCCGATGTATGTGTGATGATCCGGTGCTGCTGAAAGTTGCGAGTTCTCCTCGCAGGTTTATCCGAACTGCAATCTGTTACTGTTGTCGAATCTACCATCGCCGAATCGAATTGCATGGTATATTGGCTGCTGTTCCGGGTGCATCGAGTTGGCACGCCATCGTCTCGCCGGTGCGGTAAATCGCGATAAGGGCGGCGCCGACTACAGCAGCGATGGTTATGGCACCGGCAATACGCACCGGGTTGATAGCGGATTTTTCTGCCATTTTCCTACCGTGCCAGTGGCGGGACGTTGTCAAACTTTTGTATTCACCCGGTTGCGAATCATATTTTCCGTCGCTTGAGCAGGCAACTTGGCCTGGATACGTCACACTCACTTCACCCATCTGAACCTGCGAATTATGAATCTTGACCCGACCCAGATGGCCGACTGGCAAATTGCCGAGGCGGCCATACCGAATATGCGATCGCCGGCAGAACTGGCCGAAGCCATAGGATTGACCAGCGACGAGATCATCCCGATGGGGCGGCACTTGGCCAAACTTGATTACGCGCGGATTCTCGATCGCATCGGCGGGCACTCGAACGGCAAGTTAATCAACGTCACGGCAATCACGCCGACACCGCTGGGCGAAGGCAAGACAACGACGACTATGGGCCTGGTCCAAGGCCTCGGCCGGCTCGGCAAGCGGGTGGTGGGCACTGTCCGGCAACCCAGCGGCGGACCGACCTTCAACGTCAAGGGCTCGGCTGGCGGCGGCGGGCTCGCGCAGTGTATCCCGTTGACCGAGTTGTCGTTCGGGCTAACCGGTGACATCGACGCGATTAACAACGCCCACAACCTCAGCATGGTGGCGTTGAACGCCCGCATGCAGCACGAGCGCAACTATGACGACGCCCGTCTGGCACGCAGCAATCTCAAACGTCTCGACATCGATCCCGAGCGCGTAAAGATGCAATGGGTCATCGACTTCTGCGCCCAGGGCCTGCGCAGCATCACGATCGGACAGGGCGGCAAGATGGATGGCTTCGAAATGCCGTCCGGCTTTCAGATCACGGTGTCGAGTGAAGTCATGGCAATCCTGGCGGTATCACGTGATCTGGCGGATCTGCGCCAGCGCATGGGCCGCATTGTGATGGCCTACGACCGCAGCGGCAATGAAGTGACCACGGCCGATCTGGAAGTCGACGGTGCGATGACCGCGTGGATGCTCAAAGCCATCGACCCGACGCTGATGCAGACGCTCGAAGGACAGCCCATACTGGTGCATGCCGGACCATTTGCGAACATCGCAATCGGCCAGAGTTCGGTGATCGCCGACCGGCTCGGCGTCGCCATGGCGGACTACACGGTGACCGAAAGCGGTTTCGGCGCAGACATTGGCTACGAAAAATTCTGGAACCTCAAATGCCGCATGTCCGGCATCAAACCGGACGCCGTGGTCCTGGTCGCGACGATTCGGGCACTCAAGATGCACGGTGGCGGCCCCAAGGTGAAGCCCGGCCTCAAGCTCGACCCGGTGTATGCCAAGGAAAATCTCGAACTGCTCGAGAACGGCTGCGCCAACCTGATCGCCCATATCGAAATTGTCCAGCTCAGCGGTATCCGGCCGGTGGTCTGCATTAATCATTTCCATACCGACAGCGACGCGGAAATCGCCCTGGTCCGGCGTATCGCCGAGGCGCAAGGCGCCCGGGTCGCGGTATCGAAACACTGGCTCTCCGGCGGCGCCGGTGCCGAGGAACTGGCCAACGCCGTCATCGAAGCGTGCGAGAAGCCGAACGAGTTCAACTTTCTGTATAGCCTCGAAACGCCGTTGCGCGACCGTATCGACCTGATCGCCCGTGACGTTTACGGAGCGGACGGCGTCAGTTACAGCGACTCAGCGCTGGCAACGGCAAAGGCGCTCGAGGCGGACCCGAAGAATCGTGAGATGTCGACCTGCATGGTAAAAACGCACCTGAGCCTGAGCCACGATCCGGAGTTCAAAGGTCGGCCGCGCGGATTCACGCTGCCGATCCGTGATTTCCTGGTGTTTAAGGGCGCGGGCTTTATCGCACCGGTGGCAGGCGACATCAAGCTGCTGCCAGGAACGGCATCGAATCCGGCCTATCGCAATATCGACGTCGACGTAGACAGCGGGCAGGTGCGCGGTTTGTTCTAACCGGTTGCGGGGATGGGTCCGCGGCCATCGGACGTGCCGGACTTTTGTCAAAAGTGGCAGAGATCTTCAGATATGTGGTTGAAAAATGACCGGCAATATTTATCTTAGCTCCGCAGTCGGAGGGGGAGTAGCGGTGTGTCCAGCAACTCCAGTTTGACGACGAACTGCAGCCAGTCAAGGCCACTTGCACTTGCAACACGCGGATCGTCCGTCGCGCCATTTAATCAACCTTGGGGAAAAACATGGCTGAAGACACAGGGCTCGCGGAACAAGAATTGACGGAGCGTCTTGCAGCGCTCGAAATCAAACTGGTGCAGAACCAGTCGCTGCGTGTGAAGCAGCGGCGGCTGGGCATATGCGGCGTTTTGGTGCTGCTTGTCCTGCTCTTGCTGTTTGTCGGCCGGCTGGCCTGCTGGCTGAATGCCTACGCGAAGAGCTACGATTTCGACAGCCTGCGCGATCAACTCATGGTTGAGTGTAAAGACTTGGTCCAACCCGAACTCAATTCGTTTGTCAACGAACTGCGACAGGACGTCGTGCCAAAATTCACGGAAAAGGTCATCGCCGAATTCAAGGAAAACCTGGACGAGATTGAACAGAAGGCTAACGACATGGGCGAGAACCTCGAAAAACACGCCCGGGAGCAGGTTGCTGATCAACTGCTCGGTTCGATGGTATCCGGCATGGGCGAGAGCACGGAGCAGCTCTCGAATATCGTGCCGCACTTTGCCCCGGACGAATTCAAGAAGTACACCCGCACAATGGAAAGCGTGATGCTGGAAGACATGACGACGTTTATGACCGAACGCTACGCTCGAGTCAAGGCGAGTCTCGACGGCCTCAAAAGCACCCTCGATGGCATGGTGGAAGACGGTGCGATTTCGAATGAGCGCAGAGAGGAACTGGAGAATGATCTGATCGGCGGCATTCTCGAACTGATCATGTACGAGGTCCAGCCGGGTTTAGGCCGCGAGCCCGTCGTGGCAGCAGAAGAGGTAACTGACAATGAGTAAGCCAGCAGAACGCGTTCAAGCACTGGAAGAGATGATCGAGACGCAGGAAAAGCATATCCGGCGGGGAATGAAAACCGTGGCTTGGATTTATGCTATCCTGATCATCATCGTGCTGGCGTACACCACATATG
>CAJWLW010000044.1 GCA_913042885.1 uncultured Lentisphaeria bacterium | reverse complement strand
ACTCGATCTGCGCTGGAGCCGCTGGGACTACAACATCGAACCAATGCCGTTCTGGGACATAGTCGATCGCTCGGGCAAGATTCAGTACGCCTATATGCAGGGACTCTATCGTTGCCTCGATGTGCTGATGAAGGAGCACCCGAACTGGATGGTCGAACAATGCGCCAGCGGCGGACGTCGCATCGATCTGGGGACGATCCGGCGGGGGCACACGTTCTGGTTTTCCGACCACACCGATACAGCGTCCTGTTGCCGGCATATGCAGGCACGTGCCAACCGCTTTCTGCCGGGGCACCTGCTGAACTCTTCGGTCATGGTGCCGCATGGGCATGGTGATGATGGGTATGACGACACCGCTTTTCTCAGCCGGATGCTTGGCAAGCTGGCGTTCGACGGTGACATTGCGAGTTGGTCGTCCGCGGTCACCGGCCGTGCCCGTCATTGGGCCGGGGCTTTCAAGGCGATCAGGCATCTGCTGGTCGAGGATTTCTATCAACTCACACCCGATCCGCGGGATGCCAATGACCTGGATGTCCTGCAGTTCGTTGATTATACGGGCGCCGAAGCCGCAGTATTCGCCTTTGCCGGCGGGCAGCCATGCGCCGAGTCGGTCAGTATGCGCGGGTTGCAGGCCGATGCGAATTACCGGATGGTTCGCCTCAACGATGACGCTGTGGAAAACACTGTCGGGGAACAGTTGATGGGTGCCGGCCTCGCCATGGAGCTTGGTGCCGACGACGCGATGCTGTGGCATTTCAAACGCATCGAGTAGTGCGCTTGCGTCAGTGCCGGTTACAACAAACCCGACTGCCTGAAATCACCAAGGAGTAAAACATGATTGCACGACTGAGGTATTTAACGATAGGCGTATGTGTCGCAGTGGGCCTGGTGGCTCCGGTGAAGGCGGTTGCCCAGAATGGCGATGCGACATTGGCGCTGGCTGAACTGTTGGGTCCGGGTGCCGCAGGCTGGAAACTCACGCGTGCTCCAGCCGCCGGTATCGTCTCGAACCCGGACGGCCGGACCGGCCTGTCGCCAGGGCAGGGCGGTTCGATCATCCTGCAGGGCAGCGCCGATTACGGGCCGGGGATCGAGCATCTCTTGGAGGTGCGTTTTTTATCGACTAAGACCAATTCCGGTACCGTCGATATCAGGATGGGACGCGACGATGCGGCGCCGGACAGAAAGCCATTGGCCTTCTTTTTGTCCGTGTCCAATGAGGCCAGCCTTCGTTACAGCTTTAGCAACCAACTGGTCGAAACCCCGGTACATGGCGTCATCAACGGCGAATACGAGCTGCTCGGGCTTAAGAAGCGCCAACTCAATTGGCCGGAGGATTATCGCAAACGCGTGGAATGGGCGTACGCCGGGCTGGCGACGGTCACGGAGCGGTCGTTCGCACTGCGCGTCACCAGCCGGTCCGACCGGGTGCAGATCTTTCTCGACGACGGCCTGATCGCCGAGTGGTTGGTCGGCGACGGCGTTGTCAATGGCAGCGTCGAGATCGAGCTGCGGGGTGAAGTTTTGCTTAGTTCGCTGCAGGCCCGCGAGGTGGATCTCGATTCGCTGTATCTTCCCGTTCCCCTTGATCATCATGTCAACGCCTCTGCGATAAACGGCGGCACGGTGGCGAGGGGCTCGCTGGCGACGACGGACGGTGCGGTGCGCGTTGGCGGCGTTCCGTTTCTCCTGGCCAGGCCCGATGCTGCCGGCAACGATCACGTCGATGTCGGGCAGAGTTGGTTTGAGCACGCCAACCTGGAGGGTTACCTGCAGAACTTCAACGGGCCGTTCGGCGGCCGCTGGAAGAGTTTCACGACAGCCAACCCGGCACGTCTTCAATTCGCGGTGCCGAAACAACCGTACTGCAGGCTGCATGTCCTGGCAGCGTCGGACGACGAGACGGACAGCCTGCCGGCGTTCTCGGCGCAGTTTTATCTGCCGGATTCCGGTTTTCCCGTCAGTGCGGAAGCGCCGGTGCCCGCCTTCACGGCTGACGCCACCAGTGTCGAACGCCTGCCGGTTGAACTGACCGACGGTACCGACGGAGCCCTGCACCTGGTCACCTTCGAACTGGACATTGATCAGATTGCCGGTCTCAGCAAGCTTGAATCGCTCTCTGTCCAGACCCGGTATACGAACGGACGGACCATGCTGGGGCTGGAGCTGACCAAATCGGTACAGCTCTTCCGCAGCTACCCGGATCCGATTTCCTACAGCTTCCACGGCGCCGGCCTGCCCAGTGCCGTGCATGTCTACGCGATGACGCTGGAACGGCCGCGGCTCGAGCTGGCGTTCGAGCCGGACAAGCTGGCCCACATCTGGGTGTCTCCCGAAAGCCCGTCGTACACAGTCACACTCACCAACCACACAGATGCCGCACGGACCGTGTCGCTGCTGCTGCGGACAACCAGCTACGACGGCGAAGAATCGACAGACCAGAAGGAAACGCGGACGGTCATGCCGGGCACGACGATGACCGTGCCGTTTTCGCTCAGCCTGCAACGTTATGGCAGTCACACGGTAGAACTGACGTTGGTCGACGGCGACCAGACCTGGACGGCCGGCCGGCGCCTGGCGTACCTGCATGCCGACACCCGTACCCGGGGCGGCTGGGAACGCGGCAAAGGCGCGCTGTGGGGGTACTGGGGCTATGGCAGTGGACACTATGGTGTGCCGCGGGAGGAAGAGCTCCGGATCATGGTGCAGGCGGGCTGTGAGACTATGTCATTCGTAACCTTCGGCGAAACGACGCCCGAGGTGCAGGCGATCGGCAGGGAGTTCGGGATGAAAACGCTGCCCGGTTTCGACGGCTACGATAAGTGGTTATTGGGAATATTCAGCCACAACCTCAAAGGCGGAATGGCGCCGGAGGAGGCGGAGGCGATACTGCTGAAAGAGCTGAAGACGCGGAGACGGTCATCCAGCGATCTGGACGAGGCGCGATATATCGGCTTTTTCCCGGAGCCCAATATCGGCCACATCACACACGGCAACCTGCCGGTTTATTACGGCGAACCGGAATACGTTCCGAGCGAGGAGGAACAGAAGAATCTGGACAATCTGCGTGACGCCTTCCTGCGCGGCGTCAAGATGGTGAAGGAGCATTGGCCGGAAGTCGAGATCATGATGCCCTGGGGGGATCCGATGTTTCTCCCGCCGTTCCTCCGCCAAGACCCGAAACTGGCCGACCTGATCGATGCACAGGGTATTGACGAACCCCTGTTCGAGCGCCTGCCGGAAGCGCAGATCGGGCAGGCTACGGGTCACCGCAAATGGCAGCTGCGCCAGGAATGGAAGAAGATCGGCAAGGAGCCGGAGTACATCTTCGTCGAGGGCAATTTCGTGCCGGCAGTGCCCGGCGGCGTCACCGTGGCGGAGCAGGCCGACTATGTCGTGCGCCACCTTCTCCACTTCCTTGCCTATGAAATGTATAACCTGCCGGCCGGCGTGACCGGTGTGAGCTCCGCCAACTGGTACGGTGAAGAACACTATGGCACCGGTTACCTGATCGACCGGCGCCCGTATCTGTCGCCGAACCCGGCGTATGCGACGTTCGCGACGTTGACCCGGCATCTGAACCGGAAGAATTTTACCCGTTACCTGCCGACCGGCAGTCTCTCGGTGTTCTGCCTGGAGTACAAGCATCATGAAACCGGTGAACTCACGTACGTGATGTGGACGGTACGCGGTGAGCGGCCCGTCTCCCTGAACGTCGGTGGAGGCGGCAAGCCGACTGTCTACGACCAGATGGACAACCAGATCAGGACAACGCGCAAAGGCGCCGAGATTCGTTTCACGGTCGGCTCGTCACCGGTGTTTATCGAAGGGCTTGCCGATGCCCCCGCGGTAGAGCTCGGGGCGCCGGACCATGCCGACTCAGCTCCGGCCGAAGTCACCACGAAGCTGACCAACTTCGGCGACGGGAACTGGTCGATCAGCGAAGCTCGTGACGAGACGTACGAGCATAATCATCCGCAGCAGATGGCTCGATTCCAGGGCAAGATGCGTGTCAAGAAAACGCCGGCACCGAAGAAGCAGGGCGGCAGGGCGCTGTCGATCCGCTTGCAGAAGCAGGACAAGGAGCGCGTGACCATGCCGTGGTACACGACGTTGATCCCTGAGAACCCGATCGTCATTCCGGGCCAGGCCAGTCACCTGGGGTTGTGGGTGAACGGCCACAGCGACTGGGGCCGGGTCATCTACAGCCTGCGTGATGCGCAAGGCGAACGCTGGGTCAGCATCGGTACAAAAGGACAGTGGAACTGCGACGACATTCACGGTTGGAGCGCCTTCAACTTCGACGGCTGGCGCTACCTGCGCTTCGAGATGCCGGCCCACGCGCCTTATGACAGCTTCCGCGAGGTCGGCACGACCTGGTGGGGCCACTTCGAGAAGGGCGACGGCATTGTCGATCTGCCGCTGCAAATCGAGAAGGTAATCGTCGAGCGTCGCACCCACGTGATGTACGTCAATGAACCCGTTGAAGCAAAGGACGAGGACGTCCTGTTCGGTGACTTGTTTGCCGAGTATGCGAGCGCCGCGGACCAGGGCGACGAGGCGGTGCGCCTCTCGCGCTTGCGTATGCCGTTGCCGGCCGACCCGCCGGCGCTGCAGAACCCGATCGCCGAAATGATCGAATCCGGCACCGGTGCACCGATGCAGATCAGCGGTACCGAACTTCCCATGCACGGCCCGGATGGAACGAAGTGCCATGTGAACTTCGATCTGGTCGAGGGCGCCACCAGCTACGACGTCTGGGCCTCGCCGTACACCGACGGCCGGGGCGCCATGCGTCTCGGGTCGGGCCTCACGGAATCGCGCCAGCTGGTGGAAGGCTTCCGGCCGGAAATAGACTTTTACCTGTTCATTGTATACAACGATAAAGACGGCAAACCGTCGAAGCCGTCGGCGCCGTTCAAGATCCGGCTCCAGGACCTGTTCCTGCAAAAGTAGTCTTGACGCCGGAACTCTATCGACCGGTCGTCCCGGCAGGGGGACGTTCCCGTTGCCGTTGAGAAGCCAGGCAATGAGCAAGATGACGCAGCACCAACACAAGGCAATCATCCAGGCGGTAACCCTTGCAGCAGCTCTGCTGCTGGCGCCGCAATTTGCCTCCGGGAAGACCCTTTTCCTGGCCCATTACGACGAGACCGTCGATGCGGACTTCGCAGTCGGAATTGCTGCGGCGCGCCCGGTGAAGGGATACCAACGCGCCGGCATCGTGACCGCCGGGCACTGGGGCGGCGCCGTCGACCTGACCGACAGCAACCGCACCTGTACTTACCCGGCGCTGAAGAACCTCAATCCGCGCCGTGGTACTGTCGACTTCCGGTTCGCCATTGACGAGGACCGCTCGACGCCGGCGCCGGCCATGTACCACCCCCTGTTCGGCTGGTACAACATGCCGAAACAGCCTGGCGACGGTAAACGCGAAACGGCGTTCGAACTGTACTTCCAGGGACGGGCGCTGACCTTCGACATTTACGCGCCGAAGAGTGCGCCCGCCAGTGGCAGCATCGAGGCAGAAGTCGGCAAATGGTATCATCTGGAAATCAACTGGGACTGCACCGGTGGCGACGGCGAGAGTGAATACAATGTCTATCTCGATGGTCGCAACGTCATTCGGGCAACCGACAGGCTGAGTCTCAAAGCGGCCGGTGGCCTGCTGCACCTGGGAATCTGGGACTATGGATTCGGGCACCACTTAAAGGGGCGTATCGACGAGTTGCGGATCACCGACCAGATCGAACACCGGACCTCTTTTACACCGCCTGCCCAGGCGTATCCAACCCCCGGCACGAGGAACGGCGTCAAACTTGCCTATAAACAGACGATGCAGAGCCTGGGTGCATTGAAAACAGAAATCCGTGGGCTCGAATCCGCCGCAAAAGAACAGCCGCCGCAGATCAGGAAAAACATCCGCGACAACCGGGCGGTCATGCGGAACAGTGCCAGTTCGATGGCGAAGATTCGGGCGTTGCTGCCAGCCGCAAAGGCGCGCTACCCGGAGCTCCAGAAAGATATAGACATCGCAGCGGACGCCATCAAGGTAGCCCGCCATGACGTGGCCCGGGCAACCGGGCTGCTGTACGCCCGTATCCCGCGTATTCACAACGAGACCGTGGTCAACCTGGCCTATCTCCGGGACGAAATCGAAGGGTTGCGTCGGGCGCTTCACTATTGCCGGGACCTGGCCGACACGACGCCGGCAGCAGGGGCCGCAGCCAGGGCAAGCGAGACGGTGGCTGGCGTCTCGAAAATTCTCGGCACGGTCAGCGACGGTTTCTTCCGCATGTTCGAGGATTCACCGGGGGCACGCGCCGATCCGGTCGCGGCCCTGCAGGCGTTCAGCGCGAATCGGGCCAAGGCCCGTATCATGCAGGCGCTGTCGCAGCAGATCAGCGAGGCGGCCGCAACCGTCAAGCGCGCGCGCAACACCGTCGCAGCCGAGCTGCAGGAGTTGCGTAGCGGTCCGGCGATAGTGGCGCACTTTCCCGCTTTCCGCCGGTTCAATCCACCGGAGCCGGGTCCGGTCGCCGTCGAGCCGGACGGCACCCTGAAGCGGGTCATTTTCGGCGGCGCCCACGGCAGGACCGACACCATGTCGGTATTGAACTTCGACACGCTGCGGGAGACCGGCGTCAATGTCACCTGGCCGAAGCAAGCCGAATTCGCCACGAAGAGATCAGCCGCGACGATCGCCCAATGGGAAGAGTACAAGATTCCGCTGTCCGACAAGATTTTTCTCTACGCCGTCGGTGACAATATGTATCGTCCGGAGTGGTTCGCCGATGTGTACGGCGAGAACCCGGATTACTATTTTGCCGCGGGTTACGGTTACACCGGCACCGGCGGTTTCGACTATCGCCATCCGCTGCCGCGAAAACTGATTATGCAATACCTGGAGGAAGCGGCCCGGATCAACGGGCAGGAGCCGTACACCTTCATTTACAAGGGCCCCTGGGAGGCGCATCCGTATCGCGGCACATCGGTCGATGTCCCCGGCAAACGCACGGTGGCATTTCACGAGCATGGCTTCAGTAAGGTCGCAGTGAAGGCGTTTCGTGGTTATCTGCAGGCGAAGCACGGAACCATTGCCAATCTCAACCGCGCCTGGCGCTCGAACTACGGCAGCTTCGGCGCGATCCAACCGCCGGCCCCGTTGATCCGCGCGTTCATCGTCACAAGAGATGATCGCGGCCAGGACGTATACTCGATGTTCCTGCCGAACAAACGCCTGCCCGGTGCCGCGACGACGGCGCTCACCTACGAGTTCGAACGCTGTCGCAAAGACCTCTACGCCGATTATCTGGCGGACTGTCGTGCGGCCATCAAGCGCGGCGACCCGAAACACCCGCTCGCCTCGTCGACGTCCGGCGGTATCATGGGTGAAATTCTCATCAATTCACTCGACGACCTGCTGATGCCCGAGCGTTGCGTCGACATGTGGGGCAAGCATCCGTCCGGCGGCTACGGCTGGGCTGACTCGCCGTACATGTACGGGTTGAACCGTTACTTCAACAAGACGCTGGTGGCGCTGGAGTATTACGGCTGGGCGCAGGAGGTGATCGGTGAGAATTTCTGGCCCACGTTCAAGGCGGCGCCGGGGGCGACTGTTGAAACTGTTTACAACGCCGGGCGCCGCGATGCCTGGCATGAGTACAGCTGGGACCGGCGTATGCTGCTGTTTTACTGGACCCAGAAGATCGTGCAGATGCGCGACGGCATCAACGAGATCAATTCACCACTGTTGCGGGAGTGGTCCGGCCTGATCGCGGCCACGAAACGGCGCGTCATCGATGTCAATGACATTCTCATCAACGTACCGATCATCAAGCCCCGAATCGCGGTGGTGCATCCCGGGGTTTCGATCATCAACGCGTACCCGACCAACGCCTGCGCCAAGGTCACCCGAGACATCCTCGACCGGTTGCTGGCGAAGCAATATCATTTCGGCATCGTGCCGGAGGCGTTCATCCTCAACGGCCGCGACCGGCTCGAGAACTACGACGTGGTGATCCTGCCGTACGCCCAGTATTTCAAGGACGGGTTCGACAAGAGACTCACGGACTGGGTTCGCGACGGCGGTTCACTGATTGCCGCCGGGCCGTTCGGTTTGTACAACCAGTACGGCGCCGAGCTCGAGCACGGCGCCGCCGCGGTCTTTGCCGGCACGGCGTTCGTCTACCCGCCGCCCGACGACTACGAACTTTCCTGGGAATGGCAGGCGCGTCGCAATGGCGAATCAGTGGCGCGCGACTACTTCGCGAATAATTACGGTGCCGGCAAGGTCCTGATGACCCTCGATGGCAGAGGCTTCGGCCGGCTCGGAACGTTATCTGCCGAAGCACACGTGGGCACAGAGATCGGCGCAAAGATCTCCGGCACCGGGGCGGACAGCGGCACGGCAAAGAAACAAGACGACCGCGCCCGGGCGTTGAAACTGGACAATGACGAAGACCTGCCGCCGGCAGTCAGGAAGCTCTATCGCCTGCTGGACATGTCAACGGCTCGCAAGGCGCATGTTGCCAGTGGCAATGTCGAGATGGTCTTGCGGCAGAAAGACGAGGCCGGACCGTTGTATGTATCGCTGTTGAACTGGGATTATACAGACGCGCTGTCGACCGAAGTCATTGTCCGCGGCGAATACGCAACGGTCACCGACCTGTCGATCGACGGCGGCTTCCCGGTGCCCGCTGCTGTTGCAAACGGCAATACACGGTTGCCAATTGTGCTCGGACCTGGTGAAGGACTGATGCTGCGGCTGCAATAGGACGGAACCCGGCGTCTGTCTCGAATACAGCCTTCAGTCTGTGCCCTGAACTGATATTCGGCGTCCCGCCTGGCCGAGCTCCAGTGTGACGTTGATTTGCCCGGCCGTCTGGGTATACCCGCAGGCCGAATCATCGTTGCACGGTTGGTCGTCATCGACGGTCACGACGTACCGGCTTTGCCGGTCAGCCATCTGCAGCGACACGGTTGTTTTGCCGTTGCCCTGCAGGACGATGCCCGCCTGGTTCGTGCTGCCCTCCGGTGATGTCGCGGAAAGAATCCATGCGTACGGGTTGGAAATGTTTTTGATCACCGGGTGGCTGGTCACCAGGTAAGAGAATTCCACCGTGGATTTGATCTCGTCGTTGCTTTCCCAGGCCGGATCCCAACACCAGTATTTGACCGTAAGGTCCAGCCAGTCGGCACGACTGTGAATGAACGTGCCTTTACCGAACGTCATCTTCAAAAGGCTTCGCCCGTTCGGGTAGGTGTCCTCGATGGCGCGGAAGACGTCGGCTCGTCGCGAGTATGTCCGATCGAATTCGACGCTGCAGGACGGGGCGATGCCGTGGTAAGCCTTGTAGTCCGACCAGAGAGAGGTCTTCACTTGGGTGATTTTCTGCAGGCCATCGATCGGGGGTGCATCCACAACATGTCCCTCGACCCACATCGTGCAGTAGACATTGACCGGCTGGGTCGGTACCTGGCTCGATAAGTTGCCGACATCGGTTCGATAGCCCATGCCCAGATAGAATGTCTTCGATTTTTCATTGCCGAACCAGTACCGCTGATCGATGCCGGTCTGCCCGCAGCCGGTAAGGACGACATGCAATGAATACATGCCGGCGCGTGTCGGCGTGAAAGTGCCGCGAAGGCGATTGCCGTCTGTCGTATAGGCGATTTCTTCCGGCGGGCTGGTGGTCAGGCTTTCAACGGCAAATTCCGAACATGCCGTGCCGTCGGGCGCGTGGAGCGCGATTTCGAATGCCCGCTCCTGGCCCGGCGCCAGACTGTGGTCGCCGGGGAACACGAAAAACAGATTGTTGAGGTTCGAATCGAAGGTGTTTCCCCGGTAACTCACCTGGTCGGGTTTCCAGAATCGATCCGGAACCGGGACGACATTGTGGTTGAACAGATTGTCGCTGACGACGACGCCCTTCGGTCGCTGGTATGGATCCCAGATGACCAGCCCGCGTTTGTTGCGCAGCAGCCGGTTATCCGAGACAACGATATCGTTGCAGGCCGGACCTTGCCATAATTCCGAGCCGCTGAGGGTGATTCCGGAGTCCAGGTTGTCGATGATCTGATTGCCGGTAATCGCAGAATTGTGTGACCATTTCATGACAATACCACGCTGGTTGCGGACAAGCGTGTTGTCTTCGATCCTGTGCCCGTACGAAACCGGATTTTCTTCGTCTTTGCTGTCGGAGGAGATGAGAATGCCGTTCTTGAAATTTCTGATGATACAGTTCCTGATCGTGACATTGTGGCGTTCGAGGCAGGTGATGCCATTGCCCCAGCCGGTGCCGGAGATGGTGTGCCCGCCGCCGTCGATGACTATGTTGTCCGCTGCCACGACAATGCCCTGGGGGCACTGGATAATGTCACGCGTAAGGACAATATCCGTGGTAATCTTTTGCCCGCCACGGCCTTGTATGAACTGCTCAGCCTCGAGCAGGGGGACGGCAGCGGCGACGATTACAAGGTAGAGAAACGGCTTCATCGGGTTACTCTCTTCAAATCAACCGGCTAGGAAATTTATTGGCACGACCACTGCGCAGGCGTCACCGGCTTGGCATTGGTCGTCCGATAAATTACACCGTTTGCGGCGGCTTTTCTTTATAAATCCAACTCGGGTAGTGCCTCGAGAAAAAGCACCCCATTGTGAGCAAGGCTGACTTCACCGGGCTTCGGATTGCTCTGGCCGCCGCGCTCGCCCGCTCCACGCGGCTGACCCGGTCGTTGAGCGGAACGATCCTCGACGCCTTGTGCGAGCCTGGCGACACGTATAACGGGCCGGTCTCCTCGTCGAGGTCTGTCAGCGGAATGATCGCAAACAGCCAGTTCAGCGACGATCCCGCCTGTTGATACGTCTTGTAGTCGCAGTGGCCAGAAGGACTACTGCCCTGGTAGTCGCCCCCCGTACCGGCGGCGCCCGGTGTCTTCAGATAGGAGATGAACGCCGAAAGGCAGGCGGGGCCGCCGAGCAGCTCCTCGACGGGTCCGAGCACCGCTGGATGCTCGGCGATGAACAACAGATCCGGGTCGTCCTGATACTGGCCCTCGACGGTGTACTGGGTGGCCGGCGTCGGATAGCTCTTGTCGCCTTTGACGCAGTTGCCGCTGCGCACGGCCCGCATCACGCCTCGCTCGAGTCGTTCGAGCTCGGCGGCGAATACATCTCGCACGATCAGAAACCCGTCTTCAGCGTAAGACTGCTTCTGGTCAGCGGTTAGCTGCATGCTCATGGGCAAACTCCTTTCTTCATCATAGGACTCAAAATAGGGAAGGCAGGAATGGGGAGCAAGAGAGGGGAATGACCGCTGCGGCTCGGAACCGGCGGGTCTCTTTGGGGCGGATTGCCGCTCCTCGAATGGATCTGCCAGAAAAACTTGATACACGGGTGGCATAAGCTTATTTTCACATTGCCGTCTAGTACCGCTGAGAAAAATGGAAAATGAGAGGAGGTTGAGATTGTCTATTAACAAAGCAAAAATTTCCGTAGATCTGAATCGGCGGTTGGGAGTTATCAGCCCCAACCTGTACGGGTGTACTTGGGACTGGCGGGATTCCGTGCGCGGGGATTCCGTGCACGGGGGCATGTGGGTTGGAGATGACGACACTATTCCTCACATCGACGGATTTCACCCGGGCGTAATTGCAGCCTTAAAAGAGCTTTCATTGCCGGTGATTCAGTTCTTCCCCCAATCGCCTTTCTACAACTGGGAAGATGGCGTCGGTCCCAGGGAGAAGAGACCGCGGCTGCTGTTGCCCTGGGGCCGGGTGCGAGGACACGAGCCTGTGGAAATTTCCAACGATGTAGGCACGGATGAGTTTATCCGCTTCTGCCGTCTTCTCGGCGCTGAGCCGCTTTTAGATACCAACGAGAATGATCCGCTGGGGTCGAAAAACTGGGTCGAGTATTGCAATTATGATGGGGGGACTAAATATGCCCGCCTGCGAGCCGAGCACGGGCATCCAGAGCCTTACAAGGTCAAGTACTGGCACGTCTACGCCTGGGGCGACATGGAGCCGGATGCCCACGCCCGGGATTTCAGGAAATTCGCAGCGGCTGCGCGCCTGATCGATCCAAGTATCGAGATGATTGGCTCTGCGGTGGGCGGATCGAAATGGGTCAAAGCGTTTTTCGAGACGCTCGACCGCGCGTTTACCCCTGTGATGGGCGGGATAAGCCTGGTCGACCATATGGCCTACATGCACTACTTCGGCGTGTTGATGAAAGATGTCGATTTCACGGATGACGATTACTACCGGCTTTTGCGCAACACCGAGGGATTGGATGATCGCCTGCGCGAATACGACGCCACGCTGCGGTTCTATTCGCAGGGCCGACAACCGTGGGCTCACAACTGGCTGCAGGAACCCTACAGCAAGCAGGCTCCGCAAGCCAGCGAAATGAAAATCGTGATATCTGAATGGGCGGTTAATTGGGCCAGCAGAATTTGCACGATGCGAGATGCGATTGCAGCGGCGGGCATTCTGGATACTTATCACCGCTGGGCAGACCGCATCCATATGGCATTGAGCTACAATTTAACGGGTGGGCAGGCGCTGGTGCAAACACATGCCGACAAGGTATGGGTGACGCCGACCTATCATTTATTCAATATGTACAAGCCGCATCGCAACAACGAGGCAGTGGAAATCGAGATGGAATGCGAAAGCATTGAAGTAGGCCAGGAAGAAGGGAATTCTGATTTCTTCGGCAGTCTTTCTGTTGCCCGCGACCAGCCACTGTCCTGTCTCACTTCCTCGGCCTCTGTCAATGCCGCCGGAAGTGAAGTGATACTCAGTGTTACCAACCGCCATCTGACGGACGAAATCGAGGCGCAAATAGCGCTCGAGGGCGCCAACAAACCTGTGTCGGGCACCCTGACTTTACTTGCAGCAAAAGAAATAAGAGACTACAACGACGGCGAAAATCCAGATCGCGTAAGGCCGCAAACAGAAGATTTTGAGCCGCAAGATTGTCGCTTCAGTCTCAATTTTCCTCCTCATTCCATTACGGTGATCAGATTAAATATCTGACCTGCGCCGCCGCCGCCGCCAGAGACTTCACCCGCATCTTGAAGGAAGTCATCCAGGTCATCTTCCAGATTGCCACGAGCTTCTTTCAGAGGTTCAGCGGAATAGATGTAAATCTGCATCCAATACAGTATCCGTTGACAACGGGTTCACAATCAAGAACTGATTGAACATTAGGCAGGCGCAGGCAAGCCCTCTGAGGTGCATACCAGTTTTGACCAACTTTATCGAAGAACGTGTCCGGAATTTCCTTGGCATCGATAGTCACTCCTCCGCGACCGTAATTGCCACACGACGTTGTCGGTGCGGCAAACGCCCAGGTTCCCTGCGTCCCGGTTGTATGCGTAGATTTGGGACTCCCGGCCCGGGCAGATTCTATTAATCGCCCGATGGCCGGGCAACGGATTGCGGTAAATGACGCCGTTATCTGGACTGGTCCCCGGGAGGTTAGCGATTAAAGTGAACGGAACTCCGCGTCCGTTCATATCCGGTGGAAGCTTGTATGCCCAGACTGTTCATCTGTATCACCATTGCCTTTGCCGTCAACTTCGCTGCCGCCAGGACGCTTTTCCTGGCGCACTATGATGACAGCCCCGATGGAGACTTCGCAACGGGTGCCGCGGTTGCTGAACCGGTACCGGGCTACGAGGTTGCGAAAATCGCCACCGAGGGCAGGTGGCAGGGGGCCCTCGCAATCGACAACGTCGACCCCGGCCGCTGCGCCTATGCCGCACGCGACAACCTCGATATCCGCCAGGGCACCGTCGATTTCTGGTACTGCTTCGATGAGGACGAGACAAACATGTACCATCCGCTGTTCGGCTGGTACAACATGCCGGGTAACCGCGAGAACGGCGGCTTCGAGGCATATACCCAGAACGGCGCGATGTCCTTCGATGTCTACTCGCCGAGCTCACTGGTCCAGGCAGGCTACCAGGTCGATATCGGCAAGTGGCATCACCTCGAGATCAACTGGGACTGCACCGGCGGCGACGGCAACAGCACGTACAATGTCTATGTCGACGGCCGCCAAACGATTCACGTCGACAATGGGAAAGCACTGAAGGCGCCGGGCGGCAGGTTGCACGTCGGTATGTGGGCATACGCGTATGGTCACTGCCTGCGCGGCCGCCTCGACGAGCTGCGGATCACTGACCAGATCGAGCACGACACGAACTTTTCCCCGCCCGTTGGCCCGCACCCGACGCCGGGCACCGCGGCCGGGTTCGCCACTGCTCGCGAACAGGTTGCCGCCGAACTCGTAGCACTGTCACAGGACGTCGATCATCTCCGGCTGGCATCAAGCCAGCTCGTTGACGGCGGTGACGCAGCAGCAGCGCAGATTGTCACCGACCGCCGGACCGCCGTCAGCGAAGACAAACGAGCGCTCGAGCGGATTAAGAGCATCGCCGATGAAGACCAACTGTACGAGCTTGCCGACGCCATCCGCCGTGACCGGCGGGCAATCGTCAAGGCGCTCGAGGGCCTGTACTCGCGCCATCGCCGCTTCCGCAACGTCACCGCCGAGATGAAGCTCGAAGTCAGCGGCGCGCCCGCGGCGTGGGCCGACGTCGATGGCGACGGCTTCGCCGACATCACCATGTACAGCGACAGCTGGCGCAATGAAGGCGGTAACGGGTTCTCGAGGCAGCCGAAGATTCCGGCCGGCTGCATGTGGGGTGACTATGACAACGACGGCGATCTTGATGGCTACACCTGGCTCGGTAATCGGGTGTATCAGAATATAAGCACGCCCGGCAAGTTTGTGTTCAAACCCGGCATGCTGCTGCCGGCACTCCCGGCCGGCAAAGACATCAGCAACGGCACCAACCGCAGCGCCAACTGGGCCGACTATAACGGCGACGGGTTTCTCGACCTTTTTGTCACCGGCTACGAGACCGGCGGCATGGCGCCGTACAACGACACGCTGATGCTCAGCGACAACGCGAACTCCTTCACCAGCCAGACGATCGGTGGTCCGTCGAACAGCCGCGGTGTCACCTCATGCGACTGGGATCAGGACGGCGATGTCGACGTGTACGTGACCAACTACCGACTGCAGCCGAATCGTCTGTGGGAGAACGACGGCGATGGCAACTTTTCCTTTATCGGCACTTCACACAACGCCCTTGGCGGCAACGGCCATGGCATCGGATCCTGCTGGGGCGACATCGACAACGACGGCGACTTCGATTTGTTTGTCGGCAACTTCGCGCACGGCGGCCAGCCGCAGTCACGCTTCCTCGAGAACCTCGGGCCGGAGCACGGCTACAGGTTTGCCGATCGCGGCACCTGCGGTGTGGGCTATCAGGAGTCATACGCCTCGCCGGTGCTGGGCGACTATGACAACGACGGCGACCTCGATCTTTTCTTCACGACGGTATACGGCCACAACCAGCCGCGGTTGTACCGCAACGACGGGCGATGGTCATTCACCGACGTCACCGCGGCCGAGGGTCTTTCCAATATCGGCGCGGGATACCTGGCAGCCTATGCTGACTTCGACAACGACGGCGATCTCGATCTGCTGGCCGGCAAAGCGCTCTACAGGAACCAGACTGTCGGCAACCACTGGCTGCGGGTGCGCCTGGAGGGCTCAGGCAAGGTAAACCGTTCAGCGATCGGCGCGCAGGTTCGCATTCATCTGCCCGACCGGATCCTGACGCGACAGGTCGAAGCCGGCACCGGCGAAGGCAACCAGAGCGAGCTGGTCCTGCACTTCGGTCTCGGCCGCCACCGTGACCCTGTCGAACTTGAGATTACGTGGCCGCATAATGTTGGTGTCCAGAAAGTTATGACCCCCGTCGATCGAGTCGTGACGGTGGATGTCCGGTAGCTTGCGGGCCCCGGGTTGCGGTGCGGTTCCTCTTTTGGGCGAGCGGGCATGTCTGCTCACCATGCCAGGCACAGTTCTGTGATTTTATTGTGAGTGCCAACGAGATTTTTTTTCCCTTGCAATTGCAGTTGGAGTTTTGTACACTCATAAATTGGCAAGGGAACTTGAACCCAATTTTTCAATCAACGGAGATGCAGGATGAAACACATGAAATTCACATTGGCCGCAGTTCTTGGACTGTTCATTGTCGGCGGTACGTCGGCGCAAGTCACAATCGACGTTTCCAGCCCCTCACCAGGCGCGGGCAGCGTGCTCGGTGATGCCGCCGGCAACGGTGTCGCGTCCTGGCAAGCCGCTTCCGCCGGCTCTCAGGGGGCGCAGGGTGAGCAGGGACCGGCCGGCGATACAGGCCCGGCCGGTGCGGACGGTGCGGCCGGTGCGGACGGTGCGGACGGCGGCTCCGGCGGCACGACGCTGAGCGACGGACTGTGGGGGTTCTGGCCGATGTACGAGGGGAGTGGCCGGATTGCCAAAGATATCAGCGGCAACGGGCGTTTTGCCAATCTTGACCCAGCGGCCGCGTCCGGTGCCGTGGGCTGGCAGTCCCAGGCCGCCAATACCACGTCAGGGGGACTCGACTTCAGTACAAACGATTCACCGACGGGTGCGATCGGGACTTTTGGGGACATAAACGGCACCGCCTTCGGCGGCTCAATGAGCGTTACCGCCTTTATCAGGGTCGAAAGCTATCCCACGCCGCAGAATTACAGCCGCAGCCAGATTGTTACGAAGCAGAATTCATCCCAGTTCTTTGTCGATCCGAGCGGCTATCTCAAGACCTGGATCAACAACGGTTCGATGAACAGTTCAAACGGACAGTTGAACATCATGCAGTGGCACTACGTCGCGATGACGTTCGATCACAATGCGGACGTTGAAAATATCTATATCGACGGTGTCCTCGACAGTACGCATACCCAGACCGGCAGCATGAATGTCAATGGTGACGTCGCAATCGGGGCGGCACTGGACGGCTATTACCACTTTGAAGGTTTGATCGACCAGGTGCGCATATACAACCGGGCCCTGACCGCCGACGAAATCGTCCACCTGTGGAACCCCGCAGAGTAAGCAACCGACACCCTCACTGATTATCAAGCGCATCCTCTGTCTGCTGGGGGATGCGCTTTTTGTTGACACGCAGCGTCCCGGGTTGTATCATTAATTCCGTGGCATTAGGCGAATACACAACCCTTTCAAGAGACGCCAATCATGAGTTCAGGTTTTGCCCGACCCCTGCTCCGCAGCATCTGCGGATTTGTGCTCGTCACCACCGTTCCGGCTGAAGACAAGGTTGTGGCGATCGTCAACGGTGTGGAACTCCGGGAAAGTATGACCGGAATAAAGGGGTTGTCCGACGCGTACACGCCGGAGAAACGTGTCGAGATGATCAACCGGATGATCGAGGGCACAATCGTCAACGAGATCTTTCATCAGGCTGCGGTAAAGGCAGGGCTCGACCAGGATGAGACGTATCTCGCCCGGGTCAACAGGGCGACCGCCTCCCAGGCGTTGTCGAAAGAAATGGACCTCGCGCGCATGTATGAATTGTCGGTCGACGAACTGAAGGCGGCCGGCGATCCCGACGCGGTCACGGCCGCCGAAATCGATGCCGAGCTCGAGGCAAATCCCGAGAACTACAACAGGCTCGAAAAATTGACTGCCAGATACACCGCCCGCCAGACCCGGGCGCGAAAGAATCTCAGGCAGGCATATCCCGGTTGGTTGAAGACGATCGCCGCGGATGCGGAGGTCCAGGTCGACGGGGAAATAATCGCCGCCGACATCCTGACAGCGACAATCGACTACTACAATGGCGAGGCACGGCCGACTCCCGGCCAATTGGATCCGATGTGGAAGAAACTGCTGGCGATTGCCGGCCTGTCGCTGCCGGTTGCACCGGCGCCCGATGCGGAAGCTCCGGACGAGCTGGAGCTGTTCAAGCAGGCGCTGGCCGATGTGACGCTGACCATTGGCAAGTACGAGACCAGGCTGGGCGATCTGCCGCAAATAATGGCAATGCTGAACCAACCACAGGTCCGGCCCGGTTCCCAGCTTTACACATTGCTCAGGACACGAATTGTGTACAACAGGGCGATAGTTGAAGGTTTCGACGAAACACCGGAAGCGAAAGAGCGCCTGGCACGTTTTGAACCGCCAATCGGCTGGGAACGCGCCGTTTTGACGCGAATGTTCTTCGAACGTGAAACTGCCAAGGTCGATGACGACCCACTTGATCCCGCTGAGATCGAGGCGTATCGGAAACAGAACGCGCGCCGCTTTGGAATAATGCGGGAACAGCCCAACGGCGAGGAAATTGTACAGCAGCAGATCGAAGATGAACTGCGCTCGCGCCGACGTCACAGCTATCGCAATGAACTGATGGACGAACTGCGTGCCACCGCAACGATCGAGCGAATTGGCAATGATTGAGGCGTGGCACGAGCCCCTGTGCTCGTGCTGCTACTGAGTGCTCCTCTCCATGCATCTTACCGTTACTGGAAGACTCTCCGACAACCTTGCCGACCAGGACATCGTTCCCGGCCGCTGCTGGGACGTGGCGGCGTATTACCTCTACACGCTGGCGTGGGACCCCTTCATCCTGAGTCGGCTGAAGGCTGCCCCCGTCCTCCGTGAACCAACTGACAAGATCGTTGCGCCCGCCGATGTCATTCTGCTTTTCGCGCATCCCAACGACGACGACGATGGCGCTGCCATTAAGCAGGTCCGGAAAGCCGGCGGCAGGATTGTCTTCAACCGGCCGTCGCCCGAGCTGATCCCGAAATTCTGCACCGACGGCTACGGCCAGACGATCATTTCGCTGCGCGAACACTGGCACCTCGATGCCGCTTCCAGCGAAAAGTACATCTACCCGCACACGGACACGTTCCTGCGGCTCAACCCCGGGGCCGGTACTGTCCTGTCCCATATCGGTGAGAACCCCGACCTCATCGTCACCGATAAAGCCGCGGTCTTCGCCGGCGACCCGATTGCTGCGGTCGGGGCGTATCAGTTCACGCCGGGACGATTGTCGGGGCTGATGTCGGATCTCGGCATCCTGCTGGTGCACACAATCGCGGCGTTCACAGAAATGCCGGTCAGCCGTGAGGAGCAGAGGAAGCTGTCCCGCCACGTTGAGCTGCGCCGGGATTTTCATTCGTTCGGATTCGCGTACATGACCGTGCTGGAGCTGGGCCGCTGCCATGGCGGCGACAACGTCGACGTCGAGCCGGCGGAAGCACTGGTGATCGATGCGGCGCAGTCGCTGGCCGATGGCGACCACCGCGGTGCCGCCAAAACCTTGAAGCAGGCGTTCGAAGCGCTCGAGGTC
Organism: uncultured Lentisphaeria bacterium; assembly: GCA_913042885.1. The sequence goes on along the minus strand of CAJWLW010000044.1, from coordinate 3,635 downwards.
GAGAACCGTAAACTGCAGCCGGTCCCTGCGGTGTTCACCGACATGCTGCACGGCGGCGAGCTGTACCCCGGCATCGGCTACTTCGAGATCGACTGGCCCGAACACCCGGCCGAGGTGATCCGGACATACCTGCAGTGGGCCAAGACGCGGTCGTACAAGTTCAATGTCGACCTTGGCGCCACGACCGTGCGTGAGCTGGCCCTGCGCTTTCCGAAATTGTTCAGTGAGCTGCAACGGGGCAAGGGGCGCAGTCATGTCGAATTCGTCAATGGCTCGTGCAACCAGCCGTATCCGCCGTTTCATCCGCTCGAGAGCCAGATCCGCCAGTTCGACACCGGCCGCGACGTCTGGCGCGAGGTGCTGGGCGTGCCGCCGAAGACCTATGCCTCGCAGGAGTTCGGGTTCTGCCCGCAGTTGGCCGCGGTGCTCAAACAGCAGGGCTACAGGAACGCCGTAATCCGCGTGCAGAACATGGGCGACGCCCCGACGCTGACCGACGAGCAGATCGAGTGGCAGGCACCGAGCGGCGACAAGATCCGCTCGTTACCGTCGCACCCGCACAAGTCGGAGCAGCTCAACGAATTTACGTATCACAACCTGCATCTGAAGCTGTACCTGCACCAGAAGGACGACCTCGACTTTGCGGTCTTTTCCTGTTTCGGCGACATCACCTATCACCGCTGGATGCGCGAGGAGCTCATACGCACCTGCCATTACGCCCCCGTGTTCGGCCGCTTCGAGACGTTCCAGGGCTACTTTCGCAGCACCAAGAAAGCGCCGGCGCCGGATAAGCGACTCTACATGAGCGAGTTCGATTGCGATGCCAGCTTCATCAATCTCGGCATTTGGGATTTTTACCAGGCGTACACCGGCAACTACAACAGCAACTGCATCAACTCGATGCGCACCAGCAGCCTGTTCGCGGCTGCCGAGCTGCTTGATGCGGTGGCGGCGATTACCGGGAATGGCGACTATCGCACCGCCGAGCACGAGCGTAACTGGGAAGCTCTCAGCCATTACCAGGGGCACGGTACCTACATCGTGCCGTACTTCCAGGCGGGCGGCTTCCAGGGGCCCGGCGACAGTCCGCTGGCGAAAGAGGCGCGGCGTGGCCTGTTCGCTGTCGCGGAGTACCTCGGCCCGACCGACCACCGGCCCGTCAAGGAAGTGACCGATCAATTGATGGCGGCGGCGGAATCGCGAGCCGGCGAGCTGATTCGGGATTGGCTGAAAAGTGATGCGGACGGTAACGCCTACCGCTTCTACAACTTTGCGCCGGCGTGCGAGCGAATCATCAGTTTACCGGGGCACGAGGACAGACATGTGCGGGTGTCTTTGCCCGCGTACGGATGCCTGACACTCACGGACCCGAATGTTGCTGCAACCGCTGGTAGCGGAGCCGACCCGGTTGCGGCAGGCACGGATTTCCTGGATAACGGACTTGTTCGTGCCGAGTTTGACCTGGAACGCGGCACCCTGCAACGGTTGGTTCGCAAGGACGATGGCAAGGAACTGCTGTCGGGCGCCAGCCACGCGTTCTATTTCCCGGACTCTCCGGCACCGGTCTGCAGCAACTCGACGGTGCTGCTGAGGAGTCCGCTGCGAGGCACAATCGAATTCGAGATCTCGGTCGGCGACGCGTGCCGGATGACGACGCGCGTTTCGCTCGACAGCGGTGCGACCACACTGACGTGTGAAACGCAAGTGCTCGAGGTGCCGCCGCTGGCCGGAGATCAATGGCGCAATCACCTTGGCGTCCGGTTCGAGCTCGCAGAACGGGGGGAGGTATGGTCGTCCCACTTCAACGTACTCGAGCCGTTTCCGCACGATCGCATTTACAGCCCGAATGTGCTGGTCGCGGAAGAGGTTGTGTTCCTGAACGAAGGCAACCAGTTCTACATTCGTGAGGGCACCGCGCTGTCGAATATCCTGATCATGGAAAACGAGCCGGCGCGGCAGTTTCGTTACGCTGTGGGGCTTGTTCAGAAGAACCCGATCATGCAGGCCCGCGCCTGGGCACAGCCGTGTTTCATCGAGCGCGTGCACGCGAAGAAATCATTTTCCCAGTTCCTTGTCCAGTTCGACAGGGCCGACATAGAGTTGCTGTCCTGCCGGTACGACGATGGTGCACTGCTGCTGCGCCTGGCCAATACGTGTGACCGGAAGGTGCCGACATCTCTCACCATGTTTGCTCCGATTGCAGCTGCGTCGAGCACGACGCTGGCGGGCGACCACAAGTCGAACCTGCCTGTGCAGGATGGAAGTGTGGCCCTGGAGTTGTCTCCCTGGGACATTCGGCAGGTGCGGCTGACGCTGGCTTGACAACCGGCGCTTTTTTATGGAGACAAAAAATTTGGGTGACAGCCTCGGAACGGTGACCGGGTACAGAAATTGCCGTACACGGAACCACTTTATTGGCATTCGCCGCCGTCCATAGTACGCCCAACACTGTGGATTCAGCAGCACACCGCGTTTGGCTCGAGGCGGAGTCGAAAATCGGCATCGGAGACTGTACGGTATATCGCATGATTCCCAGAAATCACAATCGGAGATTCACACTGATCGAGTTGTTGGTCGTTATCGCCATTATCGCGATCCTGGTGTCGATGCTGCTGCCGGGCTTGAATAGAGCGAAAGAGTCGGCAAGAAACATCATCTGCATCAACAACCTGAAACAATTGTCACTGGTAATGGAGTACTACCATGACGTGAATGATTCCTATCCGAACTGGGGTACCTGGCCGCAACTGTGGTTCTGGCAAATCGAGGAATCCCGGGTCATCGGGAAGGAAGCGTTCTGGGACCTGCTGAAGTGCCCGTCTATATCCAGTTTCGGATGGTTCGACTGCACCGGGCACCCGTACCCGGGACCGTATAACGGCGGCTCGTGCCTGGGGCCGAGAGAATTCGGGTACGGCTACAACTGCGGCATCACCGATTATAACGGTTACCTTCACCGCAGGCGAGGAGACTTCGCCTATCCGCAGGTGACGGCATTGCTTGCCGAGGCCGGCAGCTACTACTGGTGGAACTACGCCAATCTCGGGGACGTTGGTTACTGGTATGCGGATCGCCACCGGGAGGGGATGGGCAATGCATTTTTTGTCGATCTGCACGTCGCGGCGGTCGAGACTCCCTATGTAAATTCCGGCGCCGATGACATGCGTGGGCTGGACAGGAACACCCAGGACTATATTCCCTGACTGCCGTGCCGGGGTTGACCGACTGCCGGTGGCCGCCTGCGAAACAACCCCTTTTTTGGTGCATGCGATACACATAAACGGCAGCCTGGATGCCCGTCAGGAGCTGCCGTTGCCAACCGGGGTGCGGAGTCGATCTGCTGGGGGTATAATGGCAATGGATGAGTACGAAGAAAAGCTGAACGCATTCATGCAGGCCAACGGGATAGAGGGAGTTTTTCTCTCTACTGCTCCTGTTGCCTTCGCGGCCTGCAACGAACCGTGAGGGCAACCGTGTTAAATCACGCATATTCAATCGATCCGGTCACGTGTCCCATTGACAATTTACGTCTACGCGAACACCTTAAACCGAGCCGCGTCCAACACAACATTAGACAATTGAATCATCTACAACCAGGATTCTGACTCATGGCCGAGATTACGACGGCAGCGCCG
>CAJWLW010000043.1 GCA_913042885.1 uncultured Lentisphaeria bacterium | reverse complement strand
GACCGCCTGATTGTCGGCAGACCACTGTCCCGACCAACTCCTGCAACTCTCGGACTTCGTGGCTGCCGGTCGATGGATCGTGAAAATGTAACTTCTTCCCGAAGATGTCGAGCCAGTAAAGAACGTGGTTCTCGAAGTCCCAGATCGGCCCCTCGCCGACTATGGATTTGGTATCGAACAGCAGTTCCGGTGTATTGCTCATTTGGTTTTGCTCCTTGCCAGGCTGTTGGGCTTTTCAGCTTTCTTCCCTCATCGAAGTCACAGTTCGATGAGTTGCGTAAGATGAATGATCAAGATGAATGTTCAATGGTACTTCAAGTTGTGGCTTTTTCCGCCATTTTCGCCCGGGTTGACAACTTCGGTGTTGCCGGGTTGATTTCGATCAGCCCATGGTTTTCCACGCGTCACCGTCCAGAGCGATCCGCCGTTTGCGGTTCGCACTGTGCGAATGGTTGCCCTCGTGCAGAATCAGGTGATACATGAACATCACGTCAACGGTCTCTGCACCGAGCTCGTACGGTCCGGCACGGTTCTTGCCCAATGTATCGAAGTAGGCCGAAGGTTGTCGAGTTGTCGATTTGAAGGGGCACGATGGTTGATGGTTCATGGTTCGAGCTTACCTTAGAGGCGGAACTTTGAACTTTTTTCTCACGAGGATATAGGGATCTCATGGAAAAGGATTTTGCAGACCGCGCTGCTCTAGTGACCGGCGCTGGCACCGGCATTGGCCGGGCAACGGCTATTGCCCTGGCCGGGCGGGGAGCCTTTGTCGGGGTGCATTACAACAACAGCGCAGATGGTGCCGCCGACACGCTCGATACAATCCGCGAAAGCGGCGGCGAAGGTGTTCTCGTGCATGCCGACATCGGAGATGCTGATCAGGTGGCGGCGGCCGTTGACAAAACAGTTGAGGCGGCCGGTCGACTGGACATCCTGGTCAACAACGCCGGCTCACCCATTGAACGGGCGAAGATTGAAGACTGCTCGCTGGCGCTTTGGAATCAGGTGATCACGACGAACCTGACCGGGACCTTCCTGGTCACGCAGCAGGCCATTCCGCACCTCCGCAAAACAGGCAATGGCGCGATCGTCAACAACCTGAGCCTGTCGGTTCAGACCGGCGGTGCCAATGGTGCCGGCGCTTATGCCGTAGCCAAGGGCGGCCTGCAGGTGCTCACTCGCACTTTGGCTCGTGAATTGGCCCCGGAGGTTCGGACCAACTCGGTGATGCCCGGCGTCATCGAGACCGAGCACCACGAGCAGTTCACGACGCCTGAACGCATGGCGGAGTATCGGAAAGAAACCCCGGTGCAGCGCAATGGCCAGGCTGCGGAGGTGGCGGCAACCATCGCGTTCCTGGCCAGCGACGCCGCCAGTTTCCTCAACGGCGCCATCCTCGATATCAATGGCGGCCGATTCCTGCGCTAATCAATCGCAGAGGTTGTACATCCTTGGTCAGGAGTACCGCGATGCCTCCGCGTTCGCCACCCAGTCAACCAAGTGGAGCCACATGTCCAAGCCAGCACGTCGATCCATTACCCGGTGGATTCATATTACCGATATGCAGGTCGGCCAGATACCCACCGACGCGGATAACCATAACGCTCAGGTTGAGGAGTTGATTGCCAAGGTGCGCGCCGAGAAGCCCGACTTCGTCATCAACTCGGGTGACAATACTCCGGGTGCGGTTGACGATGACGAGCGTCGATTCATTGCTCAGTGCTGGCGGGATTATCATCGGATCGTCGATCCGCTCGCCAGTGAATGTCCTATGTTCCATACGCCTGGAAATCATGATCAGTCGCGTCCGGGCCGGTCGCTGGATCTCTATTGCAAGCACGTTGGCCGTGCTGGAAAACGTGCCTACTACGCGGCAAGTTTCGGCGATATCAGCCTGGTGATGTTGGACTTGTTGATGCGCGTCGGCGAATACAACGCAAAAGAAGTCGGTACCTGCCGAGTGATGCATCATGGTGCCTTCCCACCGGGCACTGCGCAACACCGATGGCTGCGCCGGCATCTGTCAAAGCCACGCAATACGAGGGTATCGATCGCCGTTGGGCATTGGCCGATCTTCATGTCGAAGTACGTGTACCACAGCACGGATTCGTCGCTGCGCTATGACGAGTTGACCGGTCAATCCGGGGTACTGCTGCCAATGCTCATCGAGGCCCGGACCGATCTGTACCTCTGTGGCCACCATCACGTTTACGAACGCAGTCGGCACCCGCAACTGATGCAGGTGATGACCGGCGCGGATAAAATTGCCTGGCCCGGATTAATGAAGCAGGCAAATCGATTTCGCGTGGCCAGTGACTACCGCATAGGCTACACACGATTTGCGTTCGATCGGCAGTCCAATCTGATCCATGGTGAGGCGGTGGCGATGAATGGCGAGATCATGGATTCCTGGACACAGAAACCACGTAGCAGAAATAACTCAGGTTAATAATATGGACATTCTGGTAACTGGCGGCAGCGGTACGATCGGTGGTTACGTCCTGCGTGAATTGCTGGGCGCCGGGCATTCTGTGACCTGCTACAGTCGCACGGCACCGCGAGTAGCGGGCGTGACGTTTGTCCAGGGCGAAATTATGGATCTGGACGGGCTCGCGGCGGCCTGTCATGAAATGCAGGCGGTCGTTCATCTGGCTGCTGTGCCGGGACCGGGGCGCGCCACTCCCGAGCAGTTGATAAACATCAACGTGATGGGAACGGTCAACGCCCTCGAAGCGACAGTTCGAGCCGAAGTGCCGAGGTTTGTTTTCGCCTCTTCCGGTGCGGCGACCGGATTCTCCTTTCAGAAGCACAAACTGACGCCGCAGTACCTGCCGCTCGACGAAGCGCATCCGGCCGAACCGCAGGACGAATACGGGCTCAGCAAGCTGCTCGGCGAAATAACCTGTAAGCGGTATTCCGACCGCTACGGGCTGCAGACGGTTTGCTTGCGCATCAGCAACAATTGGTACGTCGATCGGCCTGGAGCTGAAGTGGCTGTCAGTTCGGGTTGGGCGCAGAAATTTTCCGTCGAGGAGCTGTGGTCCGAGCGCTATTGCAAGACGATTGAGGACGCCGGGGATTGGCCGGTCCCCGGGCCGCCGCCGCCCGAAAAAATTTTGTGGTGTTTCACAGATGCCCGGGATGCCGCAACGGCCTTCCGTCTCGCTGTCGAGAAAGACTGCATCGGGCACGAGGTGTATCTGATCACCGGCGACGACACCTGCTCGAAGATCGAATCCCGAGAGCTCATTGCCGAACACTTTCCGGATGTCCCCATACAGAAGCCGCTCGAGGGGCATGCGAGCTTGTGGTCATATGACAAGGCGACGAAGATGCTGGGATATCGACCCCGATATACGTGGCGCACGAGCGATTTTCAGACGTGGGCAGACGCCCAAGCGTAATCCCTCTTCCCGCTCTTCAGTTCCACGTTGGCTTTATTGCTCGCCCAACCTGAGCTTGTTGAACGGGTGTCTCCAAACGGTGCAAAGCCAAATAAAACTTCCCCGGCCTTCTCTCGCTTAACGGAGTAGTACATGTGGCACTTTCAGACAGGCCCAGTTAAAGTCCCAATTGTGAGCACAGACAAGAAAATCGAATTGACCGGTGGCGGCTGGCGACCCATGGATGATGCGAACTCACTGTCGCCGGCATTGACCACTGTCGAATGTTGAACACCGAACGTCGAGTATACGAACAATGATTGACCCGCAGAATGTCGAGCGAGTGGCCATCGTTGGGGCCGGCACAGTTGGCTCCGGATGGGCGGTGCACTACCTGGCTTGTGGCAAGACCGTCACTGTCAGCGATCCTGCACCGGACGCGGAATCACGTGTCCGTGCTTTCGTGGACCAGGCGTGGCCCGCCGTCGCGGATCGCGCCGTCGCGGGCGCGGATCCCGGGGGGCTGGGTTTTGTCCTTGATCCCGCGGCAGCGGTGAGCGATGCGCAGTTGGTGCAGGAGAGCGGACCGGAGTCACTGAAGGCAAAGACGGATATCTACCGGGCATTCGAACCGGGGCTGCCGGCCGACGCCGTCGTGGCAACGAGTACCTCGGGGTTGCTGATCAGTGAGCTGCAGGACGGTCGCGTCGGGCCGGAGCGTTACATTGTAGGGCACCCGATCAACCCGCCCCACATCATCCCGCTCGTCGAGGTTCTTGGCGGCCGTCAAACGGACCCGGCTATTGTCGACTGGACGCTGGCGTTCTACAAGGCCCACGGCAAGCACGCGATACACGTGCGCAAGGAAGTCCCGGGACATCTGGTCAACCGCCTGCAGTTGGCGCTGTGGCGCGAAGCGGTGCATGCTGTCGACGCCGGCATTGCCACGGTCGAAGATGTCGATGCGGCCGTCGTGCACGCCCTGGGGCTGCGCTGGGCGCTGATCGGACCGCACCTGACCATGCACCTTGCCGGCGGACCCGGCGGGATGCATCATCACTTCGAGCATCTTGGCCCGGAAATAGAAAACTGGTGGGCAGATCTCGGTACGCCCAGCCTCACACCCGAGGTCAAGGCCAAGCTCATTGCCGGTATGGACGCCGAGATCGCCGGGATGACCTACGAGCAACTGGTAGCCCAACGCGACAGTGAGTTGCTGGCAGTGATGGACGTATTGGCAGCTGAGCGCGCCGACAAAACCTGACCAAACGGCCTGGAGAAGATTGGAATGAAGAAACTGTATTTGTGCGTAATGTCCCTTGCCACGGCAATGCTCGTGCCGACGACCGTCTTCCTTGGGGCGTCCGCGACGCGAGCTGCGGAGATGTCTGCCGATGCCGCGGCGCAGGAGCAGGTTGGGCAAGTCGAGGTCTACCCGTTGCTCGAGAAGCCGGTATTGGTGATGGGGGTGACCGACGACGGATTCCGGCCGCTGCATCTGTCGATTTACGGGCGCTACGCGGCAATTACTGCCGCCAAAAACGGTGCCAGCCGAATCTACTTGTACGACACGAAGACGCAGGAGTTGAAACTGATCGGTGACGACGCGAAGACCGGGATCCAGATTGTCTGGGGACACCTGCACTACAAGTCCGGGCAGGTTGCGGTCAACGACAAGTACGTGGCGTATGCCAGGGAGAGCGGGCCAATCGACCAGTTGATCCTGCGTGAGATAGCCAACCCGGAAAACACCAAGATATATGACCTGCCTGATGGTATGTCGCTCGGGCAGATGTCGGTTGGCAATGACGACACCGGCGGGTTCGGTGTGATCGGATACAGGCGCGGTGAGGGCAACATCCTTCACGGCAACGTGTATTATCTGGATCTTGCCGAAGAAAAATTCAAACTGATACATGCGAGCACATGCAACGAAGGTGCCGACCCGGCAAACTCATGGCTCTACAATCGCGGCCCCCAGACCCGAAACGGTACGATGACCTGGATCTTCGGCAGTCACGACTGCGCCAGGGCGACGATCTACTATTGGGACGGCAGTTTTAACGACGACGGCACCGCGAAGACAAAGCCTTTGCCGGTGTCGATGTACGAGGAGAAAAATATCCAGAACCCGTGCATGGTCACAATGTGCGAAGACAAAATTTACATGCACACCTACAACATCCGGTACCAGGGGCGCAGCAGCGGTGTGGCTGCATGGGATCCGATCAATGACACCCTGGACCATCTCGGCGACGGGTTGACTCCCAGCCTCGCCGGTAAGTGGCTGCTGCTCTCGAATCCACGAGGGATTTTCAAGATCGATACCACCGCTGCCGATCCGTGGGCTTCAAGGAAAGTGGTTATCCCGCCGGCACCGAACTCGAACCATTACACCCAGTCCGGTGCCAGGCTGAGCCGCACCGGGCGATTTGTCTATTTTCTGATGGACAACATGGACGGGGCGAATACCCGTGTCTACATGGCGGACTTGGGTGCCGATTGATGTATCCAGGCGTGCTGGGGATCCTGCACGTTTCTGAGGATTATCGGCCGAGTTGAAAGTGGTCTGTCACATTCAAAAGGCGAGACTCAATGACAACCATCGCAATTGCCGGATCGGTCAGCGTCGACATTACCGTACGCAATGCACCTGCAAATTGGTGTGCCGGGGACGGTATCGATGGATACACGCCGGAACTGATCACGGAGCTGCAGCTGCCGATAGACGTCGGGCTTGGTGGTAACGGGGCTGCCCCGGCATACGTGATCGGCAAACTGGGCGGGACTGTTTTCCTGAGTGCACCCGTGGGCACCGATATGAGCGGGCAGTTGACTCGTCGTTGGCTCGATGAGGCAGGCGTGCGATTGCTTGGAGAGCCGACGGCCTCGACGATGAGTGCGGTGACCGCCGTCGATGACCAGGGCAAACGATTGGGCTGTCTGCAATATGTCGGGCCACCGGTGGACTGGCTGGCTGCAAGTCAATGCGACGATGCCGCGTGGTTGTTGATCGGGACCCATACGAAAGCCACCCAGGACGACTATGACAATATCCTGCTGGCGCTGACTGCGGCGCGAGAGCACGGCACCCGTACCGTGCTGGACAGCGGTCTAAGCTGGCTGAGAACGCTCCAGCCACCAGCCATGCATGCGCTATGGCGACAGAGCGACCTGGTCATTGGCACCGGGGACGAGCTGGGCGCCTGGTCCGATCGCACCGATCCCGAGGCAATCACCCGATTCGTGCTGGACCACGGGCCGCGAGACGTTATTGTGAAGCTCGGTGCAGAAGGCGCCGCCTGGCAGGGATTCGACGAACCGTTTGGGCATCAAGCGGCGCACAAACCCGGGTCTGCCGACGTCACCGTCGGTGCCGGAGACGGATTCAATGGCGGCGTCCTGGCCGCGCTGGCGCAGGGCGATTCTCTCAGGACCGCGGTAGATGCAGGACAGGAGGTCGCCGGAGCAATCGTTCAGTCCGGGCGAGGGATACTCGGATGGCGGTGATGCATGATGGGGATACGGGACCGGCATAGCTTGCTGCTCGCCGGTTAAAATGGAAGATGAGAGATGAACCTCGAACGATAATTGGGAGCTCAATGAAGACCTTGAAACAACGCCTGGACGACGGGGACATTGTGTTCGGTGCCACCGTGTGCGAACATCTGCGGCCGTCGGTCGTGAAAGCGTACGTGAATGCCGGATTCGATTTTATTTTTCTAGAGAACGAACATGCTTCGTTTGATCCGTCACGCCTGGCCGATTTTGTCCTGTGCGCGCGCGACCATGGGCTGACGGTTGTCAGCAAGCTGGGGGAGTTGTCGCGGGCGGATACAGCGCGTCTGCTGGAGATGGGAGTCATGGGGATCCAGTTGCCGCGTACGGAAACCGCGGATGACATGCGTACGTTGATCGATTACATCAAGTTTCCGCCGGTCGGCTCGCGGGCCAGTGCGACCGGCTACGGAAACTCGTACTATGCGACGGTCGATAAAACGGATTGGTACGACGAAATGAACGCCGAGACGTTCTCGATCGCCCATTTCGAAACCCGGCCCGGCGCCGAGAACGCCGAGGCCGTGATGGCCGTTGACGGGATCGATATCTGTTTCATCGGTTCCAGCGACCTGAGTTTGTCCTATGGCATCCCCGGACAGTACCAGGACCCTGGCTTCCTTGAAACCGTCAACGGTATCCTCGACATTGCTGCGCGTCGTAATATCATCCGGGGGATTGTGGCGGCGGATTACGACGGCGCCAGGTACTGGATTGATAAGGGGGTCCAATACTTCGAGTGCAACAACGAACTTGATTTCATCAGAGCCGGCGCCGCCAAGGCTGTGGAAGACCTGCATCGGGCGCGTGAGGCGGCGACCGGTTAGATCCACGTTGCTTGCACATGGACAACATGGGGAATGCACGGCGCAATGGATTTGCGTCCTCATCGGGAATAGCGGCAGACTCACTGACATCAGTTGCGGCTGAATCAACAGACACGCAACGACGATAGGCACATTCATGTAGGCGCTTTCGTGGGTGGTTCCACTACTGGCACCGGAACAATTTGTCACCTGATTCACTACACGCGCAGCAGCGAAGTTATGTACTTCACTGCGTCCGGCGCGAATGGCCGGGTGTTGTCCACGCGAGTGACTGATTGACTTGAATAGCTCCCAACCTTGGGGGAACTTATGCCTTGCAAAATTGTGATTAACCACTTTCTACAGGACGCGGAATGAACAACTATCAAATGTACATAAACGGCGAGTGGTGCGACGCTGCCTCCGGTGAAACCTACGATGCCATCAACCCAGCCCTCGGCGAGCCATTCGGGAAGATAGCAAAGGGCGGGCGCGAAGACGCGCAACGGGCTATTGCGGCTGCCAACGAGGCGGCCAAGTCCTGGCGCAAGGTGTCGCTGTGGGACCGGTGCGCTGCGGCGACAGCCGTCGCGGAGGTAATCGGCCAGCACAGGGAAGACCTCCGTGACATTCTCTGCACAGAGCTCGGCAAGCCATTCCACGGCGAAGCCAACGACGAGGCCGGTGAGTCGGACACGCCGTGGGTGGTGGCTGCGGAACAGGCGAAATACTTCGAGGCACACACGAAACCCTGTGCGGATGCGACAAAACGAGTTCTGACCTTCCACCAGCCGCGCGGCGTTGTTACCTGCCTGACACCCTGGAATTTCCCGGCTGCGATTCCCGGTGAGTATCTGCCATTCGCGATTGTCATGGGCAACGCCGTGTGCTGGTCGCCCGCGCCGACAGCAGCAGCGACTGCTGTCGAGTTGATGAAATGCATTGCGGCTACTGAGCTGCCTCCGGGGGTGATCAATCTGATTACCGGTCCGGGCGCCGAAGTGGGCGACGAGCTGGTCGTGAATCCGGGCACCCACGCTGTCGGCATGACGGGCAGTCCGCAGACGGCGCGCATAATCACTGCGCGCTGTGGATTGAAGCCGCGACTGTTTGAGCTTGGCGGCAACGGCCCGATCGTGGTTCTGGAGGATGCCGATCCACAGGAAATCGCACCGTGCATAGCTGCGGCGTGCTACTATGCGGCCGGACAGGTGTGCTCCTGTGCCGAGCGCATTTTTGTGCACGACAGCATCAAGGACGCGCTGGTCGAGGCGATGGTCGAACAGGCCGGGAACTGGATCCTCGGCGATCCGCGAGAGGAGTCCGTCAACATGGGGCCGCAAAACAACATGGGCGTTGTCGACAAGATGACGGCGCATCTCGAGGACGCCCTTGCGAAGGGCGCAACGGTGGTGACTGGCGGTGACCGCCCGGATCGGCCCGGGTTTTTCTACGAACCCACTGTGCTGACCGATTTTTCGATCGATTCACTGGTGAACAAGGAAGAGACCTTTGGGCCGATCGCACCGATCGTCGGCTTCAAGAATGACGAAGAAGCGTGGGCCTATATCGACGCGTGTGATCTCGGCCTCTCGTCGTCGGTCTTTACCAAGGACGTCACCCGCGCCTGGGAATGGGCCGAACAGCTGAATTCGGGCATCACAGTCGTCAACGACTGGCCGCATTTCTGGGAGCATCACCTGCCTTTCGGCGGCATGGGTTCGAATAGCAGCGGTGTCGGCCGTATTGGCGGCCGGCATACTTTGGATTTCATGAGCGATTTGAAGACGATTGTCTTTAATGTCGGGCCGCCGAGCGTTTAATAGCTCAGGTGACAGTCACACTTGCCACTTGCATCCGCCACCCGCTAATTGAATGACCAGGAGAAACCTTATGGCTGTTAAAATGATTCACCACCACGGGTTCACCGTGTCGGACGTTCAGTCGTCACTGAAGTTTTATCGGGATACGCTGGGGTTCGAGGAACTTCGCGTGAGTGAGCGCAAGGACCTGCCCAGCTACGATGTGATACTCGGCTACGAGAACGTGCATATCATCACGGCGCTGCTGCGGCATCCGGTGAATGAGTTCATACTCGAACTGATCCAGTACATCAACCCGCCTTCGTCGCCACGCGAACAGCGCAATCACTATGTCGGATCCTCGCATTGCGCCTATGAGGTTGACGATGTCGAGGCGCTCTACGAAAAGCTCGTTGCCGACGGTTACGGTTCGATCAACCCACCGGTGGACGTGGTCCGTGGCGGTGTCACCGTCGCTCGCGCTGTCTATGCCCTGGACCCGGATGGGATCAGTGTCGAACTGTTCGAAGAGTTCGAGGACGTGGTCAAAAAATGAAGGGTACACAACGATGACGAACATAGATTGGTTCAAAGGCCGGACTGCGATCGTGACCGGTGCCAGCTCGGGCATGGGGAGTGCGATCGCCTTGGCACTCGGCCGTGCCGGAGCGAACGTCGGCATCAACTACAATCGTAACCAGGCTGCAGCCGAAGCGATCAAGGAAGAAATCGACAGTGCCGGTGGCAGCGGACTGGTGCTGCAGGCGAACGTCGGTGATCCGGAACACGTTGAGCGGATGTTCACCACTGTCGACGAAACCTTCGGCGGCAAACTTGATATGATTGTCTGCAATGCCGGCGAATGGATGGAAAAGAATCCTGTGGTAGAATGTCCGTTGTCGGAGTGGGACCAAATGATCAGGGTTAACGCCACCAGTGTTTTTCTGTGCTGCCAGCAGGCGGCGAGGCGGATGATTCCACAGGGCGAAGGCGCCATAGTCACGGTCGGGTCGGTTGCCGGCCATACCGGTGGCGGCGGCGGGACTGTGCCCTACGCAGCAGCGAAATCCGCCGTGCACACGTTTACGCGCGGTCTGGCTCGTGAGCTGGCGCCGCATGGGATTCGAGTCAACGGCTTTGCCCCCGGCGTCGTTGATACCCCGATGCAGGAAGGCCGGGCGACACCGGAAGTCGCTGCCTTGTTGAACAAGTTGACGCCAGTTGGACGGATGGGGCAGGCGGATGAGGTCGTCGATCTTGCGCTTCTACTGTTGTCGCCCGGCAGTTCGTTCATGGCCGGCGAGATTGTCGAGATCAACGGCGGACTGTTGATGCGTTGAGAGAAAGGTTGAACAGTTAAATGTTGAGAACTGAAGCGTGGAGGAGTTGATGGCGGCTGATGAAAAAATTCTGGCACTGGTGACTGGTGCGGCCCAGGGGATTGGCCGGGCGACTACCGCACGGTTGCTGCAGGACGGTTGTCGTGTCATCGCGCTTGATCGCAATGAAGATACGCTGAACGACCTGCAGGCTGAACTCGGTGAGGACGTGTTGCCGGTGTCATTCGATCTGAGCAACGGCGATGCCATTACCGCGCTGGTTGCCGAACTGACCGAGCAGCACGGCCCCATTTTGCGGCTGGTCAACAATGCCGGCATCTGGCCCGGTGGACGCATCACTGAATTGACCAACGACGTGTGGCAGCTTGCCTTTGCCGTCAATGTGACGGCGCCGTTCGCGCTCATTCGCGCTATCGCGCCCGTCATGGCAGCAGCCGGCGGTGGGGCTATCGTCAACGTTGTCAGTCGTAATGCCTTTCGTTCAAGCACGGGCTGCAGCGCCTATGACGCATCAAAGGCGGCACTGCTGGCCCTGACAAGAACGGCAGGAGGCGAGCTGGCGGCGGATGAAATTCGCGTCAATGCCGTGTGCCCCGGGGTCATCAGTACACCCGGCGACCTCTCAATCGAAGATCCCCTTTTCAAGGCCGCATACACTCGGCAGATCCCGATGGACCGCTACGGCGATGCTGGCGAAATCGCCAGCGTCATTGCCTTCCTGCTTGGCCGTGATTCATCCTTCATAACCGCGCAAGCCATCATCGTCGATGGCGGCCAGATTGCCTGCCAGGACAATCGACGGTACATGGAGATCCCGGGGTTGTCGGGGGAATGAGATAGCAGGTGTCGTCCCGTAATCACAGTCGTAATGGAATCGCGATGCGGGTGACAGTTTATTTTTCTCCGATAGCTGAAATCTGATACCTGAACACTCCCGTATCTCCATTGACTTTCAGGCTTGTGGCGGTACCGTTAGCCCCTCAATTCTGACAACTCTGACGTCAACCTGCAGCCAATGGTCCAGAAATGAAACTGATCCGCTTCGGTGAGTTCCGCCAAGAAAAACCCGGGGTCCTGCTCGATTCCGGTGTCCGCAAAGATCTGTCCGATGCATTCAGTGACTGGGATAGTGATTTTTTCGACAACGACGGACTGGCGAAGCTCGCCGATATCCTTGCCAGCCGTGGTGATGAGTTGCCCGAGGTACCCGCCGATGCCCGACTCGGTTCCTGTGTCGCACGCCCGTACAAAGTCGTTTGCATCGGCCTGAACTACGAAGAACATGCCCGCGAATCCGGCCTGGAGATTCCCCTGGAGCCGATCGTTTTTTTTAAGGCGACCAACACTGTTATTGGTCCGTATGACAACGTGACGATCCCGCGCAACGGCGAAAAGACCGACTGGGAGGTCGAGCTTGGCGTAATCATTGGCAAGACCGCCAGCTACGTTGCGAGCAGGGAAGCGGCTGCCGACCACATCGCCGGCTACTGCATTTCCCACGACGTCTCCGAGCGCGCCTTCCAGCTCGAACGCGGGGGACAGTGGGTCAAGGGCAAGTCCTGCAATACGTTCAACCCGCTTGGCCCGTTCATGGCGACGCCCGACGAGCTCGCCGATCCCATGAACCTTTCGATGTCGCTCGACGTCAACGGTGTCCGCAAGCAGAGCGGCAATACCAACACGATGATTTTCGACGTTTGCGAGATTATCCGCTATCTGTCGCAGTTTTTTACGCTCGAACCAGGTGACGTTCTGAACACGGGCACGCCCTCGGGCGTCGGTCTGGGGATGGATCCGCCTGAGTTTCTCAGTGTGGGCGACGTCGTCGAACTCGCTGTCGAAGGCCTTGGCAGCCAGCGGCAGACCTGTGTTGCCGCCGAGTAAAAAGGAGATCAAGCAAATGAATTTCAATCGATTCAGCGATCAGGTTGCCATCGTCACCGGCGGCGCCGACGGTCTCGGCAAGGCAATGGTCGATAGGCTCGTCGGCGAAGGTGCCACAGTCTGTATCTTCGACTCCAACGACAGCACACGCGAGGCCGCTGTTGCGGAGTTCGCAGAACGTGGCTGCAGCGTCGGCGGCACCGCTGTCGATGTCGGGGACGAGGCATCGGTGCGCCATGCCATTGCCGGGGTCGTGGATGCCCACGGGCGTCTCGATGTAATGATTAACTGCGCCGGCATCGTCGGCCAGACCAACGTCAAAGCGGTGGAGTACGATGTCGACGTGTTCGACCAGGTGATCAACGTCAACTTGCGCGGTTCGTTTCTGATGGCCAAACATTGTCTGCCGCCGATGCTCGAGCGTGGCTACGGGCGCATCCTGCTGGTTGCTTCGATCGCCGGCAAGGACGGCAACCCCGGCATGGCAGGCTACACCACCAGCAAGGCGGGTGTCGTGGGCCTGGTCAAGGGGCTGGGCAAGGAATACGCCGAAAGCGGCGTCACGATCAACGGCCTGGCACCGGCCGTGATCCAGACGGCCATGGTCGATGCTGCCGATCCCGCCATGGTCAAGTACATGACCGACCGCATCCCCATGAAACGCACCGGTTCGCTGGAAGAAGCCGCCGCGACTGCGGCCTACATCGTGTCGCCTGAGACCAGCTTCAACACCGGCTTTGTTTTCGACCTGACCGGCGGACGCGCCACGTACTGAACAGTCGGCAGAGCCGTAACCGTTTTCGTTAAAAAATCGTCAACCCAATTCGGATCAGGTTGCCGATTGCGGTTGCCCTTTCCAGTCAACCGAGCCCGTGTATGCGACCAGTCTCGGCCTACATGCTGACGTTTAACAATGCGCGTACGGTCGAGCGTGCCCTGGCCAGTGTTGCCTTTGCCGACGAGCTGGTTGTCGTTGATTCCGGCAGTACTGATGGTACTCTGGAAATCGTCCGAGCTGCCACCAACCGTGTCATCGAGCGCCAATGGCCGGGCTTCCGAGAGCAATACCAGTTTGCCCAGAACCAGTGCTGCCATGACTGGGTCCTGTTTATCGATGCCGACGAAGAGATCTCGACGTCACTGGCGAATGAAATCCAAACACTGCTCAGCGGAGTGGCTGCGGACGATTCGGTCCTCGGTTACAACGTCCGTCGACGCACGTTTTTCCTCGGCCGCTGGATTTTACATGGTGCCTGGGGGCGTGATTCCGAGATCCGCTTGTACAATCGGCAACACAGTCGCTGGGAAGGCGGACTGCACGCCAGCGTCGAAGTCGATGGCGATGTCGGGGGTCTACGGCACTTCTATTATCATTATACGTACGAGGACATCGGCGATCAGTTGCGGACGCTCGACAAGTATTCAACCATCGGCGCGTCTGACCTCGAGCAACGGGGATGCCGCTGCTCACTGGTGCGGCTGATCGGCAATCCGGTGCTGGGGTTTGTGCGGGATTATGTGTTGCGCCTCGGGTTCCTTGACGGTATTGCCGGACTGGTGATCGCGGTCAACACCGCCTTTGCCACGTTCAACAAGTACGCGAAACTCCGGGAACGGCGTCTGATCGGGGACGATGTCCGGGAAAATTATGACGACAAGCCGGAGTGAGCGGTATTGACAAGAGCCCGGAGTTGGATAATTGTAACCGCTTCCCGCCGGTTGCACGTCGCTGCATTCCGGTACTTCTGCAAACGAATGTCATTCGCAAAGCCGGACTGCATATGATCAACCGTGTGTTTTGCCTCTGCGCAGTGTTTGTTTTCGCCGCAGTTGTCCTCCCTTCAAACATCTCTGCGGAAAATGTCCCGTTCTTTCCGGGCGAGAGCCTGACCTACCATTTGAAATGGGGTGTTGTCCCAGCGGGAAAAGTCACCTTCAAAGTCCTGCCAATGACCGAAGTCGATGGGGAAGAAGCCTATCACTTCGTCATGACTGCCAGAACCAACCCCTTTGTCGACGCTGTTTATAAAGTACGTGACCGTATCGACGGTTTCGCCGCGGCCGATTTTTCGCGCTCGCTCTACTACCGGAAGAAACAGCAGGAGGGCGGCAGTACTCGTGATATCAAAGTGGTTTTTGACTGGGAAAGTATGACCTCGCAGTACACCAACTACGACCGTACCCGTACTCCTGTTGCTATCGAACCCGGAACCTTCGATCCGTTGTCGGTGATGTACGCCTTCCGCTGTATCGACACGGACGAAACAACCGACCACGAGTTTCTGGTGACCGACGGCAAGCGCTGCGAATCCGGCCGCTTGGATTCCGTCGAGAAAACACGTCTGATGACCCGTGACGGGAAAGTCACCGCGTGGTTGCTGGAACCGGATGTCTCGAAGGTCGGTGGTGTGTTTCGCAAGAGCAAGGATGCGAAACTGCGAATCTGGCTGTCGGACGACGAATACCGCGTGCCGCTGAGATTTTCCAGCAAGGTTGCGGTCGGCAGTTTCCACGGAGTTTTGGTCAAGCATGTGCCCGGCCAGGACGACAGCGACTGATCGCGAACGAGACGCCGTTTGAAAGATCGCAAACGCATCGCAAAATTCGTCCTCGACGATTTCATCAGTAAAGACCCTGATATGCAGGGCTGTCTGGCCCTGGCGCGGGAAGCGGCGAATGCCGATATTCCTATCCTGCTGGAGGGCGAAACCGGTACCGGCAAGACGCTGCTGGCACAAGCCATCCATAATTCCTCCGAGCGTGCCGCAGAAACGTTCGTTTCGTTCAATAGTTCCGCGATGACCGATACGCTCCTGGAAAGTCAGTTGTTCGGGCATGAGAAGGGAGCGTTTACCGGTGCGACCAATCAACTCCGCGGCAAATTCGAAGTCGCCCACAAAGGCACCATGTTCTTCGATGAGATTGCCGACATGAGCCCGATGGCCCAGGCCAAGATCCTGCGCGCCATTGAGTATGGGGAGTTTGAGCGACTCGGTGCCGAAGTCACGCACTACGCAGATGTGCGTATAATCTCTGCAACCAACCGCTCGTTACGTCAACTCACACGTACCCGGGAATTCCGCGAAGATCTTTATCATCGCCTCAATGGCTTGACGCTGGTTCTGCCGCCGCTGCGTCAGCGTCGAAAAGATCTCGACGGCCTCATAGCCGGCGAGTTGAACCGGACAGCTGCTGCCGCCGGCAAGACAATCACGGGCATCGATCCCGATGCGCTGGATCGGCTCAAGGCCTACGAGTGGCCCGGAAACCTGCGTGAGTTGCATCGCGTCATTCAGACGGTCGTCCTGTTCACCACCGGCGACACCGTCATGCCGGAGCATGTCATCCTCGACGACCAACGGGGCAGTGCCCGGAACCGTGCACCGCAAAGTCGCGCTGACAGCGAACCTGCACCGCCGGTGCCCGATAGCGACGACCTGACACTCGAGACCGCTGTCCGCCGACATTGCCAGTATGTCTATGGCCTCACCGGCAATAACAAACGCCAGACTGCCCGGGTATTGGGAATTTCGCGATCGACCCTGGAACGCAAGCTCGACCCGGAATGAGCAATCACCAAAAGACGCGGCTGGCGCTGTTCAACGACAAGTGGGCCCAGCGTGAAACGCTTTTTGCCCGGCACGCACCACTGCCGTTCTGGGCGCCCGGATTGATTCTGACGGACGCTATCCGATCAGTCTACGAGCACTTTCTTCCCGTCTCCGAATATGCCTGGGACCTGGCTTCCGTACTCAGCGACGTGCTACCGGGGACCTTCAAGGATGATGCGTTTTCTGCCTGGGTGCCTGCCAGCCTGCGCCAGCCACCGGCCTCGCTGCCAGACCTATGGGCGACGTTGCCACCGCCGGTTGCCGGACGATTGACCTGGACGTCCGAGGATTTGTGGTCGCTGGCTTGTGTGTTGGCCGCGCCGCTACAGCATGGCACAACAGCCGGGCGCTATCCCGAACAGCAACGGGCGTTGCGCGACTGGTTGCAGCACAGTGGGGAACCGAGGTTTGCCGTGGACTACGCGTGCGGGACAGGGCAGGGGACCTGGGAGCTGGCGACGTTGCTGCCGCCGGGATCGCTGGTTGTCGGGATAACTCTGGAACCGCTGGAATCATGGGTTGCCAGCCGTCGCGACACAAGTTATTTGGAATGGGCATTCCAGAAAAAAGACGCAAAGTACGAATACCCGATCGTTGACGATCAGGTCGAAGTCGACTTTTTAGCCGGTGACTTCCACAGTTTGGCGTGGCGACAGAAAATGGATCTGATTGTGTGCAACGGACTGATCGGCGGCCCGCTGTTGAACCGTCCCGATGTCATGCGGGATGTGTGGCAGCGCTTTGCCAGAGAACTGTCACCTGGTGGCCTTTTGCTGATTGGCAACCGCTTTCACGCCGGCCGTGCCGCGGACTGTGCGGCATTCCTGGCGCTCAGACCCGACGGGATCCGGGAGATTCAGGCCGATGAACACTGTTTCGTATTCTGCTCGTAGTGTGGAATGGTGACTTGAATTTTCGTGGGTGCATTTCTGTGTACTCAGGAATTGTCTGGTACAAACGGAAGTTGACCGGCGCAAAGGAATAATGGGCGGTACGAGCGGCACCGGGCACAAATATCAAGAAGTGGGACGATACGCTTCTGCACCACTGCATATCGACGACTTCGCGCCACTCTGGATAAATTCCCGTACGATTTGATTCCACGGCCAGGAATGCGCCACAGCGAAAAGATGCACAGAAGTGTCTGCGCAATTGACGTGGACAGGCAAGGTTCTAGTTCTATATTACATGTCGCGGACGCGACCTGCCATATTGCGGGTCGAAATCATGATCATCCTATGATCATGACATCCCGGACTTTTGCATTGCTTCTACCGGTGGTGCAAGGAGACGGTTGTTGTGCGCGCCAGTCATAATCCGTCCGGAGGTTGAACTCTCTCCCCCTATGGACCCTGGTTTTTGGATCATAGCCGTCACTATCGTCATCGGAACATGGCTGACCGCGGTCTGGGCTGCATTGTCCGACCTCAGCCGCGCTGGTATTCGTAAACTGGAGCAATCGAAGCACGAAGACTTGATTGACCGTGCGGAGCTTTGGTTGGATCATCGCGACGACTATCGCATCGCGATCCGCGTGCTTTCCTTCATCAATCTCAGCCTTTTCGCTCTAACCAGTCAGAACATGTTGCTAAAGGTCGGGGTGCCGGCATCCAACGCTGTATTCGCAGCGCTTGGCTTCGTCGTTGTTCTTTTTCTGATCTCCGAAACCGTCGGGCACTGGGCGGCTGCCTATCATTGGTCTATTCTGAAAGTCTCTGCGCCCTTGCTCGGGCCCTTTCGCATCGCGGCCATACCGATCAACACGTTTCAGGACCGGCTGGCCCGCGCCCGCGACAACGGGGACGAGGAGATTCGCGCCACGACAGAGGACGAGATCATGTCCCTGGTGGAGCAGGATGCCACCGAGGAGGAGGAGGGCGGTAGTCTGGAAGACAACGAGCGTCGCATGATCCGCGGCATCTTCGACCTCGACGAGACTCTGGTGAAGGAGATCATGACACCGCGAGTCGACATCGACGCGCTCAATATTATCAGTTCCATCGGCGAGGCCAAGGCGCATATTGTCGAATGCGGTCACAGCCGGATCCCGGTTTATCGCGGCACCGTGGACAGCATTGTCGGCGTCATTTATTCCAAGCACCTGCTCGATGATTCTCGCCTGGCCGCGGCTGACAATGTCGAGCAGATCATGCAGCAACCCGTGTTCGTGCCGGAGACCAAGAACGTCGGTGAGTTGCTCGATGAGTTTCGCCAGCGAAAGAATCATCTGGCCGTGATCATCGACGAGTATGGCGGCACCTCCGGGATCGTCACTATCGAAGACATCCTTGAGGAAATCGTCGGCGAAATCCAGGATGAATTCGACACTGACGAGCCGCCAGCGCATCAGACCGTGTCCGGCGGCGCCTTTGAAATCGATGCCCGCATGCCCATCGATGAAGTCAATGAACTGCTCGGTGTGGACATATCCGATAACGAGGAATACGATACCATCGGCGGCTACGTCACCAAGGTGCTCGGGCGGATCCCGAAATCCATGGAGAATGTCCAGGTCCCCGGGCTTGATGTCCATATCCTCGATGCCGATGAGCGCAAGATCAGCCGAATGCTGTTGACTCGCAACATCCTGCAGACACAAAACCAGATTATATGAAGGAGAAATAGATGTCGTGGAACTGGAAAGCGCACCGTGCGCGCCGGGCCTTTCTCGCTTTCGAAGACGGTACCGTGATGCGCGGCCATTCGGTCGGCGCTGAGATCGATCGTGTCGGGGAAGTCGTCTTCAATACCGGCATGACCGGCTACCAGGAGATCCTCAGCGATCCGTCGTATCACGGTCAGTTCGTCACCATGACCTACCCTGAAATCGGCAACACCGGTGTTAACAACGCCGATGCCGAGTCCGGCAGTGCGTATCCCAACGGCTTCATCGTCCATGAAATGAACGAACCGGAGAGCTGGCGTGCCGACGAATCACTGTCGGCCTACCTGGTGCGCCACGGTATCCCCGCCATCGCCGGCATCGACACCCGTGCGCTGACTACGAAACTACGCAACCAGGGCACGCTGAAGGCTTGCCTCTGTGTCACCGGTGACACGCCAGTGGATACCGCCGTTGCCCGCGCCCGCGACTGGGAAGGGTTGGACGGCCAGGACTACGCGGCGCGGGTCACCTGCCAGTCGCCCTTTACCTGGGATGTCGACGGTGCGAAGACCATGACCTGGGGCATTGCGGATGAGTTGCCGCCGTGCGATTTGAAGGTGGTTGCATATGATTTCGGCATCAAATGGAATATCCTGCGCAACCTGCGGCTGGCGCAGATGGATGTCACGGTCGTTCCCGCCGAAACGACTGCGGCCGATGTCCTGGCGCAGCAGCCGGATGCCGTTTTTTTTTCCAATGGGCCGGCTGATCCTGCAGCGATTGAGTATGCGGTCGACAATGCGCGTGAATTGATCGGCAAGGTTCCGATCATGGGTATCTGCCTGGGGCACCAACTTCTTGGTCTGGCCTGCGGCGCTTCCACGTATCGCCTGAAGTTCGGCCATCATGGTTGCAACCATCCGGTGCGCCGTCTCGACACCGGCGGCGTTGAAATAACCTCACAGAATCATAATTTCGGGATCGACCCCGACAGCTTGAGCAAAACGGAGCTGGAAGTGACGCATACGAATCTCAACGACGAGACCATCGAAGGCGTTCGTCACCGTAGCGCCCCGATGTTTGCCGTGCAGTATCATCCCGAGGCTAGTCCTGGCCCCCACGACCCGAGTTATCTCTTTGCCTGTTTCCGTGAGATGATCCTGGAAGCGAAGTAGGTCAGGCGCGGTGCTGTGTCCAGTTCTCCTGCTGGAACCCCGGCAATCCGTTACCAGTCTGTATTGGGTATTCTGGCGGATTACTGGTTGCTCAAAAAATGTCGGCCAGCACAAAATCTTTCCGCAATTGCCGCATAATCGTGTTCTGTTTGCGATGCATGCGTCGACGGTCCTCTGCGGCAACGTCGTTGTCGTTGCAGAGGTGCAGGATGCCGTGGACGATATAAAGACAGACTTCGTCGCCCAACGATTTGGCCCGCGGGCAGGTGAGCGCAACATCGACACAGACGAAAATTTCGCCGATTACCGCGTTATCGGTCTGCGCGTCGTCACGATAATCAAAGGTGATGACATCGGTCGGGTTATGGTGGTCGAGGAAGGATTTGTTGAGCGCAGTGATTGTGGCGGTATCGACCAGAACGACGGCGAGCGTTTCACCGGGATTCGATTTTTGGTCCAGACTGCTTAGGCTGAGCGCCCGCTTTATCACCCGCAACATCAGCCGCCGGTCCCGCAGCGGATGCTTTCTGAGACGTTTCGATAAAGTTACTCTCATTTTCTTTGAGCTTGGGATAGGCCACGCGGCCGTGCAGCATGGTAGTGAGGTTTTGCTTGATAGACAGTTCGATTTCGTTGACTTCTCCCATCGTGAGTTCGGCTTTCTTTAGCTGCCCGTCGACGATGCGGTTATTGAAAATCTCGGATATTAGAGAGTCGATTTTCTGAGGCGTCGGCTTTTCAAGCGAGCGCGAGGCGGCCTCACAGGAGTCGGCCAACGCGATAATCGCGGCCTCTTTGGTGCGGGGCAGGGGGCCGGGATAGCGGAAGTCCTCCTCATGTACGGGTTTGTTCTTGGTTTCCTCCTGCTTGGCGCGATTATAAAAGGCAACCACCAGGCTGGTGCCGTGGTGCGATGCGATCGTATCGCGCAGCGGTTTGCACAACTTGTGCCGGGCCGACATCTCCAACCCTTCCTTGACATGGTTGATGATGACCAGAGCACTCATGCGCGGTGTCAAATCGGCATGCCGGTCACTGCTTCCAGCTGTATTTTCCGTATAGTACAGCGGGTTCGACAGCTTGCCGATGTCGTGAAAATAGCTGGCAACGCGGCACAGCAGGGAGTTCGCACCGATGCGCTCAGCAGCGTGCTCCGACAGGGTGGCGACCATCAGGCTGTGATGGTAGGTGCCGGGGGCTTCCAGCTGAAGGCGCTTGAGCAGGGCGTGATTGAGATCGCCGAGCTCGAACAGCGTGATGTCCGAAGTTATGCCGAACAGCGATTCTAAGACTGGCAGCAGCAGATTGGCCAGCAGCACTGTGGCGAAACCGTTGACCAGGGCGATGCCGAGAATCCACAGGTAATTGACAATCGGCGCCGATTGCTTGAGCATGAAGAAAGTGGCAACGACAAAGATCGCTATAGCAACCACGAGCCCGGCGCGGAAGGTGCGGATGCGGGTGCGGGCGTGGCGCACGGATACGGCGCCCAGGGTGCCACCCGCCATCGCAAGCAGGAGTATTTGCAGCGGTTCGGTACTCTGGACAGCCAACAGCATGCCTTGAAAAATACCAACGACGATACCGACCTTCTCATTGAGCAGAATACTCAACAGGACGGCAGACAGCGCGACCGGCAACCCCGGGAGGACCAGCAGCGTCCTGCCGTCGTGGATTGACCATGAAATAATTTCCGTGCCGCGGACCACAAACATGGTTATGGCGATCACCAGGGCGATGAGAATCATGTCCTTGCTCAACATGTCCGGACGCATGCGATAAATAAGCATGCCGCCAAGGAGAATGATCAGCATCGTTATAGCCAGTGCCCATATAGTAGACAACAGATACTCGGTATCGCCGCGGCTGTTTTCCTTGGCGATCTCATGGGCGTAGAGTTGGGCCAGATCGCTGGGACGGATCAGTTGGCCTTTCTTGATGAATGCATTGCCCTTACCCACCAACTCGATGACCTCCGGCACACGGGCAACGGTGGCACGGCGAGCTGCTTCGGTTTCCGGCTCCAACGCCATCAGATTCGGCACGATCGACTGACCGATGGCGCTTATCGCCGCTTCTTCCTGAACCTCGCTCAGCAAGTGCGGAAAGGCCTCGGCAGAATTGGTGATTATCTGGCGGGCGATACTCTGCGGCGTCTGCAAAGAATTCAGGTTGATCAACTTCGGCACGTTGCCTTCGATATCGATGGCGATCTCGTTGACGAACTGATACTTCTGGTACTTGTCGAAAAACTCCTGTTTGACGTCCGCATCGACAATCGCTTCCCGGATCAGCACGTTGAGGTTGGATTCGAGCGCCTCCCGCTTGGAGTCATCATCCATGATGATATTGAGCGCATCGATCTGCTCCTGGCGCAGCCGGGAATTCTGGCCGGGGTCAGTGGTGCCGGTGCGGACTTCAGAGAGCCAGGAAACCAGTTCTCGGATGTTTTTTTTGGTCGCGACGTTGGCGCTGTTTTCGATTCGGAAGATATCGCGGACACGTGCGCGGGCGTCGCGCTTTCGTGCCTCTGTTTCCTCATTGTTGACATACTGGAAATCGACTTCGGCGTAGATCGTTTCGCTGGCCTTCTGGCCCTCGACGTAACCGACGGAACCACTCAGCGGGTCATAGAGGAAGCAGAACGAGCAGGCGGCCCACAGACCGAGCACGATGACGAGCGGGCCGATGCTGCGGGTGATGACATGCTTGCGCGCCTGTTGGGCATCTGCCTCGCGCTTGCGCACGGTGCCCTTGCGTTCGAGCAGGCCGGCCTGACTGGGTTTGAAGAAGTTAAAGAGCTTCATAAGTAGGAACCCTCATAGGGCCCGGGAGCAACAGCAGCTATTCGGTGCTGCCGTGTGGGCCGGTTGCCTGGCGCACTGCGGGCCAGCGCATTCAGGGAAGTTTGAGCATCATCCCCGAGCGGACGTGGTTCAGGTTTGACAAAATATCCCGATTGGCGTCGAATATCGCCTGTGATGCAGTCGACGTGCCATAAAACTTC